>CAZJZQ010000130.1:0-8873 GCA_964550535.1 uncultured Rhizobium sp.
GGCGGCGGTGCCTTCTCCGGCCAGGCCCGCGGCCACCACGTTCTTGGCCACATAGCGCGCGGCGTAGGCGGCCGAGCGGTCCACCTTCGACGGGTCCTTGCCGGAGAACGCGCCGCCGCCGTGAGGCGCAGCCCCACCATAAGTGTCGACGATGATCTTGCGCCCGGTCAGGCCGCAATCGCCGTCCGGCCCGCCGATCACGAACTTGCCCGTCGGGTTGATGTGCCACACGCAGTTTTTCGCGATCGGCAGAACATCGCCCAGCGCCGCGCGGATATAGGGTTCGACGACCTTGCGGATGTCGTCCGACGTCTGCTTCGCATCCGTGTGCTGCGTCGACAGAACAATGGAAACGCACTCCACCGGCTTGCCGTTTTCATAACGCACGGTCACCTGGCTCTTGGCGTCGGGGCCCAGCGTCTTTTCTTTGCCGCTGTGGCGCGCATCGGCCAGCAGCTTCAGGATCTTGTGGCTGAACTGGATCGGCGCCGGCATCAGCTCCGGCGTCTCGTTCGTGGCGTAGCCGAACATGATGCCCTGGTCGCCCGCGCCTTCTTCCTTGTTGCCCGACGCATCGACGCCCTGCGCAATGTGCTCGGACTGGCCGTGCAGCAGCACTTCAATGTCAGCGTTCTCCCAGTGGAAGCCGTCCTGCGCATAACCGATGTCGCGGATCGCCATGCGGGCGTGATGCGCGATCAGTTCCCTGGTGACCGAGTCCGTGCCGCGATATTCGCCCGCGATCACCACCTTGTTGGTCGTGGCCAGAGTCTCGGCGGCGCAGCGCAGCGCCCAGGGGTCCAGGCCCTCGGCGATCGTGGCGCGGTAATAGAGATCGACCACCTCGTCAGAGATGCGATCGCACACCTTGTCCGGGTGTCCCTCGGACACGCTTTCGCTGGTGAAGATGTAATTCGAACGCGCCACGCTGATCTCCTCGTCACACCCATCCGGCGTAGAGGCCTGCTTTAGCGCGCCAGATCGCATAACGAAAGCTTTATATGATTTCCGGGGCGCTCTTGACGCAGCCGGGCCCACGCCTTCCACAAGCTTCAGCAGCCGCCGGATAAAACGTTTAGTCTTCCTCGTCCGCCCCGGCCCGGTCCGAGAACACGGCGGCGGATTTCTTGACCATGGCGAGAATGCTTTTGCGCAGGTCCGGATCGCGGATGGCCTGGAAAGCGATCACCAGGTCCACGGCGTCCGCGTCGATCAGGCCGGTGAACTCCGCCCCCTCTTCCACGAACCCCGCCGACAGGGCGCTATGCACCGCGTCAGCCCCCTCGAAGAAATACGGGATGGTGGTGTCCAGCGCCTGCGCCAGCTCGTAAAGCCGCCCGGCCGAGACGCGATTGGCCCCCCGCTCATATTTCTGAACCTGCTGGAACGTCACCCCCAGCCTGTCGGCCAGCGCCTCCTGCGACAGCTTCAGCTCGCGGCGGCGCCAGCGCAGTCGGCGGCCGACATGCTGGTCGATCTGGTTGGGAAGTTTGTTTTCCAGCGGGCGCCTGTAGGTGCAAACGGGCGCAAATTCGCCCTCTGGTTGGATAGCATTAGAGTCAACGCCGGGGCAGGACCAACAACCCCAGGTTGAGTCCCAGCAGAATCAGCCAGAACAACCCGTCTCGCCATCGGCTATACGGTGTCGGCGGCGCGGCGGCCGGGATCGGGGCGTCGACCACGCTCGAAACCCAACCCGGCGGATCGGCGCCATAGACGTTCGGATCGGCCGGCGCGCCCCGCGCGGTCCACCGGCCATAGGAGTCGATCATGCCCGTATGTCCGCCGGCGGCGGCGCGGGCCATCGGCAGCCCCTCTTCGATGGAGCGGTACCGCGCTTGCGCCGCGTGCTGCCACGGCCCGGACAGGTTCCCGAACCAGCTGTCGTTGGAAATGTTCACCAGCCATTGCGGACGGTCGGGCGAGGCCGGCGACAGGCCGGGGAAAATCGCCTCGTAGCAGATCAGCGGCGCAAACGGCGGTATGCCCGGCGCCATCACGATATCCGGCGGCGCGCCAGCCTCGAACCCGCTGGACGCCATCTGCTGCAACGTCTCGATCCCCACCAGATCAGCGACCTCGCGAAACGGCGTGAACTCCCCGAACGGCACCAGCATGTGCTTGTCATAGACCGCCAGCGGGGGGCGCAGATTGCTCTCCGCCGTGATGACCGCGAGGCTGTTGTACGCACCGGCCTCGCCGTCTTCTTCCCGCTGCTGCCGCGCTGTCCCGAGGATCAGGCGCCGCCTGCCCAGATTGCCCGTGATGATGTCGAGCACTTCGGGATATTCGAGCACATAGTAAGGCAGCGCGCCTTCCGGCCAGATCACGATGGATGGCGAGCCCGGCTCGTCCGCGCCCGTCAGGTCGCGGAACCGGCGCACCATCATCGGCCCTGCGCCGGTATATTTCTGGTTCTGCGGCGCGCCCGCCTCCACCAGCCTCACCATCGGACCGTTGGGCAGTTCGGGAATCGTATCGAGACGCCGCGCGCCCCAACCCCAGATCGCGCCGAACACAATCGCCGCAACGATCAGCGGCGCCGCGCGTGAGGCGCCTGATCCGCGCGGCCGTCCGTCCGTCAACGCCGCCGGCGTGCACAGCGCGGCGACCGTCAGCACCGAAAGACCATAAATCCCCCACACCGAAGCCGATTGCGAAATCGCGCCGCCCGGCGCCCACACCATGCCCGGCAGGTTCCACGGCAATCCGCCCAGTCCGAACAGCGCGCCCCTCACCCATTCGGCCAGCGTGAAGAACACCGCGAAGATGATGATCCGCGCCGGCCCCTGACACCAGAACCGGAACCCCAGCGCCATCACGCCCGCGAGGAGCGCCGCCAGCCCCGCAGGCAGGATCACAAGCGGCAGCCAGATCAGCGCAAGGTGCGCGCCCGGATCGACCAGAAACGCCGCCGCGATCCAGTGCAAACCGACAAGAAAATACGCAAAGCCGAACGCAAAGATGCGCGAAAACGCCGACCAGCCCGGCCGGGGTGACAGCCGCGCCGCATCAAGACTCCAGATCAGTCCGGCCAGCGCCGCCGCAAAGGCGGGCCACACGCCCACCGGCGGAAAGGCAAGGTTCGCAATCGCGCCCAGCACGGCGGCGAACGCCATCGCCTGCCAGCCCCGGAACCCCACGGCCCAGACATAGAGGGGCGTCAGGAAATTCCCCCGCATCGCGGGAAGCGGCAGCTCCGTACCGCCGGATCGTTGAATCATTCCGGGTTCCCCGCACGCCGCTTCAGGCGTCGTTGCGATCTATCCTGCGCTGCGCCCCGCCGGCAAGCGGGAGCGCTGCAACCGGCCGGCTGGCCGGGCCGCGCACGCGAACCCGCACGACACGCCGGGGATCGGCCTCGACGACTTCCAGCTTCAGCCCGCCCGGATGGTCGATCACCTCGCCTGCTTGCGGCAGGCGTCCGGCCAGCGCGGCGGCAAGTCCGCCAATCGTGCTGACATCGTCCTCGAAATCCTTGACCGAGATATTCAGCCCGGTTTCGCGCTCCACCGCATCGATTTCCGCAAGGCCGTCGACTTCCCACACATTGCGCGCGCGGCGCACCACGATGGGCGCGATCTCGTCATGCTCATCCTCGATATCGCCGACAATCTCTTCGACAAGGTCTTCGAGGCACACCATGCCGCCCGTACCGCCATACTCGTCGATGACAATGGCGATATGGATGCGCGAGGCCTGCATCTGCACCAGCAGGTCCGGCAGGCGCGTCGACTCCGGCACAAAGAGGATATCGCGCAGCAGGCGCTTCAGCGGCCGGGACGCCAGCACTTCAGGGCTCCAGCCCTGACGCATCACTTCGGCCACAACGTCCTTGATGTGGATGAAACCCAGCGGATCATCCATCGACTCCTGATAGACTGGCATGCGCGAATGCGCCTCGTTGGCGAACAGCTCCAACACCTCGGCCAGCGCCGCATTCTCCTCGATGGCGATGATATCGACGCGCGACGTCATCACATCCCTCACGCTCGACGTTTCAAACTTGCGCAGCCGCAGGCGGATCTCGCTTGGCGCGCTTTCGTCGGCTGCTCCATCGGCATTGGAATCGCTCCCGCCGGACTTGAACCCGACAAGGCGGGCGATGCGTTCGCGTATGCCGGTTCGCTGCGGAGGTTCCGCGTCCTGTTGCGCATTCGTGGCGGACGGAGCCGCCGGGGTTGAGGGTGAATCAGGCATCCGCGTCTGCTTCTCCATACGGCCCCGTCCGGTAGGGATCGGGCCATCCAAGCGCCGCCAGAATTCTGGCCTCCAGCGCTTCCATTACATCTGCTTCGTCCTTGGCCATGTGATCATGCCCGAGAAGATGCAGAAATCCATGCACCACCAGATGCGCGACATGCGCGTCCGCCGCCCGGCCCATCTTTTCCGCGTCGCGCATCGAGGTTTCAAATCCCAGCGCAATATCGCCCAGATGCTCCGGCGCGCCCGGTTCTCCGGGGCCGTCCGACGGAAACGACAGAACATCCGTCGGCTTGTCGAGACCGCGCCACTGGCGGTTCAGCGCCTGCATCTCCGCGTCATCCGTGAACAGGATATCCGCCGCGCCGCTCGCCGCCGCCGCCCGCGCCGCCGCAAGCATCACACGCGCCACCAGACCTTCGAGATCGGGCAGCGTCTGCGTCCAGCGGGGATCTTCGATGCGCGTGTCGCATGCGACGCCAGCGTGGTCGGGCGCAACCGTGGTCACGATCGCCCGCCCCCCGCATCCCGGTCATAGGCCTCGATGATCCGGCCCACCAGCTCATGCCGCACCACGTCCGCGACCGTCAGCTGCTGGATCGCCACGCCCTTCACGCCGTCGAGAATACGCATCGCATGCGCCAGCCCCGAAGGCGTGCGGTCCACCAGATCGGTCTGCGACGGGTCGCCCGTCACGATCATGCGCGAGCCGCGGCCCAGACGCGTCAGCACCATTTTCATCTGCGGTACGGTGGCGTTCTGCGCCTCATCGACAATCACGAAAGCATTCTTCAGCGTCCGCCCGCGCAGGAACGCAACCGGCGCGACTTCGATCTCGCGGCGCTCCTTGCGGCGATCCACCTCCTGCGCGCCAAGCGTCTCGTTCAGCGCGTCCCAGATCGGCAGCATGTACGGATCAACCTTCTCCTCCAGCGCGCCGGGCAGGAAGCCGAGCTTCTCGCCCGCCTCCACCGCCGGGCGCGTGACGATCAGCCGTTCGCGCTTGCCCGCGCGCAGCTCCGCAGCGCCTGCCGCCACCGCCAGATACGTCTTGCCCGTACCCGCAGGCCCGACGCCGAACACCAGCCCCAGCTCATCGCGCCGCAGCAGATCGACATAGCTCCGCTGCCCCGGCGTCTGCGCCATCACCGGCTTGCGCAGGCCGCCAATGATGTCGCCGCCTTCGGCGGCGGAGCCTTCAGGACGGCTGAGGCGGATCGCGGCCTCCAGTTCGGATGAACTCGCCTCCGCCCCGGCGGCGATACGGCGCGCGAACGCCTCCAGCGCCTCGGCCGCGCGGCGGGGCGCCTCGCCCTGTCCGATCAGCACGATCTCGCCGCCCTGGCTTTCGGCGCGCAATTCGTCCTCGGCGAAGGCGCGCTCCAGAAGCTGGAGGTTCGCATGCGCGGGGCCGCAGATGTCGCGCAGCAATTGCGGGCTGGCGACCGGAACCACATGGCGGCTGGCGCGCTGGGTGCGGGGGCGGGTCGTCACCGGCGCTCCTGGCTCCTGCGTCTTCGCGTGACCGCGAGAAGCAGCAGGCCGCCGGAACCGACGAATGCGACGGCCGGCGCGATCATCATCATCGCGCTTCCCTGGCCCGGAAGCAGGAAGAAGCCGGCAAGGACGCCCGCAAGCAGGACGACAAACCCAAGTATCAAGACAACTGACTTCGTCACCTTATCCTCCTTCGGCGTCCCGCCCTTTATCCTGCTTCGACACATTCAACGCTTGCGGCGGCCGCCACGGCGCGCCCCGAGAGGCTCGCCATGGTCGCGCCCGTAATCTCTATACGCGCGAGACGCCCCATCAACGCCTCGCCATTCTCCACATGCACCGGCTGCATGTACTGCGAATACCCCAGCGCCTGCCCCGGCAGCTTGCCCTGCCGCGTGAACAGCACGTCCAGCCTGCGGCCGATGGCCAACTGGTTGAACGCCTGCGCCTGCTCGCGCAGCAGACCGTTCAGCCGCGCAAGACGCTCGTCCTTCACCTCTTCCGCAACCTGCAATGACATGCCGTCGGCCGGCGTGCCCGGACGGCGCGAGTATTTGAACGAATAGGCCAGCGCGAACTTCACCTCGCGCACCAGCGCCAGCGTGTCCTCGAAATCCTGCTCGCTCTCGCCCGGAAAGCCGACGATGAAATCCGACATTATCGCGATGTCCGGCCGCGCCTGCCGTACCTTCTCGATGATGCGCAGATAGTCCTCCGCCGTATGCCCGCGATTCATCGCCTTCAGGATACGGTCCGACCCCGCCTGCACCGGCAGGTGCAGCACCGGCGCCAGCGTATCGATCTCGCCATGCGCGGCGATCAGATCATCATCCATGTCGCGCGGATGCGATGTCGTATAGCGGATGCGTTCAATCCCGCCTGTCTTCGCGATATGGCGGATCAGCTGACCCAGCCCCCACTCGCCGCCCTTGGCGTCCCCCGCCGGAGCCGCGCCGTGGAAAGCGTTCACATTCTGCCCGATCAGCACGATTTCCTTCACGCCGTCCCGCGCGAGCTGACGCGCCTCCAGCGTGATCGCCTCCACCCCGCGCGAGAACTCCGCGCCGCGCGTATAAGGCACCACGCAGAACGTGCAGAACTTGTCGCAACCTTCCTGGATCGACAGGAAAGCCGACGGACCATCGGCCTCGCGCACCTTCGGCAGCGCATCGAACTTTTCTTCCGCCGCGAAATCCGTCTCCAGCGCATCGCCGGAATCCCGCGCGATCCGCGCGATCATCTCCGGCAGCCGGTGATAGGCCTGCGGCCCCACGACCAGATCCACCGCCGGCTGACGGCGCATGATCTCCTGCCCTTCCGCCTGGGCCACGCATCCGGCCACCGCGATCCGCATCCGCCCGCCCGACGCCTGCTTGGTTTCTTTCAGCCGGCCGAGTTCGGAGAACACCTTCTCCGACGCCTTCTCCCGGATGTGGCAGGTGTTCAGCACGACAAGATCAGCGTCTTCCGGCGTGTCCACCGGCGCATAGCCAAGCGGCTTCAGCACGTCCCTCATCCTTTCGGAATCATAGACGTTCATCTGGCAGCCATAGGTACGGATATAGAGGCCCTTGGCCGGCGCCTTCGGGGTCTGGCCCATGCGGGTTATTTTGGCCCCCGGCTCATTTCTTCTTCTCGTCCTCAAGCGGCACGCCGTAGAGTTCAAGACGGTGATCCACGAGCCTGAAGCCCAGCTTGCGCGCGATCTCGATCTGCAAATTCTCGATCTCGTCCGACTGGAACTCGATCACCTCGCCCGTCTTGGCGTTGATGAGGTGGTCGTGATGCTCCTGCGGCGCTTCTTCATAGCGCGAGCGGCCGTCGCGGAAATCGTGACGCTCGATGATGCCCGAATCCTCGAACAGTTTCACCGTACGATAGACCGTGGCCAGCGAGATGTTGGAATCGATCGCGGCGGCGCGGCGATGCAACTCCTCCGCATCCGGGTGGTCAATCGCCTCGGAAAGCACGCGGGCGATCACCCGGCGCTGGTCCGTCATGCGGAGACCTTTCTCCACGCATTTTTGCTCGATCACGATCGACCTCCTGCCCTGTCCTTCCGGCCGATACCGGGCGCTGGCTGGCGTCGCAGGTATGCGGGTCAACCGCCTGCCTGTCCACCGCCTGCCTGTCCACCGCCTGCCTGTCCACCCAGCCAGGTTCCACCCGGCGAGCCTGACGAACGCCCGGCCGGACGCGCCATGACAAGCGCGTCGGCCAGCCCGTCCGCTGTCCGATAATAGTGTTTCCGGACCGCGATTTCCATGAACCCCTGACGGGAATACAGCGCCCGGGCAGGCAAATTATTGCGTGAAACCTCCAGCACCCAGCGCTTGAGCCCCCTTTTCGCCGCCTCCACGTCCAGCGCCGCCAGCAAAGCTCCGCCCATTCCGGCGCCGCGCAGCGGCGGATCGACCACGATGGTGAGGATTTCCGCGTCCTCCCCCGCCGCCAGCGCCAGCCCGAAGCCCGCCGCCACGCCGTCCCGCTCAGCGACGATCGCGAAGGCGTCCGGCCGGGCCAGCCAGCCCGCAAACTCCCCCGCATCCCACGGCCGCTCGAACCCCGTCACATGCAGCCGGGCGAAGTCCGCCGCGTCGTCCGGCGTCGCGGGCCGCAGGGCGGCCGTCCCGCTCATGTCGCGTCCGGCAGGATCACCGGTCCCGGCTTCATCGGCGCCGCATCCGGCGGCCGCACATAAACCGGCCGCGCCGCCGGAAGATCATCCGCCGCCAGCCGCGCTGCGAACAGCGCCGCCCCGCTCGCCGCCGGCGCCGCCGCAACCAGATTTCCCGGCAAGTCGCCCGGCGCCAGGCCATCGCCCATCACCACCGCCGCCTGCGCCGCCAGCGCGCGCAACTCCTCGGGCCCCGCCTCGACCGGCGGCGCCACGCCGCGCCCGTCCATCATCAGCTGCGCCCACCACGTCCGCTCCGGCGGCCGGCGTTTCGCCGGCAATATCCCAAGCACCGGACCGTTGGCCGGCGCAGGCTCCATCGCCTCAAGACTGGTGACCCCCGCCACCGGCGCGCCCAGCGCCAGCGCCAGCCCGCGCGCAAACGCAACGCCCACCCGCAATCCCGTGAACGATCCCGGCCCCACGACCACCGCGATCCGCCCGGCGTCCGCGAACGCCAGCCCCGCCTCCGCTGGTGCGTGAGCTGATGGCGGAG
>CAZJZQ010000131.1:0-8670 GCA_964550535.1 uncultured Rhizobium sp.
AGTTCGAACCAAACAGGAACCCTTCCGATTCCTTCAAAAACAGAAATGCTCTAACAGCCTCTAGGCTGATCTGGTCCATGCTGTACGTCCACGGATCGACGGACTTCCCGGACGGATGGATACGCGCCGCCATGAATGGCTTCGAGCGGGCCGGCATCAAGTCGCCCAGTCCCGATATTCTCCGCTCCTACCGCCAGCGCGTCGTCAACGATCCCCAAGGGTGGGCGGAGTTCAGCCCCGACCCTGCGCTTGTTGGAGACCTGCTGCTCCCCTGATGCAGGATCGGGCGGTCGCCCCTCACTCCGCTCCGAACACCAGCCGTGTGCGACGCGAAGCATCAAGAGTCAGCCTGGAGTGTCCCGTTCGAGGCCATTTTGAGTAAAGCGACTATCGGGTCGGGGCTGACGTTCCAAGCTCGCGGATCAGCTCATCGTGCAGTGGTCCCGATCCGAACGCGACCAACGCGCTAAACAAAACGCTGAAGGAGTAATTGACGACAAGTATGCCCAGTGCCGTCAACTTCCACCATCGGAATCGTCGCCGTTGGCGCTCGTCGTCACTGTCCGCATAGCCCAATGCGAGATACGCCGCTGCGACGGCGACACAGGAGAAAAGGAAACGGATAGCCGTCGTTCTTGCGCTAGCCGCAGAGATGCTCGCATCTGGGTGAGATTTTGACAACCTGTCACGTGATTTCCCAATATCCGCAATAGAATGGAGCATATATGGAACAAAAAGAGCTGTGGAAAGGGTTAACTCACCCGGGGCTATGAAGCGCACGCCATGGTGCGCCAGGTGTTGAACTATGCGCTCAAGCGCGACTTGATCGAGGCCAACCCCGCCCTCGCCATAGAACGGCTGTTCCCGGAGAACAGCCGGGAACGCGTGCTGACCGAGAATGAGATCCGGAAGTTCTGGGCCTTCCTCGAAGCGGGGCGAGGCAATGCAGGCGCGGGTCTCGCGGCCGGGCAGGAGGAGGGTCAGCGCCCGGTGAATGGCCTCTCGCCAGCGGCGGCGATCGCACTCCAACTCTGCCTGCTGACGCTCCAGCGTGCCGGCGAAGTGGTTGGCGCCCGCATTGAAGAGTTCAGCTGGACAGACCGGCTCTGGATCGTCCCCGCGGAGCGGATGAAGGGCAAGCGCGCCCACGCGGTGCCGCTCTCAGACATGGCGCTGGCGCGTTTCCGCGAAGCGTTTGACCGGTCGGGCGGCGCAATTGCCTTTCCGGACCGGTCAGGGGAGGCGCCGCTCGAAGGCAAGCGGCTCACGCGTTCCATGGCCCGGGCCTGCAAGTTGATCGGCATAGAGCATGCGAGCTCACATGACCTCCGTCGTACCGGGCGCACCATGCTCACCAGCGAACGCGTGGGGGTCGGCTACGAAGTCGCCGAGCGCGTCATCGCCCACCTCGTCGGCTCAGCCGTTAGCCGGGTCTATGACCGGAACGAATATCTGCGTGAGAAGCGCGCAGCGCTGGATGCGTGGGCGGAAGTGTTGACGCTGATGACCGCTGAAAGCTGACCCACGTCGCTGTCCATTTTTCTGGCCAAAGCGATTCCGTTGCGGGCTATCATCATGCGCTTAGGGCAGACAGGCGACGAAGCGCCTCTCGGGGAAGCGGCGCTTCGCCGTCTGCGGCCAGAGGCGCGCCATTTGGAACTGGCGGCCGCCGTGACTATTGCGGGATCGGTTCCCGGTATTCCTCAGCCGAAACGAAGCCGTCGCGGTTCACATCGCGTTGCGCGAACAGGGTTTCCAACTGATCGGCAAAGCCCAGAACTTTCAGCAGCTCGCGATAGGCCGCCTTATCAAGCCTGCCGTCTCCATCCAGGTCGGGGGCTTGGAAAGCTGCCATGCGCTCTTTTTCGCCAGCGTTGGGCCGAGCTGCCGGTGGTCCCAGCAATGCGAGCTTGCCATCAACCGTGAAGACTTTCAGCCGTTCGACGATCTCGCCCGCGAAGCGGTCGGCGAATGAAGGCGGCGATACGTTCGACAGCGCCACGACCACCGCCTTGCCGTCGCCGATGATGCACAGATCGCCATTCATGCCCGGCGCGCCGCCATTGTGACCGTACTGACGGATTTCAGGCGTCGAGGTATCGCCGAAGCCATAGGCGTAGCCTGATGCAGTCTTCGAGGTGGTCAGCAGCCGGGTGTGCCCGGCGTCCAGAAGCTTGTGGCTGGTGAGGGCGTTGGCAAAAGCGAGAAGATCACGCACAGTGGAATATCCACCGCCAGCCGACGTGCCGCTATAGGGCAGAAAACTGGCGTTGGTCCCCCAGCCAGCACCTTCAGGGACATAGCCCATAGCGCGGCCTTCAACTGCGACGTCTTCAGGTTCGAATCCGCTGCGTGTCATGCCCGCAGGCGCAAAGACGTGGTCGTCCAGATAGGCGGGATAATTCTGTCCGGACACCTCCTCGATGATACGGCCGAGCAGGACAAAGCCGTAATTTGAATAGCGGTACCTGTCGCCCGGTGTGAATTCCGGCGCGCGGTCGCCATAGAGCGCCACATAATCGGCCAGCGTCTTCAGCCGCAGACGGTTCTCGTTGAACTTCGGTCCGAAAACATCGCCCGCGCCGCCTGTGTGTGTCAGCAGGTGGTGAACCGTAACTGTCCGGGCGAAATCCTGATTGGGGTAATCCTTGAGATAGTCGCCAACGGGCGCATCAAGGCGCACCTTGCCCGCCTGTACGAGCTGCAGAATCGCCGTCGCCGTCATCATCTTGTTCATGGAGCCGACGCGGAAACGCGTATCGAGCGTGTTGGCGATGTTCTGCTCGTGGTCGGCGAAGCCATGGGCGGCGGCGAAAACCTCCTTGCCGTCACGGGCAACAAGGACGGCCCCCGAATAATCGGCCCTCTCCATGGCCGCCCGGATGAAGTCGCCGAGCGCCGCGTCATCCAGCCGCGCGACAGGCTCGGCGTCGGCGGTCTCACGCGCTGGAGTGGTACGTATGTTCGTGATCCGTAGCGGCGTGTCGGCGCTAAACGTCCATGTCGTGGACGTGTCATTGCCGAATAGGCGATCTTTCAGGACGGCGGTTATCGGAGTGGCTGAAACATTATCTATCCGAACGAGGTCATACCCCCCGGATTGAAGGCGTATCGGAACGGCGCGCTCATCAATCAACGCAATTTGTTGCGGATCGGGGCTGTTCACCGCGTCGAGCCATGCTTGCACCACGTCTCCGGCTGGCGTTGCGGGCAGCCGGGGTTCCGTGCCTTGCGCATGACTCACAGAAACGAGAAGAGCGAGAGTGGCGACCATCGCGGCGGCAACGGCGGTAGCACGGGTTTTCATGTCTATCTCCCTGGCGGCAGATTGCTGCACTGTCTGACTAGGGCAGCTGAGGGACAATTTGGGATGCACATGTCCCGACAAGATATTTTGCATCCCGTTTGGCTCTTGGGGGCCCCATACTGGAGGCAGGCAGCGGCGGGAGCATGCGCGCAATGGATGGGACAGAATTCGCAAGAGCCATCGGACCAATTATGTATTGGCTCGGGATTATCAGTGTTTTTTCGGTCGCGCCGGTGATCGTAGTGCTCGCCTTCCTGCGTTTCAGGGCGAGGGAACGGGAACGGCTCTACGACCTGCTCAAACACTTGCAGGACAACAACCAGCCACTCTCGCCCGACCTCATCCGCCATATTACCGTCGGCCCGCCGCCAACGCGTGAAAAGGATACGAGGCGCGGCATGCTGATGCTGGCGGCCGGCGTCGGCCTGGCCGCGGCCTATGCCACGACCGTGGTGCTTTCCTGGGGTCCACGCGGGGCGGGTGATACGCCCGAGGAAATGGCGATTCTCGTCATCGCCGCCGGACTGCTAGGCTGCATGGGTCGAGTCTATCTGATGCTCGGACGAGGTCAGCCGCGCGACTGAGCGCGGCGCCATGCCGCCGTCCGAAAAGCCAACCGGGTCCGCGCGCCTGCTCGCCTTCCTCGCCGACGACCAGCTTGCGGGTCTAGCGGCGGGCGGCGATCGCGATGCGTTTGGCGAGCTGGTGCGGCGCCATGCCCGCTTCGTCCGCGACCTGATGCGTCGCATGGGCGCCGATGCGGCGACCGCCGACGATCTGACGCAAGACACCTTCATCGAGGCGATGCGCAGCCTGCCGGGCTACAGGTTCGAAGCGCCATTCACAGCATGGATCAGAACGGTGGCCGCGCGGCTCTATCTCAAGCGGAAAAACAAAGATGCTCGCTTCGTCGTAATGACCGAGCCTATCGATGCCGAAACAGCCGCCGATGTAGGTGCAGATCTTGCCGCGCGGATGGATCTAGATACGGCGCTGAAGGCGCTCACGCCCGCCGAGCGCGTCTGTGTCACGCTCTGCCATGGTGCAGGGCTGACGGGTCAGGAGATCGCGGATGCGCTCAATGTTCCGTTGGGCACGGTGAAATCGCATGTCACGCGTGGGCTGGAAAAACTTCGCCACAGACTTAAGGTCGAGATGAAAGGCCATTCATGATGTCCGAGAAAGATTTCGAAGGCGAACTCTTCGCCCTCTATGGCGCGCCGCAGCCCGGCTCAACCGAGGAGTTTGTGGATCGCGCTGTCGCGAAAGTCCGCTCACGCGGTAGGGTAGAGACAGCGTTACGGGTGGCGGCTCTGGTTGCCTGCGCCGTCGCTGTTATGGCAATCGCCGTTGTGGTGTGGCCGGGGGCCTGGGCGGCGATGTCGAGCGATATCGCCGCTGTTGCGCCTTTCGCGTTTCTCGGACTAACAGTCGCTTGCGCGGGGATACTCCGCTTGGCACGCTGAGCCTCACGCCACCCTTATGGCAGAAGCGGTTAGCATCGCCTCCTTTTAGGCCCCTGCGGGGAGCGGCGATGGTGGTGACGAGCTTCAATTGAACAATTGGCGCATTGGCTGCCACAGCCTGTCACATCGGCGGCAGGCCGATCCCAAGGCCGCGCGACATACTCCGGATGCGCTTCCAGCCGATGGTCATGTCGAGGCTGAGACCTGCGCCGAGGGAGAGGCCTCGCGTCTGGCCGTAGCTGTGAACCTAGCCCTGCACCAGCTTGCCGCCAAATTGTTCGAGCGCCGGTTGCCATGGTACGATCTGCACGGACTGCTTCCGAGCCCACCAGCCTCTGGGTGGCACTGGTACGTTCGCTTTCCGGCACTGCTTCGCCAAGGCGACGTCGGAAATCCCCATTGACTTGGCCACCGTGCGCGTTGGCTGCGACCACACCAACTCGTAAAGCTCCTCGCGTGTCATCCCGCGCTCCTGCCAGACCGTGGCCCAGTGTGGTTCAGCGCCCCGGGAGCCTCAAGGTGAACCGGTCTCTGTCTGGCTCTGGTGACCGGCGAGCCCATTTGCCATACGTCGGACGGCATTCGGTTCAGCTCGGTTTTGCTAAGGCAGTCTTAGCTAATTGGCCAATTTTTAAACTTGTCTTTGGTTTAGAGATACGCCACAATACTAAGCATGACTACGCGAACGGACACAAAGATAAACCAGCTCCGCCGCCAGCTACCCGAAGGTTTGCTGGTGGATGCGGCATGGCTGGCTGATCGCGGCTACTCGACGGCGCTCCGCAGTCAATATGTGAGCGCCGGCTGGCTCGAACAGCCCGCCCGCCGCGTCTATCGCCAGCCTCGGGGCGCGGTAAGCTGGGAGCAGGTCGTCGTCTCCCTCCAGACATTGCTCGGGCATCGCCTGGTTGTCGGCGGCCGCACAGCGCTCGAACTGCAGGGGTACGCCCACTACCTCACGCAGGCTGAACGAGAGGTCCATATCTACGGACCCGCACATCCCCCGACCTGGCTCTCAAATTTGCCGCTGGATGTACGCTTCCACTATCACAACAGCCGCCGTCTGTTTGCGGAAGATGATATAGAGGCGTGGATCGCGTCCGTCGCCGGAGCGATCGAGGGCAAGCGCATGGTCGAGCCCCCTGAAAGCGAAAGCTTCCGCGTGCAACCCTGGGGGCAATGGAATTGGCCGATGACGCTCTCGACGCCCGAGCGCGCTGTTCTGGAGCTTCTGGACGAGCTTCCCGAACGCGAGACCTTCCATCAGGCAGACGTGCTGATGGAGGGACTAAGCTCCCTCTCGCCGCGCCGGCTCCAACGACTCCTTCTTGCCTGCACCAATGTAAAGGTGAAGCGGCTGTTCTTCTTCTTCGCCGACCGCCATCAGCACGCCTGGCTCAAACGGCTCGACAAGAACGTGATAGACCTAGGCAGCGGCAATCGCGTGCTGGTCAAAGGCGGCAGACTCGACAAACGCTATCGCATCACAGTGCCGGGGGAACTCGATGGCGTTTCGTGAGAGCTACCGTAAACAGGTCGAACTTCTATTGCGGACCTTGCCGCATGTCGCCGAGGAGAAGGATTTCGCGCTCAAGGGCGGCACCGCCATCAATCTCTTCGTCCGCAACTTCCCGCGGCTGTCAGTCGATATCGATCTGGCTTTCCTGCCAGTGTTGCCCCGACCTGACTCCATCGCTGCGGTGAACGCCGGCATGGCGCGGGTGGCGGAACGCATCCGTAAGAGCCTCAAAGGCGCGCATGTGCATGAGCACAAGACGGGCGAGGGCATTCTGACCCGCCTCATCGTCCGTCAGGGTGACGTGCAGATAAAGATAGAGATCAATCCTGTCATGCGCGGCTGCGTCTACGAGCCTGCCGTCATGAGCGTAGCGGAAAAGGTCGAAGCAGCGTTTGGCTATGCAGAGACCCAGGTTGTCTCGAAGGCGGACCTCTATGCCGGAAAGCTCATGGCCGCCTTGGATCGCCAACACTCGCGTGACTTGTTCGATGTGCGCGATCTTCTCGCCAACGAGGGCGTGAACGACGAACTGCGGCGCGCCTTCATCATCTATCTCATCAGTCACGATCGCCCGATGTCCGAGATCCTGCGGCCGAACCTCAAAGACATCGCCGACGAATACGAGCGCGGTTTCGCCGGTATGACTGAAGAGAGCGTGCCGCTTGATGCGTTGATCGCCGCTCGCCAACAGATGATCGACATCATCATTGGCGGCATGCCTGCAGACCATCGCGCCTTTCTCGTCTCCTTCAAGCGCGGGCTACCTGATTGGAGCCTGCTCGGTGTGCCGGCCGCCGCGAACTTGCCAGCGGTCAAATGGCGGCAACTAAATCTCGACACGCTCCCTCAGGAAAAGCGCGCCGATTTGGTCGAGCGTCTCAAAGGGGTTCTGAACAACTAGGAGCTAATGACGCTCCCCCAGTCCTGCTCGGCGGGGAGATACTACTTCACGGCCTCAAACTCCTCCTCCACCTCCGAAAACGCGGCCAACGCCTCTTTCAGGTTCTCGACGATCTCGGCCGCGATCACGTCGGGTTCGGGTAGGGCGTCCACGTCTTCCAGGCTGTCGTCCTTGAGCCAGAAGATGTCGAGATTGGTTTTGTCGCGCGCGATGAGTGTTTCGTAGTCGAACTTGCGGAAGCGGTCGCTTTCGGCGCGCTTGTCCTGCTTGCCGGATTTGTAGCAGGCGACGAAGTCGTTGAGGTCGTCCCGCGACAGACGGTTCTTCTTGAGCGTGAAGCCCATATTGGTGCGCAGGTCGTAGATCCACAGCGCGCCGGTCTGCGGCGTGTCGGAGGGTGGGCGTTTGGTGAAGAACAGCACGTTCGCCTTCACGCCCTGCTTGTAGAAGATGCCGGTGGGCAGTCGCAGCAGGGTGTGGAAGTCGAAATCCTTCAGCAGGCGCGCGCGGATGCCTTCGCCGGCGGCGCCCGCCTCGAACAGCACGTTGTCGGGCAGGACTACGGCCGCTTCGCCGCCGACCTTCAGCGTCGTCATGATGTGCTGAAGGAAGTTCAGCTGTTTGTTCGAGGTGGAATATTTGAAATCGTCGCGTTCGTAGGTTTCGCGTTCGGTGGTGACGTCGCCGTCTGAGCCGATCACCTTGAAGGATGATTTCTTGCCGAAGGGCGGGTTGGTCAGGATGATATCGTAGGGTCCATCAGCTTTGGCCAGCGCATCGCGGTGGTGGATCGGGCTTTCGCCGTTGCCGATGCCGTGCAGGTAGAGGTTCATGGCGGCCAGGCGCACGACCTCCGCCACGATATCGCAGCCAGAGAAGGTTTTTTCGCGCAGCTGTTTCAGCTGGCGTTTGTCGCCGGTGGTCTGCTGCTTCATGTGGGCGTAGGCCGACAACAGGAAGCCGCCCGTGCCCGATGCCGGGTCGTGCACGGTCTTGCCGATCTGCGGGTTCACGCATTCGACGATGGCGTCGATCAGAGGGCGCGGCGTGAAATACTGGCCAGCGCCGGATTTCACCTCGGATGCGTTGCGCTCCAGCAGGCCTTCATAGATTTCGCCCTTGGTGTCGATATCGACGCCTATCCACGTCTCGCTGTTGATCATGGAGACGACGCGCTTCAGCCGCGCCGGATTGGTCAGCTTGTTCTGCGCGCCCTTGAACAGGACACCGATCAGGCCGTCCGACGTGGAAAGCTTCTCCAGTATCTCGCGATAGCGCTTCTCCAGCGCCTCGCCATCCATGTCGCGCAGGTCCGCCCAGCGGCTGCCCTTCGGCAGGATCGACGGCTCGCCGACATAGGTGTCGCGCTCATCGTCCATCTTGAGGAAGAGCAAGTAGGTGATCTGCTCCAGATAGTCGCCATATGGCAGAGTTAACTGCCATGTCGGGCTCAACCTCTGGTATCCAAGGCTCGGCC
>CAZJZQ010000132.1:0-8476 GCA_964550535.1 uncultured Rhizobium sp.
GCTCGCGGTATGCGCCGGTCAGTGCGCGTTACAAAGTCTATATCATCGACGAAGTGCACATGCTGTCGAACCACTCCTTCAACGCGTTGCTGAAAACGCTGGAGGAACCGCCGCCGCATGTGAAGTTCATTTTCGCGACCACGGAAATCCGCAAGGTCCCGGTGACCGTTCTGTCGCGGTGCCAGCGGTTCAACCTGCAACGCTTCTCGACGGAGTCGCTGGCCGCCCACCTCGCGAATATCAGCGAGCAGGAAGGCGCGAATGTTGCGCCCGAGGCGCTGGCCCTGATCGCACGCGCGGCAGAAGGGTCCGCGCGTGATGGGTTGTCGATCCTGGACCAGGTGATTGTGCAGGGCGAGGGCGGTTCGATCAGCGCCGACGCAGTGCGCGAGATGTTGGGATTAGCCGATCGCTCGCGCGTGCTGGATCTGTTGGAAGCGGTTGTTGCGGGTTCGCACGGCGCGGCGCTGAAGGAGTCCGCCGATCTTCTTTCCGCCGGGGCGGATGCGCAGGTTCTGGTGAAGGACCTGATGGAAGTCATTACCGAAGTGTCGCGGGCGCAGGCGCTGGGCGAGGCTTATGCCTATGCCGGGCCTGCGGACTGGGCGCGGCGCACACGGTCGCTGGCTTCGTCGCTGTCGCCGGCTCAGGCGGCGCGGATGTGGCGCCTGGCGTTGCAGGGGTTCGAGGATTGCGCGCGTGCGCCCGATCCGGCGGCCGCCGCGCAGATGATCGTGCTGAGGCTTGCGGCTGTTGCGGCGCTGCCGCCGCCGGAAGATGGCGCACGGCTTCTTGCTGGTGCGCGGGATGATGGCGGAGGCGCTGCGGTGCGGGGGGGGCGTGAGCCAGGGCCATCGCGTGAGCCGCGCTCGCCGCCGCCGTCGATGGTGTCCACGGCGGCGCATCAGGCCGCGGCGGCTCCGGTTCTGCACGAGGACCCGGCGCACGGGCTCCGGCTGGCGTCGCTACGGGATATCGTCGCCGAGTTGACGGTGCGGCGTGAGATTGACTTGAAATACAATATCGAGCGTTTCGTACGTCCGGCGGAAATCGACTATGGGCATTTCCGGTACACCGCCGCCCCGGGTGCGCCGTACAATCTTTCACAGCGGATCAAGACGTGGCTGGAGGATGTCAGCGGCGTCGAGTGGGAAGTCCTGCAGGCCGAGGACGGCGCCGCAGAATCCTATCGGGAGCGCCGTGAACGCCGCAACAGGGAGAAGATGGCCGAGATCGAAAGCCATCCTCGTGTTGCGGAAGCCCTGAAGCTTTTTCCCGGCGCACGCATTCTGCGTGTGGACGGGATGACCGACGACGAGGAGTTCGAGGAAGAACCCGCGTCCACGAATGTGATCCATGTTGATTTTGGCGGACGCGATCCGCGCGGCGACGAGCCGCCGATCGAGGCCTATGACGCCCCCTATATGACCGCGCCTGAGGAGGATGACGATTGAAGGACCTTTCGGACATCATGCGTCAGGCGCAGGAGATGCAGCAGCGTCTGGCCGATGCTCAGGCGAAGATGGAGCTGATCACGGCCGAGGGCGTCGCGGGCGCCGGGCTGGTGAAGGTGACGCTGAAGGGCAAGGGCGAACTGGCGAACCTCGCCATCGACGCCAGCCTGATGACGCCCGGCGAGGGTGAAATCCTCGAAGACCTCATCAAGGCCGCCCATGCTGACGCTCGCCGCCGTCTGGAAGACGCCATGGCGAAGGCGATGCAGGAGGCGACGGGCGGTCTTGCCGGCATGATGCCGGGATTCAAACTACCGTTCTGAGGTTCAGTCCTTGCGCGGCGTGCGCGGCCTGATCCGGCGGTAGATGCGATAGCCGAGCACCGCCGTGACGCACGCTGCGGCTCCGCCGAACACGTACGGCATGTTCTGACGCTCCATTGCAAACGCGAACACGCTCGCCCCTGCGCCCGGAATCAACAGAAGAGCGAACAGCCCGACCGGAACGGCCAGCGCCAGAACGATGGTGGCTATTTCGAGCGGTTTGAGTTCCATCGCACTAGGTTATCACGCGTACGCCGCATGCCAAAACTGATCGTCTGCCTCTATTCCGGCGGGTCCGGTTTCCGGCAATGAAGGCCGCTTCCCGGCGGTAATGGAACAGCCGGTTTTTCAGCTTGCGCCAGCCATGGCCTTCGTCCGCGATGTCGATGCGTGGGGCCATGACGCCGTGTGAGGGCAGCGGCGGGATCTTGATCTGGCTGGCGACGTTCCTCTTATTTTGGCCAGACCGGTTTCGGTGGAATGGCGCATTCGCTAGGGTGTCCGCCATGACCTTGCGCATTGTCTTCATGGGCTCACCCGAGTTCGCCGTCCCGACGCTCGAAAGTGTGATCGCTGCCGGGCATGAGGTGGTGTGCGTGTATTCCCAGCCGCCCCGCCCGGCCGGGCGGGGGCAGGCGGAACGGCGCACGGCCGTACATGACGCGGCGCTGGCGCGTGGGCTTGATGTGCGGACGCCTGAAAATTTCCGTAACGCCGCCGACAGGGATGCGTTCAGCGCGCTTGGGATCGATGCGGCGGTGGTCGTGGCCTATGGCCTATTGTTGCCTCAGGCGATCCTCGATGCGCCGCGGCTGGGTTGTTTCAACCTGCACGGCAGCCTGCTGCCACGCTGGCGCGGCGCGGCGCCGATCCAGCGCGCGGTGATGGCGGGCGACACGCTGACCGGCGTGCAGGTGATGAAGATGGACGCCGGGCTGGATACGGGCGACGTCATGCTCACGGCGGAAACGCCCATAAGTCAGACGGACACCGCGCGCGATATCCACGACCGGTTATCGGTGCTGGGCGCCGATCTGATGGTGAAGGCGTTGACCGAACTGGAAGCTGGCGTCGCACGGTTTACGCCTCAGGCGCAGCAGGGGGTCACGCACGCCCATAAAATTTCTCCTGCTGAGGCGCGCATCGACTGGACGCGTCCGGCGCGTGAGGTGAGCGGGCATATCCGGGGCCTCTCTCCCCATCCTGGCGCATGGTTTGAGCTGACGACCGAGAAGGGGCCGCAGCGTGTGAAGGTGCTGAACGCCGTTGCGGAAGCGGGAACCGGAGAAGCCGGCGTTATCCTGGACGATCGCCTGCTGGTTGCGTGCGGCGAGGGCGCCGTGCGCTTGACGCGTCTGCAACGGGCGGGCAAGGCGCCCATGGAAGCTGCGGATTTCCTGCGGGGCGCATATCTCAAAGCTGGAGCGAGAGTGTCATGACGGACAAGGTGTTCATCCGCGTTGCGACACGCGACGACATTCCGGCGGTGCTGGATATCACCTCGCGCGCATTCGGACGGCCTGACGAAGCGGCGATTATCGAGAAGCTGATGGCGGACGAGGATGTGCTTGTGCAATTCGTCGCCGAACTTGACGGCGCAATTGTTGGTCACGTGCTGTTTTACCCCGTCGGCGTCTTCGGCCGCCTCGGCGCAGCCGGGCTTGGCCCGATGTCTGTTGAGCCTTGGGTTCAGCGCGAGAAAATTGGGACGACGATTCTCAGGACCGCTCTTGAGGAAGTGAAGCGGGCCGGCATCCCTCTCGTCTTCGTGCTCGGCCATCCGGAATACTATCCGCGCTTCGGCTTTGCGGCCGAGACGACAAAGCCGTTCGAGTCGCCGTTGAAAGAACGCGGCGCGGCTTTCATGGCGCTACGCCTGCGTTATGGCCCGCCGATGTCGGGCCGGCTGATCTTTCCGCAGGCCTTCGGGATCTGACGCGTGCCGAGGTTCAGGATCGTCGTGGAGTATGACGGCGGCCCGTTCGCTGGCTGGCAGAGGCAGGCTGGCGCGCCGTCCGTGCAGGAGGCGCTGGAGACAGCCGCCGCCGCAGTCAATGGCGCACCCGTCGAGGTAACCGGCGCCGGGCGCACCGACGCCGGCGTGCACGCCATCGGGCAGGTCGCGCATCTCGATCTCGGGAAGGACCTGCGCGCCGACAAGGTGCGCGACGCCATAAACGCGCATCTGCGGCCGCATCCCGTCGCCGTATTGAGCGCGCAGCTTGTGCGTGACGATTTTCATGCGCGCTTCGATGCGGTGAAGAGGTCCTATCTCTATCGCATCGCGAACCGCCGGGCCGATCTGGCGCTGGATCGCGGTCGCGCGTGGCGTGTGCCCGTGAAGCTGGATCACGAAGCGATGGACGAGGCGGCGCAGGCTCTGGTTGGGCGTCACGACTTCTCGACATTCCGGGACAGCCAGTGCCAGGCGGAAAGCCCTGTAAAGTCGCTGGACGTCATCGCCGTTACGCGACTGGCGGATGAGATCGAAGTGCGGTGTGCGGCGCGCAGCTTCCTGCACAGACAGGTGCGCTCGATCGTCGGCTCGCTGGCCGAAGTCGGGCGAGGCAAGGAGAAGCCGCGCTGGATCGGCGATATTCTGAAGGCTGCCGACCGCGCGCAGTGCGGTCCCGTGGCTCCGCCGGACGGACTCTATCTGGTTCGCGTCGATTATCCTGCGGATCAGTAGTCGCGTTTCCAGCGCAACGCGATCTTGGTGTCGCCATTGCCCTGCGCCGATGAGATGATCGAGACGTTGTCGGCGGGCTCCCACTCGATCTCCGCGCCGACGCCGCCAGCGCCGCCAGCGCCGAGCTGCACATAGACGTTGTCGGCCACGTATTTGCCGGCGGACAGCGACGCCTGATTGCCTTCCGCGCCGATGGATAAGCGGTCGAGTCCGGCTGCTTCGCGCAGCAGTCCGGCGGGATCGAACGCGGCTTGTCCGCCGGCGAGTTGGGTCAGAGCCGCGGCGAGCTGGGCGGCTTCAAGCGCGCTCAGTTCGGACGTGGCCCTGTTGAACAAAATACGCGCGAGGATTTCATCCTGGGGAAGGGCGGGAGTAGATTCGAGAATGAACTCCGGCTCGACGGGCGTGCCGGTCAATCGCACGCGCGCTTCGATGTCGGAGGCGCGGCGGGTCGCGGCGATGTCGATCTCGGCGGTGCGGATCGGGCCTGTCAGCGTGATGTTGCCCGTGTCGAATGCGAAACGCTCGCCAGCCAGATCCAGCACTCCACGCACCAGCGTCGCCGTGCCGGAAATGTTGGGGTTGGCGGCTGTTCCGGTAATGTCAAAGTCCACGCCCCACTCTGTATCGAGACCGCGCCCGAAGACGACGATGCGGCGCGGCGCATCGACCTTTATGTCGAGGCGCATGGGCCGTGCGGGTTCGGGCGCGACCTCCTCGTCCGTGTTCTGTCCGTTCGGGAAGTTCACGCGCCGGATGGAGGGAAGGGTGGGTATGGAAGCTGAAGCGGGTTGTTCAACCGAGATGCGCGCCTGATCCACTACGAATGCGCCGCTTATGACAACGGCGTCCTGCTTGATCTCCACGCCGCCGGAACCTGACACAATGGCGAAGCGATCCTCGCGGCCCAGAGCGCGCAGATCGGCAGCGGTGAAAGTCAGTCCGCCGTCGATCTGGCCGCCCCACGCGATGAAGCCTTCCCCGGTGAGCCTTCCGCCATTGCCATCCGTCGCGGTGAGGTTGGCGACACGCGCCGATGTCTGATCGAATCCGCCGGACATATTGATGTCTCGAAGCGCGAGACCCGTTTCGCCATGATCGAACGCCCCGTCGATGAGGCGGAAGTCGCCGTTCAAAAGCGGTGCGGCCAGTGTGCCGCGGACATTCGCGTTCGTTTCCACGCGGCCGCGCAGGCTTTGTCCCTCCGGACCGAACAGCATCCAAAGCGGCGCGGCTCTACCTTGCAGGTAGAAGTTGCCAGCGATCGTACGATCTTGTGAAAGTGCGATGTTGAAGCCGTCCTGCGCTATGACCGGCAGGATGCCGTCGCCGCGAAGTTCGAAACCCTGGCCCGCTCCCGCGACGCGCATGTTCAGCGTTTCGTTCTCTAGCCGTCCGGTTGCGGAGATGGACACGGGGTCCTGCGTCAGGCCTTCAGGGTTCATGTCAGTGCCGGTCAGCGAGACGCTGCCTGCGGCTCCGGTGTCAGGAGAGTTGGTGAAGGCGAGTTGGCCTGAAATCCGTCCGGTGTATGGGCTGATACGCAGGAGGCGCGTGAGAGCGAGCATGTTGACGCCGGAAAGCTCTGCGCGCGCGTTGGCGACGCCGGCTTGCATGCCCAGCGCGGCGTCGATCTCGCCGCCAAAAGCGGCGAGCACGCCTGAGAGATCCCAGCCGCCGGTTCGCGTCGCCCATGCAACGGGTTGCGGTGTCGACACCGGAAGCTCGTCAATGGTTCCATTGAGAGAGGCCGCGCCGGACCATTCTGCGTCGAGTTGACGTGCAGAGGCGGACCAGTTGAGATCGAGCGGCGCTCCCACCCGTCCCCGTACCCGGCCGTCGCCAGTGATATCTTCCGGAGTGCCGCGCAGGTTGGTGGTGACGGCGTCGAGCCGGATGCCGCCTTCCGTGCGGATGTCAGCCGCTTGAGCAGCGACGGTAAAGGACTGGCCGTCTTCGCTGGCGGTCAGTGTTCCGTTGGCCGTCACGCGCCCACGTTGAAGGCCGGCGATCCCCACGAGCGCCCCTTCAGCGAGAAGCCGGGCGCTGACCCCCTGGTCAGAGATCGCGAGGTCCTGCGAGACGATGTTGAAGGCGGCGAGACGCGCCTGAGCTACCGGGAAATGGTAAACGCCGTCGCGCTGCTGCATTCGCGCCGTGGCTTGCAGGGGCTGGCCATCAACAGCGCCGCTCAGGTCCAGTTCGGCCGTCGCATTGTCGGCGAGGACGGCATTCAGGGTGGCCGCGATGTCGGTGAGATCGAAGCCTGCCAGAGTCGCGGCGCCGTCCTGCAGACGAGCCGCGATGAGGGGCCGGGACATCGTACCCGAAACATCAGCAGTCAATGAGGCGCTGCGCAGGTTGACGCCGCCAGCATTCAACGGCCGGATCAACGCGGCGCTGGCGCGGCCCGTGACGGCGCCGGAGGGAGCAATACGGCCCTCCATGCGCGCGGCCAAACCGCGTGAATCGATGCGGCCGTTCTCGATCAGGAAACGGTCCGCCTGAGCGACCGCCGACAGAACGATGCGAGGTTCGCCCCCGATCAGCTGGTTCAGCAGATCGTTTTCCGAGGTGATGTTGCGGCCCGAAATGTCCGAGGTGATACGGATCGCGGATGTTTCGTTTGCGCGACGGACAGAATATTGGCCTCGCACGGAGCCCGAGAGGTTCGATACATCCGACAGATTGGCGAAGCGGCCTGATCCCTCGAAGGCGAACGCACCGTCGCTGATGGAGTAGAAGCCACGAGCGGAACCGTCGGCGCCGGCGCTGCGCACCTGAGCCTGTTGCAGCTCGACCCGTTGCGTCGTCAGATTAAATTCACCGCGCGTCGCCAGCTCATACCGTGCGGGCGGCAGGGACGGGACGTCTAGCAGGAACCAGCCTTCGGCGACGGCCTGTGTCGTCAGCCAGGTGATGGTGGCGTTGCGCCATGCGACTTCGACCGGCGCCGTGAATCGGCGCGCGCCGCCGGATGGGTAGCGCAAGTCTTCGACGACGACGTTGGGCGCCCATGTGGCGGCTGCGCCCGCGATCGTAAGGGGCCCGGCGCCGCTTAGCTTGCCGGACAGGGGTGAGGCGGCCATGGCGAGGTCAATGTCTGTCGCAGTGAGCTGCATCGGACCCGCTGGCATGAAGGTCGAAGGATCGATATCGCCGGTCACCTGAAGCTGTCCCGCGGGCGCCAGCAGGGCGAGTGCCGCAGGGATAGGGGCATCCGCGCGCAAGGTAGCGGTCCCGTTCAATGTAACAGGGCCGCCAGTGCGTTCCGCGATTGTCGCGAGCAGGGGCCATAAGCCGGGTTGCACCATCGCTTCGATACGGGCGGCTTCAGCGGCGCGCGACACATTGACATCAATGACGTTGACGCCTGCGAAGTCGAGTTGAGCGTCCACCGTAAATGCGTCGAGGTTGCCGTTCGCATTGAGACGGAAATTGACATCGGCGTCTTGGGGCGCGGCGATCAGGTTCGAGATAACGCCGCCGGCGGGGCCGAAGGTTTCCACGATCCCGGTGATGCCTCCTTCGCCGGTCCATTCCACTTCCGCCGAGGCGCGATCGGCCGGGCCTTGAATGGGCATGACAGCCAGACGGATGAAGCCGTCGCCGGTCTTCATGCGAGATGCGGCCCCCTCGACGCGGAAACGCGCGGCGGGGCCGGCTACGCCCTGCGCTAATTGCAGATCGCCAATGCGGAAATCATTCAGACGCACGCCAAGGTTGACCTCGCCGCCGCGCGATGGGCGGGGCGTGACGCGCGGCCGGCGAACGACCTCGGCCTGGCGGATATCTGCGGTGTCGATATCGAGCGACCCGCTGATGAGATCGAACGGTTGCCATACCAGTTTTGCGTCACGAACGCGCATCCACACGCCGATGTCGTCCACGAAGGCGATGTCGGCCGCCATGGCGGAGGTGAACGGGTCGCCGGTCAGGCCGGAGATGCGGATAACGCCGAGCGGACCCGCGCGCCTTCCTCGTTTCAATGATCGACGGCCGGCGCGCGG
>CAZJZQ010000133.1:0-3096 GCA_964550535.1 uncultured Rhizobium sp.
GCCATGCGCGGGCGAATCTGTTCGTCCGGCGCCGGGGCCGGAACGCTGCGCAGCGCGCGCAACGCCTGGTCCGCAACGTCCGGCTCCTCGCCATCGGTTTCGGCGCCGAGCGGAGCCTCGGCCGGAGCGGGCTCCGCCACCGGCGGAGGCGGAGCGGGCTCCTGCGTAGCCGCCGCCGTCTCCAGCGTCTCGTTCGGCGCCGCCACCGCCTGCGGGGCCTGCGCCTCACGGACGATGGGCTCCGCGGGTTCGATCTCCGCCACGCTGGTCATCGCGCCGCCAAACTGGCCCAGCGCCCAAACCCCCGCGCACAACACCGCAACCAACGCAAGCACGACGATAATGGCCGTACGCATTTTTCCCCTCCATGGCGCGGACCGCCGCGCTGGGCTGACGTTGAGCCTAGTCGGATTCAGTCTCGTCCGCATCCCGGCCCGCTGCACGCGGCGCAGCCGGCGGCGGAACCGGCTTCCGCCGTCCCGCCTCGTAGAAGGCGATGGCCGCCGCGTTCGAGACGTTCAGGCTTTCCATCCCCGGATGGATCGGAATCCGCGCCAGCCGCGAACAGGCGTTCGCCACGCCCGGCCGCAGCCCGGCCCCTTCCGCCCCCATCACAATCGCCAGCGGCCCATGCTCGCGCGTGGCCTCCTCCAGCGTGGCGTCGGCCGAGCCATCCAGCCCGACAACATTCCAGCCTGCCTCCGTCAGCACGTCGATCGCGCGTGCGATGTTCACGACGCGGATTTCATCCAGCGTCTCGATCGCCCCCGCAGCCGCCTTGGCGAGAGCGCCGCCGGCCAGCGGAGCATTCCGCGTCTGAAGGACAACGCCGCCAAGCCCGAACGCCGCCGCCGAGCGAAAGATCGCGCCGGCATTCTGCGGGTCCGTGACCTGGTCGAGAATGACCAGCGGCCGGTCAGCCTTCATCGCCGCATCATCGATATTCGCAGGCTCCAGCGGCGCGCACTTCACGGCCAGCCCCTGGTGAACGGCCCCCGCAGGCAGCCGGTGGTCAATCAGGCGCGGTTCAACAACCTTGGCGAAGGGGGGAGGGGCGTCCGGGTCGATTCCGATGCGCTGGGCGGCGTTGCGGGTCATTACCGCCTCGGAAATCCGGCGGCCGGGATTGCCCAGCGCGGCCGCCGCGGCGTGCAGGCCCCAGATCCAGACCTCTCCCCCTTCCTCGAACGCGGCTTCCCGGCGTTCAGAGGCGTGGGGGGCGGTCCCGGCCCGTCCGCGTCCCTTCTGCCAGGCGGGCTTGCCCGGTTTGCCCCGGAATCCAGACGGTTTTCCAGAATGCGAGGATGTTCCGCCGGGGCGGTTGCGTGGCTGTTCCTTCGTCACTATAAGACGCGCTCCGTTGCGGGAAGGCCTCCCGTTTCGGACTCGTCCGGCCCGGCGTCAAGCCGGTTCGGGACCCGCAAGGGCGACCCTTGGAGGGGTGGGAGAGTGGTTAAATCCAGCAGACTGTAAATCTGCCCGTCTCAGACGTACACTGGTTCGAATCCAGTCCCCTCCACCAGCCCTTTTTTTGACCCCGAAAAGTCGCTTAAGAGCTTGAAGGGCAAGGCTAATTCGGCGGTTCTAAACCCCGTATTTCTCGCCCACTCCATTGGCTGCACGAACACCATCCGCCTGCCCAAGCTGCTGAGAGCGGCCTGATGGGCATCCGGGGCGAATGGCGCATTGTCGGGATGGAGGTCTGGAACAAGGACTTCCTCGACCTCATGGGCCCCGCCCGCATCGCCATCGACGCCAAAGGCCAGGGTGAATTCTCGTTCGGCTGCGTCAACGGCGCATTCTCCGCCCTCGGCGTCGAAGCCTCGCTGATCTCGCGCTGGACCGGAAACGACGAAATGGACGAGGCGTCCGGCGAAATCTCCATCGATCTTGAACCCGACGGCTCCCTCACCGGCGAAATATGCTTCGATAACGGCGATGAATCTGAATTCCGCGCCGTGCCTTGGACTTCTTCAACAGCCTGCCAGACGTCAGCCTGACGCTTTGGCGCGCTTCTTTTCCTGGCGCTTCAGGGCAAAAGTGGTCGCGAAAGGTTCGCGGGCGGGGACGGGGTCGATGATCTCCAGCGTGTCGAGCGTGCGGAACGTGAAATCGCCGGGCAGGCCGTAGCCGCCGGCGCCGCCGAGGCGAACGGCCCAGTACATGATCTGGCGTTTGAACCAACTCACCTGGAGGAGTTTCAGCGCTTTCACGAATGTCTTGTCTGCGACAAGACGGGCTTTCGCATCGCCCTTGCGGCCCATGGTGTAGAGCCAGTCATGGATAACGGCCGCCTCCGCGTGTTTGCCGAAGGGCGAGATGATCCAGTGCACAAGACGCGGGATCGATGCAAAGTCGGTGACGTAGCCGGTGGGCGTGATGACGGCGATCTTCTCGCGCCGGTTCAGATTGCACACGAATCCGAAGGGCTGGGCCACAGCCGCGATACGGCGGTGTTTTGCCTTCATCTCGCGCGGGATAAGCATGATGGCGAGCGCGGAGATGAAACCTTCGTGCGGGAAATCGAACAGGATAGCGGCGCCTCTCAGCGCGGCTTCGTCCTCAATGGCGGTTTCCTGGCCGGTTGCGACCGCCGCGACGGCGTCCGAAATCTGGTTCACCAGCGCGCGTTCTTCGGACGGAATTGAACGTCCGAGATCCTGCGTGTCCTTGGCCATCCCGCACCCCTTGCGGGAGAGAGATTAGCCAACCGCCGCAGCGGACGCCACCTGCGGATTCAGCCAAGCCTGGATATCGTCGAGGGCGCGAACAGACATGGCGCGCTTTTTTGCGCGGGTCTTGTCGGCACCCTTGAGGCGTTTGCCGTCGGGGCCGGTCTTCTCGTAGTGCTCGATCCCAGGAAAAAGACCGTAATTGACGTTCATCGGCTGGAAGCTGTCGCGTCCTTCGGCGAGGTGGCCGCCGGTGACGTGATTCACGAGAGCGCCGAGCGCCGTGGTAGGCGGCGGGGGCGGAATGGGGCGGCCGAGTTTCTCCGCAGCGGCCATGCGGCCGGCGAGCAAGCCCATGCCGGCGCTTTCGACATAGCCCTCTACGCCGGTAATCTGTCCGGCGAAGCGAATGCGCGGGTCGGTC
>CAZJZQ010000133.1:3106-8433 GCA_964550535.1 uncultured Rhizobium sp.
CAGGCGGAGCTGGTTGTCGAGCAGGACAGGCGAGTTGATGAAGGTGTTGCGGTGGATGCCGCCGAGGCGGGCGAACTGGGCGTTCTCCAGCCCCGGGATCAGGCGGAAAATTTCGGTCTGGGCGCCGTGCTTCAGCTTGGTCTGGAAGCCGACCATGTTCCACAGAGTCCCAAGCTTGTTGTCCTGGCGGAGCTGGACGATGGCGTGGGCTTTCACCGTGGGATTGTGCGGGTTGGTAAGGCCGACAGGTTTCATCGGGCCGAAGCGAAGCGTCTCGGGGCCGCGTTCGGCCATCACCTCGATGGGGAGGCAACCTTCAAAGTAGGGCGTGCCTTCCCATTCCTTGAATTCGGTCTTCGGCGCAGCGTCGAGCGCGGCGAGGAAGGCTTCGTACTGCTCCTTGTCCATGGGGCAGTTGATATAGGCCGCCGTGTCGCCGCCGGGACCGGCCTTGTCGTAGCGCGATTGGCGCCACGCCTTGCTCATGTCGATGGATTCGAAATGTACGATGGGCGCGATGGCGTCGAAGAAGGCGAGAGAGTCCTCACCGGTCTTCGCAAGGATCGCCTGCGCGAGTGCGGGGGAGGTGAGCGGGCCGGTGGCGATGATGACGCTGTCCCAGTCTTCCGGCGGCCAGCCGTCGATCTCGCCACGCTCGATAGTGATGAGGGGATGCGCTTTCAGGGTTGCGGTGACGTCGGCGGAGAAGCTGTCCCGGTCCACGGCGAGGGCGGAGCCGGCCGGAACCTGGTGCAGATCGCCGCGCGAAATGATGATGCCGTTGGCGCGCCGCATCTCTGCGTGCAGCAGGCCGACCGCGTTGTACTCCCAGTCGTCCGAACGGAAGGAGTTGGAGCAGACCAGCTCGGCGAGCCCGTCCGTCTGGTGCGCATCGGTTTTGCGGACGGGGCGCATTTCGTGGAGGACCACAGGGGCGCCCGCATTGGCCGCCTGCCAGGCGGCTTCCGAACCGGCCATGCCGCCGCCGATGATATGGATGGGTTTCATGCTCATGATGGGCTCTATATGGGCAAACCGGCCGGTTCCGGAAGGGGCAGGCGGTATGCTGGACCGTTTGATCCAGGCAGAGGGATGATGTTAGGTTGGCCGGAAGAACAGGGGGGGGAGACATGTTCCGGAAAATCCGTGATCTGTGCGCTGTTGTGGCCGCCGTTGTGCTGGCGATTGCGCCCGGCGCTTACGGAGATATCGGCGCCTATAACGAGGCGGTGAAGAAGGGTGATTACGCGGCGGCGGCTGTGGCGGCCAAGAGCGCGTGGGCCACGTTGGACAAGACTGCGCCAGAGATTGCGTTGATCGCCGGAGAGTTCGGGTTTGCATCGCTCGTGTCCGGCGACAATGAGTCTGCGCTGGAATATGCACGTTTCCTCGTGGAGCAGGGACCGGCATTGCCCGCGCCGGACAAGACGCCGGTGATCTCGCGCGTGCTGTTCGCGGCGGCGGACTATCAGGTGAGTGATGGTGACGGAAAACTGGAGGCGCTCCGCAGTGCGTTGAGCGCGCGCCAGGAGATGGGCGGGTTCGACATGATCTCCGTCCTCGGCTGGGAGCTGCTTTACAATTCGTCGATGTCGGCCGGTGATTTCACGAATGCCGAAACAGATGCGCGGCGCGCGATGGAGTATTTCAAGCGCATGCCGGCAATGACGGTCGCGCGGGCGCATTCGGCCAGCATTACAGCGACCTCCGCGGAGTTTCTAAAACAGCGCGGACGGATCACGCAGGGCCGGAACGATATCTACAGCGCCATGGCGACAACGCATGATGCGGTTGTTGCGGATATCAACGCCGCGCAGTCTGAAAGCCTGCGCGCGCAATTGTGGCCGAGCAAATGGCGGGCGGAGGCATGGAGCTACGCCATCGCATCGTATCTTCAGTCGACCTACGATCAGATCGGGTCCAACATCAATTCGGGAGTGAAGGAGCGTGCATTGGCGCGTCCTCGGTTCGCCCCGGTGGCTGAGGATGAGGCGACGAGCAGCCTTCCTGTATGCGCGGGCGAGTTCTCCGGACGCTCCATGAAGTATCCGTCCGTCAAGGCGTTTACCGGCTTGGTCGGCTCGGTCATCGCCCGAGTGGAGACGGCGGCGGACGGGCGGGTTACGAAGGTCGAGATTCTTGCCAGCGTTCCCAGCAAGGGTTTTGAGGACAGCGTCCGCGAAACGCTGGAGACGTGGACATACAAACCGGCGCGGGGCGTGGAGCGTAATGCGTGCCGGCTTAACTCCCGTAACCACCTATACAAGGTGATGTTCACCGTGGGGTGAGGCGTCTCGGGGGGAGGTTGATCCGTCGGCGCGTTGCGCCGGGCGGCGTGCTGGGGTAGCGGCTGGAGGATAGAAGCGGCGATATCCAGCGGAGTTGCAGCCTACTCATGAGCAATACCGAGGCCGGCAAGGTTCCCGTCATTGATTGCGTCAAGGAAGCCTGGCGCTTCACGTTCGCCGAAGCTGCCGGGTTCTTTCCCGCTGCGCTGGTGATGGCGGGAGGGGCCGGGCTTTCGGCGCTGCTGGGGGCGACGCCGGGCGGCGTTATGTTGCTGCTGAACCTCGCGGTGAGCCTGGCGGCGGGCGCGATCTTTTCGGCGGCAGTGCTGCGCAAGGCGGTGCGGGCGGAGAGTGTGCAGCCTTTCAGGCTGGCGCTGGGCGCTGATGAGTTCCGGTTGATGGGGGTTTCGGCGGCGCTGATGCTGATGTTCCTGCCGGCGGGACTGCTGGTGATGCTTGTCATGTGGTTCGTCGTTCTCGGAAGGACCATGCAGTCCGTGGAGCAACTGGAAACGCTGCTGGCCGATCCCGATGCTCTGGCCGAGCATATCGCCCAGCAACTGGGGCCTACCGGGCAGCTGGCGTTCTCGCTGTTCGTTTTTCTCGTGGTGGGCGCCGTTCTGGTGATCGCGGCAAGGCTGTTCGTGGCGAATGCGGCGACGATCGGGGAGCGGCGGACCGTGATCCTACAGGTATGGCCGTGGAGCAAAGGTAATGTGCTGCGCATTATCGGCGCGCTGTTGCTGACCATGGCGCCGGCGGCGCTGGCGGTCTCCGTGCTGATGAACATTGTCGATGCACTGGTTGGGCCGTCGCGGCCGGTTATCGTCTCGCTGATCGTTGTGGCCTTGTCGGGGTTTGTCGGAGCGATCGGCAATATCCCGTCGATTGCGCTCGGCGCCGTTCTCTATCGCGGGCTGCGGCCGCCGGAGTTTGTGGCGAAGTAGGTTGAGAGAAATGCGAGGGGCAAAACAAAACGCCCGGCTCGAAAGAGCCGGGCGTTTGCCGATAAACCGTTGAGCGATGGTTAGATCGCTTCCTTCAGTTCTTTGGCGGCGCGGAAGGCGACCTTCTTCGACGCTTTGATCTTCACCGGCTCGCCCGTGGCGGGGTTGCGGCCCATGCGGGCGGCGCGCTTGCGGACAACCAGGATGCCGAGGCCGGGGATGCGGATACGCTCGCCCTTTTTCAGGTGTTTGGTGATCAGCGCCACCATCTCGTTCAGCATCGCTTCCGTCTGCTTTTTCGGCAGCTCGTTGCTCTCGGCGAGCGCGGCGGCGAGGTGCTTCAGGCTGACGGTCGTCACTTTGGCGGTCGCAGCTTTGGCCGTCGCAGCTTTGGACGGCGCGGCCTTCTTGGCGGTTGCCATGTTTTTGAAACTCCCTTGGACTTCTACGTGCCGCCTGAAGACTCACTCGACCAGGCGTCGTGAAGGCCTGAAAAACCCCGGAAAATTGAAGTTTTCAAGACTCGCATCTTTCAAAATGGCCGGTTTTGAAGGGTTTTCGTGAGGCAAATAGGGGATAAGTGCCAGAATCAGCAGCTTTTGGCCGGTTTTGGCTCATGTCAAACGGTTTGGGCGCACTACTTCCATCGGAATGCAGCGCGGTGACGAAGCTTACTCCGCAGCCTGCGCCGCACGGCTTCCGCGCTTCGGTTTAGCCGCTGAAGCCGCTTTTGCGGGCGTGGACTTTTTCTGGTTCGCGCGGCGCTCAGCCTGACGCTCGAAGGTCTGTATGAGGAATTTGCCCGTCCAGCTCTTCTTGTTCTTGGCCACGTCTTCCGGCGTGCCGGTAGCCACCACTTCGCCGCCGCCATCGCCGCCATCGGGGCCCATGTCGATGATCCAGTCAGCGACCTTGATGACGTCGAGGTTGTGCTCGATCACCACTACGGTGTTGCCGTTCTCGACCAACTCCTGCAGCACTTCGAGCAGGGCGCGCACATCGTCGAAGTGCAGGCCCGTGGTGGGCTCGTCGAGGATGTACATGGTGCGGCCGGTGGCGCGCTTTGACAGTTCCTTCGCCAGCTTCACGCGCTGGGCTTCGCCGCCGGAGAGGGTGGTGGCCTGCTGGCCGACCTTCACATAGCCGAGGCCGACCCGGCACAGCGTTTCCATCTTGGTGCGGATGCCCGGCACGGCGCCGAAAAAGACGCGGGCTTCGTCAACCGTCATGTCGAGCACGTCGGCGATGGACTTGCCTTTGTAGAGGACTTCCAGCGTCTCGCGGTTGTAGCGTTTGCCCTTGCAGACGTCGCAGGTGACATAGACGTCTGGCAGGAAGTGCATCTCAATCTTCACGACGCCGTCGCCCTGGCAAGCTTCACAGCGGCCGCCCTTCACGTTGAACGAGAAGCGGCCGGCCTGATAACCGCGCGCCTTGGCTTCCGGGAGGCCGGTGAACCAGTCGCGGATCGGGCCGAAGGCGCCGGTGTAGGTGGCCGGGTTGGAGCGGGGCGTGCGGCCGATGGGGGACTGGTCGATGTCGATGATCTTGTCGAGATGTTCGACGCCTTCGATGCGATCATGCGCCGACGGAGCGTCGCTGGCGCCGTTGAGGCGGCGGGCGAGCGATTTGTAGAGCGTCTCGATCACCAGCGTGGACTTGCCCCCGCCGGACACGCCGGTGACACAGGTGAGCACGCCAAGCGGGATTTCCGCCGTAACGTTCTTGAGGTTGTTGCCTTTCGCGCCGACAACTTTCAGCGAGCGCGTTTTGCTGGTCCAGCGGCGGCGGTCTGGAATCGCGATCTCTTCCGCGCCGGAGAGATATTTGCCGGTGAGGCTCGCCTTATTCTTCATGATATCGGTGGGCTTGCCCTGGGCGATGATTTCGCCGCCGTGCACGCCGGCGCGCGGGCCCATGTCGATGACATGGTCGGCGGTGAGGATGGCGTCTTCGTCGTGCTCCACGACAATCACCGAGTTGCCGAGGTCGCGCAGCCGGCGGAGCGTTTCAAGCAGGCGCTCGTTGTCGCGCTGGTGCAGGCCGATGGACGGCTCGTCGAGCACGTAGAGCACGCCGGTGAGGCCGGAGC
>CAZJZQ010000134.1:0-8421 GCA_964550535.1 uncultured Rhizobium sp.
GAACACCGATCTGACCTCGGTGGCGCCTTACCGGCTGATGACGCATTTCGGGCTGGCGCTTCTGATTGTCGTGTATTCCTTCTGGCTATGGCTGGAGTTGGGGATGAAGCGTCCCGCCGCCGCGCCGAAGAAGGCTCGGGGATGGGCCAATGCGTTGTTGTGGATCGCCAGCATCCAGATGCTGCTTGGCGCGCTGGTCGCGGGGCTCGATGCCGGGCGGGGTTATACCGACTGGCCGCTGATGGGGGGGCATGTCGTGCCGCAGGCGATGTGGGCGCTTGATCCGGTGTGGCGGAACATCACCGAGAACGAAGCGACGACGCAGTTCCTTCACCGCGGAACGGCTTACCTGCTGCTGGCGCTCGCTGTGGTTTCGGCGTGGCGGTTCAGGGCGGCGAAGGGCGCAGGGTTCGTGCTGTTCGCCGGTCTTGTGATGGCGCAGGGCGTGCTGGGCGTGGTGACGCTGGTGCACGCCGCCCCGCTCACGCTGGCGCTGCTGCACCAGGCGCTGGGCGTGGTGTTGTTGATGGCGGCGGTCTATCTGATGTGGGCCGCGTCGCCGTCCACAGCTCAGGGCGATGCGGGACGCGTGGGCGGCGCAGCGGGCGGCGCGCCTGGAGCGGGCGTGTCCGGCTCCGGCACGTAGGGCTTGCGCGGCAGCATGGTTGGATGGTTCGCGGCCATCATGGCGATGCCGGCGAGGATCACTGAATTCCGCTTCAGGTCTTCCGGTTGCAGCGCTTCAAAGAAGTCCATGTTGGTGTGGTGGGTCTTCGGTTCGTATTCCAGCGAGTCCTGGATGAACTGGAAGCCGGGCAGGCCCGCCCGGTCGAACGACATGTGATCCGTGCTGCCGGTCGTGCGGCTGGATACGTGCGTGACGCCAAGGTCGCGGAAGGATTCGATCCACTCGCGGAAGATTGGCGCGATCGCGGCGTTGGCTTGCGAGTGAATGCCGCGAATGGAGCCTGCGCCATTGTCGAGGTTGAAATAGGCCTGGAAGCGCGCGTGGTCGCGCTTGAACGGCAGGACTTCGCCGCGCGGATTGTCCTTCACCGGAACGCCGCGTCCGCCGCCATAGTGCTGGGCCACATAGAGGCGTGAGCCGATCAGCCCCTGTTCTTCGCCATTCCAGAGGCATACGCGCACGGTGCGCTTCAGCGGCGCATTCACCGCCTTCAGCAAACGCAACGCTTCCAGCGCGCTGCAACAGGCGCCGCCATTGTCGGTTGCGCCGGTGGAGGAGTGGAAGGAGTCGAAGTGTCCGCCGATGATGACGACCTCGTTGGGCCGTTCCTTGCCGCGGATTTCGCCGACGACGTTGAACATCTCCGGATTGTCGAACCATTCATTGCGGATATCCGCCTCCACCGTCACCGGCTGGCCGAGACGGATGGAACGCGCGATGCGGCCGTAGTGTTCGGCCTCGATATTGATGCGCGGGATCTGCTGGTCAGGCGCGGTCATGCGCGGCGCGCCGAGAATGTTGACGACGCCATGGCCCTTGTTCGTTGCGAAGACGCCGAGAACGCCCTGCTTGTGGAACCAGGCGTTGCGGTCGAACGGATTGGGCGGTTGCGGCGGACGGGGCGTCGCCGGGGGGGTGTTGCGGGCGCCTTGCTCGGGCGGACGGGCGGGCGTTTCCAGCGCGTCGAGAGTTTCGCGCGTGTGGCGGCGGGCGACCGGCTCCCACTGTGCGCCCATGACGATAGGTTCCTGTCCCAGAACCCATTTGCCGTGCAGCTTGCCGTCATACTTCTCGTTCAGTTCCTTTTCGTCGGTTTCGACGACGATCACGCAGTCGCCGGCGACGAGGCCGGGCGTGCCGGGCGTCCAGGCGATGGACATGCCGCTGATCGGGAAGGCGTTGGGCGTGGTGGCCGCGAGGTAGAATTTCCGGTTCTCCCAGCCGCGCGGAAAACCGTTGTTCGTTCCGGTGGGGTCCACGGGCCAGGGTTCGAGGGCGGCCGAGGAATACCCCCATTCCCGCATCTTCCCGACGACCCATTCCCCGGACTTCCGGATGCCCGGCGATGCGGACAGGCGGGGGCCCAGAACGTCCATCATGTAGCTGGCGGTCTGCATGACCTGGGACTTTTCGTCGTTCAGCCCGATGTCGCGAATGGCTTTCAGAATCTCATGGTCGATCGCGGTCTGGGCGGCGGCTGGACCGGTGAACAGGGCAGGGGCGAGGGTCGAGGCCCCGGCGGCGGCCAGAAAATGACGGCGATTCATCACGTCCCTCCCCAAATCTGCGGACGATTGGGCCTTCCGCAGGGTGTTCAGCGCGCTTTGGCGCAATCCCGCACTATATTCAGGGCGGTTCGGGGAAGCGCGAGCCTTTTCGCTTGCCGGGGGCTTATTTTGTTCAGGGCTCTGTATTTCCGTAGAAATTCTGCTATCTGCCCTGCACGGCAGCAGCATCCGGACACGGGGCGCGGCCGGGCTTGGCGACGTGTCTTGCGCATCGTCCAGTGATGTTGACAAAAGGTTGGGCGGGCGATAGCTGCACGCCTTCGTTTCTCAGACGAAACCCTAGAATTAAGAAAGGCTCCGCGAGGGAGCATGAAAACCTATTCTGCAAAACCGGCCGATGCCGAAACCAAGTGGGTTGTGATCGACGCCGAAGGCGTCGTGGTCGGCCGTCTCGCGTCCTACGTGGCGAAGCGTCTGCGCGGTAAGCACCGCGCCGATTTCACGCCCCACGTCGATCTGGGCGACCATGTTGTCATCATCAACGCCGAGAAAGTGGCGCTGACGGGCAACAAGCTCCGCTACAAGGAATATCACCGCCACACGGGTCATCCGGGCGGTATCAAGACCACCACGCCGCAAAAGATCCTGGCCTCGAAATTTCCGGGCCGCGTGATCGAGAACGCGGTGAAGCGCATGCTTCCGAAAGAAAGCCCGCTGGCGCGTCAGCAGTTCTCCAAACTGCGCGTGTACGCCGGCACGGATCATCCGCACGTGGCCCAGAACCCTGAAGTCGTCGATTTCAAATCCATGAACACCAAGAACGTGAAGGCCGCCTGATCATGCCGGAAGCCGTGGATAGTCTCGAAGGCATCAAGCAGCTCAACGTGAATACGGCTGCTGCGCCTGTTCCGTCGGCGCCGAAGATCGACGCGCAGGGCCGTTCATACGGCACCGGCCGCCGCAAGTCCGCCACCGCCCGCGTCTGGGTCAAGCGCGGCACCGGCAAGATCACCATCAACGGCAAGGACCAGAGCGAATACTTCGCCCGTCCCGTGCTGCGCCTGATGATTCGCCAGCCGCTGGAAGCCGCCAAGCGCGAGACTGAATTCGACGTCGTTTGCACCGTCACCGGTTCGGGCCTCACCGGCCAGGCTGGCGCTGTGCGTCACGGCATCGCCCGCGCTCTCGTGAACTTCGAGCCGGATCTGCGTCCGGCCATGCGCCCGGGCAAGTTCCTGACGCGCGACCCGCGTGCAGTCGAGCGGAAGAAATACGGCCGCGCGAAAGCCCGCCGGTCCTTCCAGTTCTCGAAGCGCTAGTCCGCCTCGATTGTCTGTTTCGAGGGGCGCTTCGGGAAACCGGAGCGCCCTTTGTTTTTGGGGCTGTTCCCGCTCAATGCACCCTACGGAGGGGCGCGATGTCATCACCCAAGGTCTTCATCGATGGCGAGGCCGGCACGACCGGGCTGCAAATCCGGCAGCGGCTGGAGAAGCGTCGCGACCTGCAACTCGTTTCGATCGATCCGGCGCAGCGCAAGGATCCGGCGGCGCGCGCGGATATTCTCAATTCGGTGGATGCTGTGATCCTTTGCCTGCCGGACGATGCGGCGAAGGAGGCGGTCAGCCTCGTCACCAATCCGGAAACGACGATCATCGACGCGTCGACAGCGCACCGCGTTGCGCCGGGCTGGGATTACGGCTTTCCGGAAATGGCGGACGGGCATCGCGCGACGCTGGTGCGGTCGCGACGGATTTCGAATCCGGGGTGCTATCCTACCGGCTTCATCGGGCTGGTCGCGCCGCTGGTGCGGGCAGGGCTGATTCCCGCTGACTTCCCCATCACGGTGAACGCGGTGTCTGGTTATTCGGGCGGCGGCAAGGGGCTGATTGCGGAGTTCGAGGAGACGCCGCCGGAAAATACGAGCGACGCTTTCCGCGCTTACGGCATAACACTGGCGCACAAGCATGTGCCGGAGATGATGAAGTACGCCGGGCTCAACCACCCGCCGCTCTTCGCGCCGTCTGTTGGACGCTATGCGCAGGGCATGCTGGTGGAGGTTCCGTTGCAGTTGTGGGCGCTGCCTGACGCCGTGACGACGGCGAAGCTGCGCGATGCGTTGGCGTCCTTCTATTCGGGCGAACATTTTGTCGAAGTCGCCAGCGAGAGCGAGACGGCGGAATTGCAGAGGACGCGCACGGGCGCCGCCGGGTATGTCGCCGGGCTCGATCCCGAAGCGTTGAACGGCACGAATCGTCTGCGCCTGTTTGTGTTCGGCAATGACAGCGTGAAGCAGGCGCGGCTCGTCGCGGTGCTCGACAATCTCGGCAAGGGTGCGAGCGGCGCGGCGGTTCAGAATCTCAACATCGCACTTGGTCTCGATGAAGAGGCTGGTCTCTGACGCTGCATATAGCGTCAGACGTCAACGATGATTACGCCGCAGTCACGTTTCGCGCGTGAAGGCGCTGAAAACGCGCGTAGCTGATTAAATAGCCGAAATGCGGGCGCCATTCTTGGCGGTCTGGCGCCGGGCGCCGCCCAGGTTGATGACCTTACGGTCTTTTCCGTTCTTGGCCTCGCGCTGGCGGTCGCGCCGCCTGTGGAGCCAGAACTGGTGAAGCGCATCAGCGCCTAAGCTGGCGACTTCGCCTTGATGCTGGCCAGCGTCTCGCGGACATAGTCTCCGGGCGCTGGCGCTGCGCCTTTGACGCGTTTTGGCGGATCGGTTTCCTCGGTCGAACGCTCCTTCAGCCAGCTGGCCCAGAGCGGCCACCATGAGCCGGCGTGTTCGGTCGCGCCGGTCAGCCACTCGTCGGCGCGGGTGGGATGCACGTCGCGCGTCCAGTAGCGGTATTTGTTTGCGGCGGGAGGGTTCACCACGCCTGCGATGTGGCCTGAATCCGCGAGGATGAAGGTGATGTCGCCGCCGAGCAGATGCACGCCCTTGTAAACGGATGCGAAGGGCGAGATGTGGTCTTTGCGCGCGGCGTGAATGAACGAAGGAATCTCGATCGCGCCGAGGTCGGCGGGAGCGCCTTCAACCTCGAACTTGCCGGTGGCGAGCGCATTGGTGATGTAGAGCCTGCGCAGGCTTTCCAGATGCAGCGGGCCGGGCAGGTTGGTCTGGTCCGAGTTCCAGTAGAGCAAATCGAACGGCTTGGGATCGTGGCCGAGGAGATAGCGTTCCTCGACATAGCGCCAGATAAGATCTTCGGGACGCAGCAGGTTGAACGCCTCGCGCATCGCTTCGCCCGGCATCACGCCGCCGGCTTCGGTGATGAGTTGCGCGATGCCGGCCAGCGAGCCTTCGTCGATGAAGAGGCCAAGATCGCCGGGGTCGGAGAAGTCGGTCTGCGCCGCCAGAAGAGTCAGTGAACTCATGCGCTCGTCGCCCTGCGCTGTCAGGCGGGCGGCGAGGATGGAGGCGAGGGCGCCGCCAACGCAGTAACCGGCGACGTTCACCGGCGCTTTGTGCACGCGATGCACAAAGTCGAGAGCCGCGCGGCCGCCAAAGCGGAGATAGTCGTCCCAAGTGTAGTCCTTCGTGACGACATCGGCCGAGCGCCATGACACCATGTAAACGGTGAAGCCCTGATCGCGGAGCCAGCCGACCAGCGAGTTCTTCGGCGTCAGGTCGAGCACGTAGTATTTGTTGATCCACGGCGGGAAGATCAGCACCGGCCGCTCGAACACGGTTTCGGTGGAGGGGAAGTAGCGGATCAGTTCGATCAGATCGTTCCGGAACACGACTTCGCCCGGCGTCACCGCCAGCGAGACGCCCAGCTCGAACGCCTGTCCATCGGACTGGGTGACGGAGAGGCGGCCGCCGCCGGCGTCGATGTCGGCCTGCAGGTGGGCGAAGCCGCGGCGGACCGAGTCGCCGTCCGAGTCGAACATGGCTTTCAGCGCCCGCGGATTAGCGGCCAGCATGTTGGACGGCGCCATGGCCGCGAAGGCCTGACGGATGAAGAAGGCGGCGCGGCGGCGTTCTGTCTCGCTCAAATCTGGTGCGTGCCAGGCGAGCGTTTCCGCCCAGGACGAGCTGGCGAGGAAAATGCGCCGCACGAAGTCGAAGAAGGGGTTCTCGCGCCAGGCTTCGCCGGCGAAGCGGTTGTCCAGGTCAGCCTCGGGCGCGGGCTCGCCCATCGCCATCTTCTGCAGGGCGTCGGACTGGCGGCCGAAAAGGTCGAGCTGGGCGTCGGCGAAGGCTTCGGGGTGGCGGGAATAGGCGTCCGCCAGCGTCTTGAAGGCAGTGGAGGAGGCTTCCAGTTCCAGCTTTCCCGGGTTGGCCGCGCCGGCCATCTGGGACAACGCTCCCAGTTCTTTGCTGAGGTCGGCGATCTTCTGCCCAAGGCGATGCAGGCTGGCTGAGGAAAAAGCATCCTCGCCAAGGCCCTGCGGCTGACCTTCGGGCGGATTTCCGCCTTTTTCGTCCATGATGCTGGCCCCACTCCATTCCGGGCAGCTGTGAACAAGCCGCTCGCCAAACCGGGCGACACTCAGTAGGTAGTATCGCATCCTAGCGCAACCGAGCGCCGCCGTGGCGGGGCCGGTCAAAAAAGGTCTCGCATGACGTCCCGGCCAGCCATGGCGATTGTTCTGGCGGCCGCCTGTTTTTCAGGCGGGTGCGCGGACCTCATGGCGCGGTCCACGATCGCGCCGGACTGGTTCCAGTCCAAGGCGGTCGAGGTGAAAGGCGAGGGATATCCGCCGCTTGGCGAGGTGCCTGAGGCGCGCCGGCATTCTCTGACGGCGCAGCAATGGGATGCCGAAGCCGAGCGCCTGCGCCAGGTGCAACGGACGGTCGACGGCAACACGGCCTCCAACAGCACGCCCCCGACCGAAGCCGAAATCCGAGCTAACGCAGCGCAGTTGCGCGCTCTTCTGGAATCCGGCGCGATCCCGCCCCCGGTGGATCCGGCGCCCCAAGCGCCCTGACGCGACCCGCTTCCAGACCAATTTTACCCCTCGACTGCCGGAACGAACCGGTTTTACAGCATTATGCCCTGCCGGCCTGAGGCCGGGGGCCAGGAACAGGTGACGCAACATGCGTTTGGATTTCCACAAGATCAGGCGTCTGCCGCCCTACGTCTTCGAACAGCTCAACATCTCCAAGGCCGCCCTGCGCGCGCAGGGGGCGGACGTGATCGATCTCGGCATGGGCAATCCGGACTTGCCGACGCCGCCGCATATCGTCGAGAAGCTGGTGGAGACGGCGCGCAAGCCGGACGTGCACGGCTATTCCGCCTCGCGCGGCATTCCCGGCCTGCGCCGGGCTCTGGCGGCCTACTATGATCGCCGGTTCGGGGTGAAGCTCGACCCCAACAAGGAAGTCGTCGTCACGCTGGGCTCGAAGGAAGGCTTCGCCAACCTCGCCCAGGCGGTCGCCGCGCCGGGGGATACGATCCTTGTGCCGAATCCCAGCTATCCGTTGCACTCATTCGGCTTCATCATTGCCGGCGCCGCGATCCGCAGCGTGCAGGCGCATTCGCCGGAGGAGTATCTCTCCAATCTCGCGCGCGCGGTGAAGCATTCGGTGCCGCCGCCGACCGCTATGGTGGTCTGCTATCCGGCCAATCCGACCGCGCAGGTGGTGGAGCTGGATTTCTACAAGGAGGTGATCGCCTTCGCGAAGAAGCACGACATCATCGTGCTGTCTGATCTGGCGTACACCGAGATTTATTTCGACAAGCCGCCGCCGTCGATCCTGCAGGTCGAGGGCGCGAAAGACATCGCGGTTGAAGTCACCTCCATGTCCAAGACCTATGCGATGGCTGGCTGGCGCGTTGGTTTTGCGGCGGGCAATGAGCGGCTGATCGCGGCGCTCGCCCGTGTGAAGTCGTACCTGGACTACGGCGCTTTCACGCCGATTCAGGTGGCGGCGGCCGCGGCGCTGAACGGCCCGCAGGATTGCGTGGACGAGATGCGCGAGGTCTATCGCTCGCGTCGCGACGCGATGGTGGAAAGCTTCGCGCGCGCCGGATGGGAAATGCCGACGCCGCAAGCCTCCATGTTCGCATGGGCGCCGATCCCGGAGAAATTCCGCGATCTTGGTTCGCTGGAATTCTCGCTGAGGCTCATCAAGGAGGCGCATGTGGCCGTGGCGCCGGGCGCAGGCTTTGGCGAGCATGGCGACAATTTCGTGCGTCTGGCGCTGGTCGAGAACGAACAGCGCATTCGCCAGGCCGCCCGCAACATCCGCAAGTTCATGGAAGCGAACGGCGTGAA
>CAZJZQ010000135.1:0-8390 GCA_964550535.1 uncultured Rhizobium sp.
AGTCTGGTGCGCATTCACGCGCCCCGGTGATTGTTTTCAGGGCTGGCCGGAGCTGTCTTTGGTGAGTTGAGCACTTGCTAAAACACCTAAGACAATCGCCTTCCAACACCTTCAGTATTGCGCGAGCCGGACTTCACCCTTCTGACCGCAACACCAATCACCGCCCTGACGCCTGGAAGCTTGTGGCCGCAAGGCCTCCCTCCATCAGGGCGAGGCCAGTATGGGGCTGTTGGAGTCTCCGCCGGAGAAATGAGGCTCTATCCTGCGATTTTTCTTCCGCGTTCGCTGCGAAGGGATTGAATTGGTTGGGGAAGAAAATTCTCGCGGTTCAATCTGTCCTTCGGTTTGGCGCCGGTGAGTGCGGGGAACTCTTCCCCGCAAGGCGGTGCTGACGGGCGTTGCGGCAAGCGCAATCAGGGCCAGCGTTGAGCGGAGCATGGGCGGCCTCGTCAGTTCAGGCGCGCGGGCCGGCATACGGATCGCCGAGGCGCTGCAAAGCGGCTTCGGCATGGGCGGCGTCTTCGGGCGTGTCGATACCGGCGTTGGGGAGAGCTGACGGTTGCACTTCGACGGCGAAAACGGTGAGGCCGTTTTCGAGGAAGCGGAGCTGTTCGAGTCCTTCAAGCTCCTCGTAGTGCGAGGTGGGCAGGCCGGCGATGCGATCGAGCGCGGTGCGGGAGTAGCCATAGAGACCGATATGCTGGAACACCGGCGAGAGCGGACCTGCCGCGCGCAGCTTTTTCTCTGCGCGGATGCCGGGGACGATGTTTTTCGAAAACCAGATGGCGCGGCCGTCCTGCGCGCGGATGCATGTGGTGCCGGAGAATGGCGTGGTCTTCTTGCGTTCGCGCAGATCGTCGAGCGCATCCCATGATAATTGCACCACGGGCGTCACCACATCGCCCTTCGCGGCGTTGTCGATCAGTGCGGAGACATGGCCGGCGGGCGTAAAGGGGGCGTCGCCCTGGAGGTTCACCACGAAGTCCGCATCAGGCGCGCACAGTTCGCGCGCGGCGCGGGCGCGATCTGTGCCGGAGGGCAGATCGGGATCGGTCATCACGGCGTCGACGCCGATGGACTTTGCGTGGGCGAGGATGCGGTCGTCATCCGTGGCGATCACCACCTGCGCGCCCGTGGCGGCGCCGGCGCGGCGTGCGACATCGGCAGTGCGCGCGAGCATGGAGACGCCCGCGATGGGATGCAGCGGCTTGCCTGGAAAGCGCGTGGAAGCGTAGCGCGCGGGAATGACGATGAGGGTTTTCATGCGGGATTATACCAACACTTTCAGCACGGGATCGCCAGCTTGTCCGCAGCGGTACGCAGCGACGTCAGAATTTTCGGTAGTTCCGGAACATGTGCACGGTTCATATACAGGAAGATAGAACGTGCTTTCCCGGCATCGACCGACAGGCAACGGACGAAGGATTTTTCGGGCGGCAGGACGTCGGATGACTCGCTGCATTGAACCCGGTTCTGCGCATCCAGCAAATCGTTTGACGGCCCATAGCGCACCAACGACCAGCCGTCGCCTTCGATTCGGTCGCCAGTGGGTGTCGCGAAACCTTCCGCGATAATGGTCGCGAGTCTTTCAAACGATGCGACTGGATAAATTTGCGGGTCATCAGGCGTCGCAACCGCGACCGACGCCGCAAGGCCTTGCGCACCCCAGCCTTCAGGTTCCAGCGTGGCGACGCCCAGAGTTTCCGGCGCGGCGGTGATTTTGATACGGCCGTTCAACCGTTCGCCGATCGTCCATGGATCAATGTTTGCATTCTGGTCGAGGCATAACTCGCCCGTGAGCGTCAGGCGCGCATCGCCTGCAACGGCCGCCGCTTCCACTTGAGGCTCGGGAGACGACTCCGAACAACCCGCCAGCAGGATCAACAACGATCCGACCGACACGGCGCGTTTCATACCACGCCCGCCTTCAGAAGGTCGTGCATGTGGATGAGACCTTTGGGGCGGCCCTGCTCCACCACGAACAGCGTGGTGATCTTGCGCTCGTTCATGATGCGCAGGACGGTGGCGGCGAGATCTTCGGGCGTGGCGGTGAGCGGCTTTTTCGTCATCACGTCATCCACCGTGGACGCGGTGGCGCCGGAGGCGAGATGACGGCGCAGGTCGCCGTCGGTGACGATGCCGGTGAGCGCACCATCCGTCGCGGTGACGCCGACAACGCCGAAGCCCTTCTCCGAGATTTTCGCGATGCCGTCGCGCAGCGATGTTCCGGCGGCGACCAGCGGCAGTTCGGCGGCGGCGTGCATCAGGTCCGACGCGGTGCGCAGCATGGCGCCGAGTTTGCCGCCCGGATGGAATTGCTTGAAATCGCCCGCCTTGAAGCCGCGGCGTTCGAGCAGGGCGACGGCCAGCGCATCGCCCAGCGCGATCATCAGCGTGGTGGAGGTAGTGGGCGCGTTGGTTTCGGCGCAGGCTTCTTTTGCGTCAGGGATAATCAGCTTGATGTCGGCGGCGGAGCCGAGCGCGCTGCCTGCCTTGGCGGTCATGCCAATGAGGGGAATGCCGAAGCGGCGGGTGTAGGCGATGACGTCGGAGAGTTCGGACGTCTCACCCGACTTCGACAGGGCGAGCACAACATCGGCGGGCGAGATCATGCCGAGATCGCCATGGCTGGCTTCGGTGGGGTGGACGAAATAGGCCTGCGTGCCGGTGGAGGCCATGGTCGCCGCGATCTTGCGCGCGACATGGCCGGACTTCCCGACGCCCGCGCAGATGACGCGGCCCTTGGCGGCGAGGATGGTCTCGACGGCCTTCACGAACTGATCGTTGAGCGAGGCGGAGAGCGCGGACAGCGCCTCGATCTCCATCGCGAGGACACGGCGGCCGGTTGCGATGTCCGGGGCGGTTTCGGGCTGGTTGGTCATTGAGGTGAGATGGACCAGATTCTGGGAGTTGTCATGGGGCCTAGCCATAGGAACGGCGCGCGCCGCTCGCCCCCCATCCCCCTTCGGGCACTTCCTCCGCAAGCGGGGGAAGAGTGAAACGTACGCAGACGGCTAGGCAAAACTCTTCGCGAGTTTGTCGAAGGCGATGATCTGTTTCATCAGGGCTTCAAGTTGCGAGAGGGGGACCATGTTGGGGCCGTCGGAGGGGGCCTGGTCGGGGTTTTCGTGCGTCTCGATGAAGACGGCGGCGATGCCGACAGCAGCGGCGGCGCGGGCGAGCGTGGGGACGAACTGGCGCTGGCCGCCAGAGGTCGTGCCCTGCCCGCCGGGCTGCTGGACGGAGTGGGTGGCGTCGAACACGACAGGCGCGCCGGTGGCGGCGAGTTCAGGCAGGGCGCGCATGTCGGAGACGAGCGTGTTGTAGCCGAAGGAGGCGCCGCGCTCGCAGACCAGCACATCGCGGCAGCCGGACTGGACCAGCTTGTTCACGACGTTCTTCATGTCCCACGGCGCGAGGAACTGGCCTTTCTTGACGTTGACCGGCTTGCCCGTCCGGGCGGCGGCGACGAGCAGGTCGGTCTGGCGGCAGAGGAAGGCGGGGATCTGGAGCACGTCCACCGCCTGCGCGGCTTCGGCGCACTGTTCCGGCAGGTGGACGTCGGTGATGACCGGGAGGCCGGACGTCTCGCGGACCTCGTTGAAAATCTCCAGCGACTTGTCGAGGCCGAGGCCGCGCGCGGTGCTGATGGAGGAGCGGTTCGCCTTGTCGAAGGACGTCTTGTAGATCAGGTGGACGCCGAGACGATCGGCGATCTCGCGCAGGGCGGCCGACATTTCGAGGGCGTGCTGGCGGCTTTCAAGCTGGCAGGGGCCGGCGATGAAAGCGACCGGAAGCTCCTGTCCGATGCGGACGGTTCCGCGCGGCGCCGGGATTTCGACAATGCTGTTGGGGGCGAGAGTCTGGCCGTCGGCCATGGGCGATCTCCTCTTCCGGGGCCCATATGGCGCCATTGGCCCGCTCGCGCCAGAGCCGAACTGGAATCATTCCAGCTTTAGCGCAGGATCACAACGCCGCAGGGCATGAGCCGCCCGGAAAAAGCCGGTCGCTGCCAACTGGAAAGTCAGGCCAGTTGGAGCATGAATTTTTCAAAGGTGGTTCCGCCCGCCGGTTCGCCCGGGGCGGCGGCGGGGTCAATCTCGCCTTTCACCATCGCCTCCTTGACGATTTCCCTGATCTTTTCCTCGATGGCGAGGCGTTCGCCGGGGGTCATCGAGTCAAGGTCTTCCCCGGTGACGCCGAGGGCTTTCAGTATCTTGTCGCGGATGCGTTCCTCCGGCGGCTGCTTCATGTAGTCGAGGAATTTGTCCTCGGCGGCGCGCTCAAGCTCTCCGGTGGCGGCCATGTCCTCGTCCTGGAGCGCGAGGAGGCTGCTGGCGTCGAGTTCGCTCTCCCGCTTCTACGGGAGAGCGCGTCGCAAGCGGCGGGCCAGTTTTCTGGGCGGCCGGCCCTGGGCGACAGAATAGCGGTCAGGCGCGCAGCGCCTTCAGCTCCGTCCACATCGCTTCCATCGTCTGCGCCATGAAATCTATGGCCAGGGCCATACGCTCGGTGCGCTCGTGGATCGAGTATTTGTCCTGCGCCTGCCGCGCGCCATCGACGACAGGATAGCGGGCTTCGTGCTCGGCCAGCGTCGGCATGCCGGGGACGGCGCGGTCGGCGTGGAGCCGGGCGAAGAAGCTGTCGGGGTCGCGCGCGTCGAAGCCCTCGGCGCGCATGTCGAAATAGCGCCGCGCCGTGCGGTGGCGCGTGGCGATGACTTCGGTTCTGGCTGGCGCGATGACGCGGCGGCTGAGTGGGGCGGCCTCGCGCACAACGCCGGTTTTTGCGTCGATCAAGGTTGCGGCGGGCGTTTCCTCGACGACTTCGGGCGTTTCGATCACGCGATCCGGCACGATGCTGTCCCAGAAGGCCTGGGTGTGGCGCGACGGATCATCGGCATGGAGCGGCGCGCAGAGGAGCACGCCGTCGTCATAGACGCCCACAGCGTTCACCGTTCCCGCGCCGAGGTTGCCGCCCATCGCCCCGCCGACTGCGACGCCGCCGGCGACGCCGACGTTGCCGGCGCGCGTTATGGTCATCATCTCGTTCGCGACTGAGCCGTCATCGTTCCGGGCCCGGATCAACAGCTCGCCCGCCTGATACTGGAGGCTCATCCGCAATTGACCGGCCGGCTGGTCCGTGTCGGTCAGTAGAAGTAGCGGGCTTGTGCTGGAGATGGTGAGGTTGCCGGTGAAGGTTTTCGAGCCGCTGATGGTTTCCGTGCCTGACTGGTGAACCAGCGTGTTGTCCGCCACCGTCGCGGCCGTGCCGAGGCCGAGCGTCGCGCGCTGGGCGGCGGCGTCAGCGTCGTCGATCAGCGCCCTGCCCGCCGCGGTGCAGGTGATTTCCTCCGCTGCGCCTGCGCCCGCCGTGGAGCGTCCGAGCAAGCGGTCTGTGGCCGATACCGTCAGCAACTTGCCCGGAGCGAATAGCGACCACGCAACGCCCGTGTAGTGCAGCAACGCATCGGTATCGCGCACGAAAGCGAGCCAGCCTTCGCGCGGGGTGATCTGCTCCCACGCGCCATCGCGATAATAGGCGATCCACCAATTGGCCATCGCCCCCCATTGCGCGCCCGACTTGCCCGAGGGGACGATCCAGCACTGGCCATCGGATGGCGCGCCGGGCTGAGCGGTGGCGGAGGCGCTTTCGACCGTGATCTGCACGATGGCGTCGAGGCGGCGCAGACTCTCGTTCACCGTCACATGCTTCTGCGCCTGGCCGGCGGCGAGCCAGGGAAGCTGGAGGTTGGTGGTGGCGTCGGTCATTCAGGTCTCCGGTCAGATATGGAGGCCCGATCCTGATCCCGTCCGCCGTCCGCCGGATTCGTTTGCGTCTGTCCTGCACGGAAATGCAGAAAAACCGGGGAAAATGATCGTATATGACCGTATCTGTCCTGCGGATGCGCGGCGTGGAACGCGCGCGGATGACGAATTCATCAATTGGTCATGCCCGCACCGCAAGAAAGCCGGGCATTGCGCAGCGGGACGGCGCATTGCTTGCGATCACGCCATCTGCATGCTCAATCCACGCCAGACATGACCGATTTGACGCAATCATTGCAGGGACTTCATGAACGCGCGGACAGCGCGCGCGCGTGGCTGTTCGACAGCGCCCTGCCCCTGTGGTGGGAGCGCGGCTTTGACCGGGCGACGTCGACCTTCTTCGAGCGGCTGAACAGCGATGGATCGCCGGACGCCGCCGCGCCCCGGCGAACGCGGGTGCAGGCGCGACAGACCTTCGTTTACGCCGCCGCCGCCGATCTGGGATGGGATGGACCATGGCGTGAGGCGGTGGCCGCCGGCGCGCGGACGGTGAGGGCTCATTGCCTGCGGGCTGATGGCGGCGTGCATCACATGCTGGGCGCCGACGGCCGGCCGAGCGACAGCCGCCGCGATCTCTACAACACCGCGTTTGCGATCTTTGGCCTCGCCCATGCGGGGCGGGTGCTGAAGGATGCTGCGCTGACCGCCGAGGCCGTGAAGCTGACGGACTGGCTGGACTCGACATGGCGTTTGCCGCAGGGCGGGTATCAGGAAGGCGAACTGGGCGCCGCGCCGCCGCGCCGTCAGAACCCACACATGCATCTGTTCGAGGCTTTCCTGGCGCTGCACGAGGCCACGGGCGACAGCGTGCATCTGGCGCGCGCAGGGGCCATCGCCGATCTGTTCGCCACGAAGCTGTTCGATGCGGACAGCGGGACGTTGCCGGAATATTTTGGCGACGCCTGGCAGAAGCTGGACGACGACAAGGGCCGCAGCCGCGAGCCCGGCCATCATTTCGAGTGGACGTGGCTGGCCGAACGCAACCGGCTGGCCGGCGGGCGTGACCTGTCAGGCGAGGCGGCGCGGCTGCTGGGCTTTGCCGAGACGCATGGCGTCGATGCGCCAACGGGGTTGATCTTCGACGAGGCCGATGTGGACGGACGGCCGCTGAAGCGCGTGTCGCGCCTGTGGCCGCATACGGAGCGGATCAAGGGCAATCTGGCGGTGTGGCGGCGTGCAGGTTCGGCCGAGGCGCTGGGCCGCGCGCTGGCGGCGTATGATGTGCTGGCGACCTATCTCGACATGCCGGTGCGCGGACTGTGGCGCGACCGGCGCGAGGTGGGCGGGGCGTTCGTGGACGAGCCTTCGCCAGCGTCGACTTTCTATCACATCGCCATCGCCCTGCAGGAGTTGATCGGCGCTTCGCGGGCGGCGAAGGGTTAATGGCGGCCGCATTGTTCGGGCGGCCTCGTAATGCTAGCGCTGGGGCCTGTCTTGTGAGGCAGGTTTGCCGGAGCAGGACTGGACCGGGACAAGACGGCCGATGACGTCACGCAACGCCTTCGACAATCTCTACGCCCACGGCTTTGTACGAGTGGCGGCGGCGAGCCCGCGCGTGCATCTGGCCGACCCCGCGGCCAATGCCCGCGAGACCATCGCGCTGATGCGGCAGGCGGAGACGCGCGGCGCGGGGATGCTGGTATTTCCCGAACTGGGGCTGGCGGGCTATTCTATTGACGACCTGCATCTGCAATCCGCTGTTCTGGATGCGGTGCGCGAAGCTCTGGCGCGCGTGGTCGAAGCGAGCCGGACGCTGGCGCCTCTGGTGTTTGTGGGCGCCCCGCTGGAGGTGAACGGGGCGGTGCATGGCTGTGCGGTGGCCGTCCATCGCGGGCGCGTGCTGGGCGTGATTCCGAAATCCTATCTGCCCAACTATCGCGAGTTCTACGAGAAGCGGCAGTTTGCGGCGGCTGGCGATGCGCTGACCGATGCGATCCGCATTGGCGGAGAGACGGTTCCGTTCGGCGTGAACATGATGTTCGAGGCCGAGGACGTTCCGGGCTTTGTCGCGGCGGCTGAAATCTGTGAGGACATGTGGGCGCCGGTTCCGCCCTCCTCCTTCGCGGCGATGGCGGGGGCGACGGTGATCGCCAACCTGTCGGCCAGCAACATCACCATCGGCAAGGCTGCGGAGCGCGATCTTTATTGCGCGTCGCAATCGGCGCGGGGGGCGTGCGGTTATGTCTATGCCGCGGCGGGATATGGCGAGTCGACCACGGATACGGCGTGGGACGGGCAGCTGGCGGTTTATGAGCTGGGCGTGAAGATCGCGGAGTCGGAACGGTTCGCGGATAATTCGGTGTTGCTGACCGCCGATGTCGATGTCGCGCGTGTGGTGCAGGAGCGGATGCGGGCGCCGACTTTCCGTGACTGCGCGCGGACGCATCGCGAGGCGCTGACCGGCTGGCGGCGCGTGGGCTTCCGTCTTGATCCGCCGCGCGAAGGATCGCTGGCGCTGGAGCGGCATGTCGATCGTTTTCCGTTCGTGCCGGATGACGAGGCGAAGCTCGATCAGGATTGCTTCGAGGCCTACAACATCCAGGTCCAGGGTCTGCGGCGGCG
>CAZJZQ010000136.1:0-4393 GCA_964550535.1 uncultured Rhizobium sp.
CTCCGGCCAGCCCTGAAAACAATCACCGGGGCGCGTGAATGCGCACCAGACTACGGACTACCCCCGGCGCTCAGCCCTCAAAAAGCTGACCGCCACGCCTACAGCGCATTGCGCGCCCCGCTCCCTCATGCCCGGAGCTAAAACATGGCAGCATCCCGCAGGGCTCAAACCCGTGCGAAGGAGAGATCACGCGTCCGCCGCATCGAAGCACGCAGGTCAGCGCACAGGTCAGCGCACAGGCAAGCGCGAGCCTTCCCGCATTCCGCCCTTCTGGCTTGTTGCACGGCGTCACCCTGTTACAAGGCGGTGTCTTGGCGTGCGGGCATCCTGCACCGCCGCCCGGAGGCAGGCGACTGAACGCCGTGACGATTCGCAAGAGACTCTCTGCCGGCGAGCGGCGCGCGCAGATCCTGCGAGGGGCCGAAGCCATGCTGCTCCAGGAGGGGCAACTGCCGCTGCACAACAACGCCCTCGCCAGATCCATCGGGGTCAGCGCGCCGCTGCTCTACACCTACTTCCCGGCGCAGACGGATATCTTCAACACCGCGCTTGAAATGCGGCTGCGCGAGCTGCTCGACGCCCGGGCGGGGGGCAAGCGCCGCGCCACATTGAAGGCGGCGGCCATCGCACTCGCCCGCACTTATCTGGACCACATCATCGCGCACGGTCCGGTCGTCCAGTACATCCTGCGCGACGGCTATATGGCGGGCGCGTTCAGCCCGGCCGTGCAGCGGCTGCGCCATGCCTTGACCGCGCCGCTCATCCTCCGTCTCAGCCGCCGCCTGCGCCTGCCGGTCAAGGACGCCGCGACCGCTCTCAACCTCCTCGTCGCGATCCCGGAGGAACTGGGAACCATTGTTTACAAGGGCGAACTGACGCCGGAACAGGCGCGGGAGTTCTGCGATGATATCGTCAGCTCCAGCATCGACGGACTGATATCCGTCCGCCCCCGAAAGTAGCGAACTGTCCCCTGCGGATCAGCGCCGCTTGCCGCCCCACTTCTCTGTCATGAAAACATTGCTCGACCGCACCATCGCCATCACCAGCCTGTCGGCTGTCGCGAGATCGGTTTGCCCGTTGGCCATCAGGCGGCCGGCGCGCAGCGCAACGGCCGCCAGCGTGCGGCCGAATATCTTGCTGGCCAGTTGCGGCACCCCATATTCACGCTCGAAACTGTCGGTCAGCTTCCCGATCGCCTCCGATCCCTTGCTGCGCCGCTCAGTGCGCAGGCCTTTGCGAACCGCAGGATCGGCCAGCAGCGTCTGGATGATCGCGCCCCGCTCGCTCGCCTCACGCAGATAGCGGACCGTGCCCAGCGCCGCGCGTTCGAGAATGTCCGCGCCACGCGCGATGTCCTCCTGCCGCGCCGCTTCCATCCCGGACAGTTCGCGCCGCGCCACTTCGGTCAGCAGCGCGTCCCGGTTGAAATAGTTGTGCGCCAGCGTTTCGCTGATCCCGGTTTCCTGAGCCAGCCGCTTCATCGTGGTCAGGTGAATGCCGTCGCGCACGATCATCATCTTCGCCGCGGCGACAAGTTGTTCGCGCCGCGCATTCGCGTCGAGCCGCGATTGCGCGCGCCGCGATGACGACCGCTCCGGCGAGAACGCGATGCGCTGGCCGCCCTGTGCGGGATCGGGCAGAGGCGTGGATGGCGGCGCATGGCCCGCCTTCTGCCGCGCCCAGAATCCGCGCGAAGGGTAGGGCACGTTCACGCGGTCGCAGATCTTGGCGAGGCCATTCGCGCTCATGCCGAGATCGCGTGCGGCTGACGACATGGGCTTCGACCAGACCAGCTTGTGCAGCCCGGTGCGGGAAAGCTCCCTGGCTTTCGACGCCTTCTTCAAGCGTGATCACTCCGCCTGCGGCCCCGCCTGCTGACCTGCCTAACGGGCCGGTAAGGGTGGTGCCGGTTGAGGGGATTGAACCCCCGACCTTCGGTTTACAAAACCGCTGCTCTACCGCTGAGCTAAACCGGCGTTTGCGCCATGCGCTGGCGCGAACAGGGGAATAGGCGCCGAAAGCTGCGGACGCAAGCTGCCGCAAGGATTTCCTTGTTTTCAAGGATTTCCGTGGGGCCCGGCTCCGAAAAGACCCCCGGTTCGCCACAATTGATCCAGATCGCGCCCACCCGATGCCTGCCGCCATGCGTTGTACTGGGACCAAGGACGAACTGGGAGGCGACTATGCAGATGCTTACGGCGATGACACTGGGGGCGATTGCTCTGGGCGGCGCGGCATTCGCGGTCGATAAATCCTGGGCCCAGTCTCCGGCAAAAGCTGAAGCCTGCGCGGAACGCACGGTCGATATCTATTTCGAGCGCGGCCAGACCAGAATCAACACGCACGCCCAGGCTGTCGTGGCGCGTGTCGCCCAGGAGGCGCAAGCCTGCCCGGGCGCGGAGGTGACTGCGATGACGCCCGCCGGCGCGCTGTCTCAGGAACGGGCTACCACGCTGGCCAAAACGTTCGACCGGATGGGCGTTGACGTGAACCTCATCGGCGCCCGCCCGCTGCCGGCCGGCAGGCTGAGCATGGAAGAACGCGTGGCCAGCATCCGCATCGCGCCGCCACATCAGGACGTGGGATAAGCGGTGCCCGGATAAATCAAAGGTTCTTCCCCGCGAGGCTCGCCATTGGGCGGGCCTCAGTGCTTTGGCGTCGAACAGCAATCCCCCCGGCAATCCGGGCATGACCCGTTCATATGTGACCCATCAGGCAGTCTAGCCGCCCTTGCCCGGGCGAGGTAGGGAGATTCACGCGGGCCGCGCGCTGGCGTGCGCCCTCCCGGCTGTTATAAGCCGCCGAAACACCAGAACCCGGATACCTATGGCCCGCATCCTCATCACCTCGGCCCTGCCATACATCAACGGCGTGAAACACCTCGGCAATCTGGCGGGCTCGATGCTCCCGGCGGATGTCTATGCGCGTTTCAACCGGCTGATGGGCCACGAGGTGTTGTTCATCTGCGCCACCGACGAACACGGCACGCCTGCCGAGTTGGCGGCGGCGGAGGCGGGTCAGACGCCGGCGCAATACTGCGCCGAGCAGCACGACATCCAGAAACGGGTGGGCGAAGGCTTCGCGCTGTCCTTCGACTGGTTCGGCCGCTCCTCCAACCGCCCCAACCGCGAGTTGACCCAGCATTTCGCAGATGTGCTGGAGACGAACGGCCTGATCGACGAACGCACCTCGCGTCAGGTCTATTCCATCGACGACAAGCGCTTCCTGCCTGACCGTTATGTCGAAGGCGCATGCCCGCATTGCGGATACGAAAAGGCGCGCGGTGACCAGTGCGACAATTGCGGCCGCCTGCTTGATCCGGTGGACCTGATCAATCCGTACTCTTCCGTATCCGGCTCGAAGAATGTCGAGATCCGCGACACCCTCCATCTCTTCCTGCTCCAGACAAAGATGCAGGACGCCGTGCGCAGTTTCGTGGACGAGCGCGCGAAGGACTGGCCGCAGCTCACCACCTCCATCGCCTACAAATGGCTGGACGAAGGGCTGATCGACCGCTCGATCACGCGCGACCTGTCATGGGGCGTGCCGGTGGCGAAGAATGGCCAGCCGCGTCCGGGCTTCGAGTCGAAAGTCTTTTATGTGTGGTTCGACGCGCCCATCGAATACATCGGCTCCACCGTCGAATGGGCCGAAGCCAACAACCAGAACTGGGAGCGTTGGTGGCGCACCGACAAAGGCGCGGACGATGTGCGCTACACCCAGTTCATGGGCAAGGACAACGTCGCCTTCCACACCGTCTCTTTCCCCGTCACCATTCTCGGCTCGCGGGAACCGTGGAAGCTGGTCGACCGGCTGAAGGCGTTCAACTGGCTCACCTGGTATGGCGGCAAATTCTCCACCAGCCAGAAGCGTGGCGTGTTCATGGATCAGGCGCTGGACCTTCTGCCCGGCGACTACTGGCGCTGGTATCTCATCGCCAACTCGCCCGAAGGCTCCGACGCCGCGTTCACGTGGGAGCACTTCAAGTCGACGATCAATTCCGATCTCAACGATGTGCTCGGCAACTTCGTGAACCGCGTCACGAAATACTGCGCCGCTAAGTTTGACGGCAAAGTTCCTGACGGCGGCGAGCCGGGCGAGCATGAGGCGTGGATCGCGCAGGAGCTGCAAACCCGCCTGCCGCGTCTGATCGAACATTATGAGGCGATGGAATTCCGCAAGGCTGCGGCCGAAACCCGCGCCATCTGGGCTGCGGGCAACGAATACATCACCAAGGCGGCGCCGTGGACGGCCTACAAGACCAGCGTTGAAACCGCCGCTGTGGGCATCCGCACGGGGCTGAACCTCGCCGTGCTGTTCGGCCTTCTGGCCCAGCCCATCGTGCCGGAAACCGCGAGGAAAATCCTCGACGCTCTCGGCGTTGCGGATGACA
>CAZJZQ010000136.1:4403-8345 GCA_964550535.1 uncultured Rhizobium sp.
TTCTCGTTTGGCGCGGACGCCGGTGCGCTGCTCGACGCCCTCCCGCGCGGAAAATCCATCGACGCGCCGCCGCAGCTCTTCACCAAGATCGAAGACGCGCAGGTCGCCGAATGGTCCGCCCGCTTCGGCGGCGGCTGAGCCTCAGCTCGCCGCCAGCGTCGCGCGGAACAGGCGCGCGCGCTGTGCGGGCTCCTCAGCGATGAAGCCATCGAGCAGGCCGATATTGGCCTCGCAGATCTTGCGCGCCTCTTCCGTGGTGGGCGCCGCCGCACCGATCAGCATCAGCCCCTCGACGATATCCGGGCGCGAGGCGACATAGCCTCCCGCCCACGCATCCAGATCCTCCTGCGTTCCCACCGCGCCAGCCTGCGGCCCCGCGGCGATCACTGCCGCCATCAGGCGGAACTCCCGGTCCTGCATCACTTTCGGCAGCCTGTTGATGCGCGGGTCCGGCGCGCCCTGGCTCAGGTTCACGCAGAACTCCGGCGCAATCGTCAGGGCCTCCGCCATCTGCGCGTGCGACAGGGCGAGCAATTCGTTCACATGCTCGTCCTGCGCAGTCTTCACCAGCTCCAGGAACCGCGCGAGCAGTCTGGGGCGCGCTGCAACGCCCGCTTCGAATGCAGACTTGCCCTGCGCGATCTCCGCCCCGGCGGCGGACAGCACATAATCGTACAGCTCGGGCTCCGCCTCGCGCAGCGCGCGGTACAGCTCGCCCGCAGCTTCGCCGCTCGTCTCCGCCGCCAGGAGCTCCGCGCGCAGCTTGCTTGCACCGTTCTGTTCAGCGCCGCCGCCATTGCCTGAAGGCCCGCACGCAGCCGCCATCACGACCACGCCGGCGGCCAGAGCCGCAAACCACTGTTTCACGATCATGATTATGTTCCCGCGATCAAACCCGGTTCATCGTCCGGCGGTTCGTGCTTGACGTCAAACACAACAGAAAACGGGGGCCGGCCCCTGCCGGTCCCCGCTCTGTATCCGATACCCCGTCAGGGGAATTACGGGGTGTCGGATTGCTCCGCGCTGGAAAGGAAGGCGATATCCACGCGGCGATCTTCACTCGTCTCGCCATTGGCTGCGGTTTCGCCCATGGCCTTCACCTGGATCATGTCGGCGTCAACGCCGTGCTTGACGAGGAGCTGCTTCACCGCCTCGGACCGGCGCTCCGATAGCGCAAGGTTGGCGTCTGCGTCGCCGCTCTGATCCGAGAAGCCGGTGACGATCACCTGCCCACCGCTCCAGCCTTCGGCCGCGGCGGCAATTTCCGTCTCATGCACCGTAGCGATCCGGGTGCTGCCGCTCTCGAAAAAGACCTGCGCTTCCGCAGCATCAGCCGTCTGGCGCGGCGCCTGCGCCGCCGATGTATCCGGCGTCACGCTGTCCGGCGTTTCCTGCGGCAATGGTTGCGCCGGCTCGATCTGCTCCGGCGGGGCTTCAGGCAGGGCGCCGCCAGGAACTTGCGCCAGCGCCGGCGGTGCAAAGGCGAATGCGGCGAGCGATGCGCCTGCGATAAGAACATGTTTCATGATTGACCTCCGTCATTATTGTTTCGAGGTCCCCACGTCGTTCTGTGCCTTGATGCAACGTCACCCGCATGACGCGGTTCCGCGATTTGCGTGCATGTGCTGCAAGCGCCGCAGCATCGTCGCCTGCGCGCGCGATTGCGGCCACAAGTCTGTCCTGGAGGTCATGTTGAATGCGCCTGCGTCGCGGCGCAGGGTATCGTTTCAGTGCGCGTCAGCGCCTTGCCAGTAAATCGGCGCCGGCCGTTCCACCACGGGCAGGCCCTCGAAGCACGACGATCCATCCGGCCGCGTGTTGGGTTCATGCAGGCGATAGATCGTCCACTCCGGCCGCACGTCCGCGGGCGTATATGCGCAGGCCATGAATTCATTCAGATCCGGATACTTCTCGACGACGTTGTCGAGGAATCCGATGCAGCAGAAGGAGGCGAAGTAATCCGCGCCGCGTCCGCGCAACACGTCCAGATATGCAGGGGCCAGCTGCGCGCCCTCGACGCTCCAGCCCTGACGGCCGCTGAGATACAGATCCACCGGGTCGTAACTGAGGAAACGCTGGTCCTCCAGTTCGCGGTGCTGATACCAGCCGTCGCGAAACCAGGTGGTGGCGAAGATCACGAGATCGTCCTGATTGGTCAACTCCGCCACACGCTCTGCAAACGGCGTGCGGTCGCGGTTGTGATAGAACTCGGCCGTGAACAGAGCCGTCTGCAAAATGCCGAAGATCGCTGTGATCGTCAGACCCGCAACCACCAGCGCGCGTTGCGGCCTGGAAAAAAGCGCATAACAGCCCAGCAGCGCCGCACCGGCCAGAAACAGCACGCGCCACCACGTCAGAACCTGACCCTCCAGATCCTGCTTCCAGTACCACCACGCCGAGCACGGAAAATAGATCGCGAGAAGCACAAGAGCGAGGACGCGCGGGCTGCGCGGCGCTTTCAGATAGTCGAACACGCCCTTGGACATCAGCATGCAGAGCATCAACGCCAGCGGCATCTGATAATAGTCATGCGCGCGGTGCTGGTAGGCGAAAACCGCCATCAGGGCGACAAAGCCGCCGAGCCACCACATCATCAGATGCTGGCGCTCGGTGAAAACCGATTTGACGCCCAGCGCCAGGAAGATGATGGCGCCCGGCGTCGCGATCAGGAACGCGAACCGCCAGAGCATCTGTTCAAAGAACGAGCGTTCGTTCAGCGCCAGCAGTGGCGCCGGAAATTCGTTGGCGTTCCAGATCCACTCAAAGCTGATGGCGGAATATGCCCGGTACAGCGTGTTCCCGTGTTCGATCCACAGCGAGTAGGAGTGCACATACCACAACAGCGGCGGCGCGCCGACGACCGCGCCATAGATCCACAGTTGCGGTTTCAGGAACAGCTTCCAGCCGAACTTGTTGTAGCAGAGATAGAACAGCGGCGCCGCCATGAACACGTTCAGCGGCTTCACCGTAAGCGCAACCCCGATCCCCAGCGCGCTGATCGCAAGATCCTGCCACCGGTCATGATCGCACCAGCGGATGAAGAAGTAGAGGCCGGCCGTCAGACCAAGCAGCATCATCGCATCCGGTTGCACCGTGCGCGAAAAATACGCGAGCAACGGCGTGACGCTGTAGAAGAACACGGCAAGCAGCGCGATGCGCTGATCGTACAGCCGTCGCGCGAGATGAAAGAAGGTCAGGGCGGTGAGCGTGTAGAACCCGATGTTCAACGCGCGCGCGAGTTCAACGTGCTCGCCGAAAAGCCGGTAGAGGATCGCCACCATGTAGGTGAACAGCGGAAACTCCGCCTCGACGATGCCATTCCCCGCGCCACGCCAGTCCACTGTCGGGAAGAACAGGTTCATCCCCTCACGGACATAGTTGCGCGCGATCGCGTCGGTATCGACCTGGCGCAGATAGTGGTGGTCGAGGATGCTGCCGGTGAAGTTGTAGAGACGGAAAATCACGCCCAGCGCGATCAGGCCGAACAGCACGAGAGCAGGCCGGCTGTCGGCCGGGACATAACGCGCCAGGTCGAACGACCAGAACCGCGATAGCCGCGTCTGCATCCCAGCCAGATTCGCCATGCCGTCGCCCCCTTGCGTGGTACGCCGCTGGATTGTGGCCCAGGACGCGCCCTGTCGCTCGCCCCGAACGGCAGGGACTGGCGCCAAAACCGCGCGCTCCCAACCTTCGCGGTTGCAGCATGCACGTTTAAGGCCAGCGAGCGTTAATTCCTTTTGAAAACGGCGCCTCGTCCTGACAATCGGGCGGCGAACAAAGCTGGCGAACTTCCTTCCCCGGGCGAATCCCGCATCGCCCGCCCCACCACTGTTCAGGTTTGTGGCGCCGGCTTGGCTCTGAATGTTTTGCGTCCCGGCCGCCGGGCGCTATAAGGCGCGCCTCTGGTCAGGGCGGTTAGCTCAGCTGGCAGAGCGCCTGCTT
>CAZJZQ010000137.1:0-8013 GCA_964550535.1 uncultured Rhizobium sp.
TCATCCACCTCGCCTGCGCAATGCAATGGGAGACATGAATGTCGATTCGTCCTAGAGTCGGCTGGCGAGCGTCAGCACCGGCTCGGCTTTCAGTTCGTCCGCCGAGATAGTGATCAGCCCGGCGTCCGGGGCCATCGGGGCTTCCTGCGGCGCGCCGATCTCGATCAGGCGCAGCGACTCTTGGGCCAGCGCGTCGGCTTCGAGCATTTCCACAGTGTTGTTGTGGGTCTGCTGCGCTTCCAGAGCCATCTGGGCCTGCCGCCATTCCTTCCCGCTCTTCGGGAAGCGATAGAAGATGTGCGTGCCGACAACATTGGTTTCGACCAGACCCGCCGACCAGTACGGATCGACATAGTTGGTGTGGTAGTGCGTCGCGCCGTTGGTGACCGGCTTGTTCAGGCCCAGCTGCACATGCAGGGCGACAGCCCGCGCACGATCCCACGCTTCCCCGCGCGGTTTCACACGCAAGGAGCCGTCGCAGGTAAAGGTGAACTGGCAGCCCGTGGACCGGTACTGACCCTGATAGACCACTTCGCAGACCGTGTTGGGGAAGCGGCTGTCGTGAGAGCGGTTCATCACCACTTCGGCGACAGCCATCTGGCCGCGCGCGCCCTCGGAACGGGCTTCATAGTAAACGGCCTGCGCGAGGCAATCGAGTTCGGTCTGTTCCTGCTCAACCGCTCCCAGGCTGTTGGGCTGGAAGGTGATCAGGCTCGCCAGGGACTGGATATCCCGCTCGCGGATCGGCAGGATACGCAACGCAACCTCAAGTCCGGTTTGCGCGTTTGTTTCTGTGTAGTTGGTGAAACTGGCTTTGATGAAGCCAGCATCGTTGCTTTCGGCGCTGGCCATCTGGCGCCAATCGCCTTGAGTGGCCTCCAGAACGCTAGCCAGACGAGCGGCTTCGGCCGTGTAGGCTTCCTGGACGTGCTGGGTTTCAAAGCGATGACCAACAAGCGGCCCGCCCACAGCAAAGGCTGCGGCGCAGGCGGCGACTGTCACCGCGCGTTGCTGTGTCTGACGCATCTCCACGTCGGACATTGTAGCCCACCATCTGACGGCGGCTGTCAATGCCGCCCAACAGCGAGCAACAATAAGGTTCAGTGGTTTACTGAGGTTTAACACCCCGACTTTCCCCTTAACCAACGTTAACGCGACAGACGTATGAGCGCCCGCGCGCGCCCGTCCGACACCCTTTTCACCGACATCACCAACGCCCGGCCTTTTTTCCTGTTCCAGCCGGATACAGCCCTGCGCCCTAACGATTGCGGGCAAAGCAGGCAAGTTCGACTTCCACTTGACTCTGTCCCGCAATTCCCTTGCCAGCGGGCAGGCGCCCGATTCATGGTCGCTCCGGGGGCGAGCCGTTAACTTTGCGTATTAATAACTTTCCGCAGTTTTCAACGCCGTGAGCGGCAAACTCCGGATGCATCAGAAAAATTGCGGCCTTTAAGCCACACCCGAAAGCCGAGTCCTTACCGAACCTGAAAGGTCCGTAATGTCGCTGAAAACGCGACGGAAATGGGCTTTCTGTGGATAATCGCCGTCCGCACCTGTCCCGCTATGCGTCAACGGAATTCAGGCGGCGCGCCGGGCGGCGCGGCGCAACCCGTCCCAATCACCCCAGATGGCCAGCGTGGTCCCGGGGTTCTGGACGTTGACGAACAGCGTACCGCCGTCCGGGGAGAAGCAGGCTCCACACAGCTCGCTGCTGTCGATGTGGGCGTTGCGGGCGATTGGGTAGATCAGACCGTCGGGCGTCACCACGCGCAGGAAGTTATCGCCGGGACCGTCCTCGCAGACGATCAGGTCGCCGCGCGGGCTGGCGACGATGTTGTCGGGGTGGTCGAGTTGCTGGCCGCTGCTGCTTTCCACATAGAGTTCCAGCCGCCCGGGAAGGTCGGCTTCCCGCGCCGTGCCTTCATAGGGGCTGGGCAGGTAGCGCCAGACCTGGCCGACCTGCGCCGCGCCGCCCGAGGTGGCGGTGAAGTAGATGGACGCGCCTTCCGCCTCCAGCGCGAAGGCCATGCCCTCGCCCCGGGCGAAGACCGCCGCGCCGGCCGCCCGGCCGCGCATGCGGAGGTCGGCGTCAGGGGCCTCGACGTCGGCCATGTCGATCCAGCGGACCTGATGGAACTGCCCGGCCGTGAAGCGATGCGCGGGATTGCCGCCCGCCTCCGCCGGCCAGTTGCGGGTGTCGGCCGCGGACTGCGCGACCAGAGCCAGCGCCTGAAGCCGCCCGCCCTTTGCGAGCTGGCCGCGAGCATCCGGCAGGAAGCGGTAAAAGAGAGAATCCGCCGTATCTTCGGTAAGATAGACAACGCCGGTGGCGGGATCGATCGCGGCCGCCTCGTGCCGGAAGCGGCCCATGGCCGTCAGGGGGACGGGCTGGACCACCCCGTGCGCGGCGGCGGGAACTTCAAACACGAAACCGTGGGAGCGGCCGGCGAATTCTCCTTGGGCCAACTCGGTCTCTTCGCATGACAACCAGGAGCCCCAGGGGGTCGGCCCGCCGGCGCAGTTCACCGCCGTACCGGCCAGCGAGAGGTTCGAGCGTTCCAACCGCTTTGTTCGCAGGTTCACCAGCAGCGTGGTCGTGCCGCCCGGCAGAGGGCCGGCGTCACGGCGGTCGTATATAAGAGCAGGATCGACGCCTGCCTCGCCCCGTCCGGCGAAGGCGCCGTCGGCTTCTTCTCCCGGGCTGAGTTCGTGATTGCGCACCAGCAGGCAGCGTCCCGGGTCGCCGTCGACGGCGAAGGCGGCCATGCCGTCATGATCGCCGGGCTCCCGCAGGCCATCGCTCATGACGTCGCCCTCGCGGGAGAGGACCGCATAGTTCAGCCCCGGCGCCAGATCCATTACTCCGGCAGGATCGGGCCGCAGGGCCAGTCCAGAGATACGCGGGGCGGCGCGGCCTTCGGCGCTGGCGCAGCCGCCCAGCAGGCGCAGGGCGGGCGCGGCGATGGCGACGCTGGCGGCGGAACGAACAAGAGCGCGGCGCGACAGCAGCATGAAAGCCTCCGGCGATTTCCGGGCGTTCCCGGTTCCGCCCCGGCCCTACTGCGTATCGCGCATCGCGAACGTGACAGTCGGGTGAAGGTTTTGTGTCGGCAGCACAGTCGCCGCCTCACCAATCCTCAGGAATGGCGGCGACCGAAAGCTCAGCCTCGTAGATGAACTCGTCGCCATCTTCCAGTGTGTCGGCGCGGAGGGCGACGATGCGGTCCTTGTTCTTGCCTTCGCCTTCGAACGTGTAGCCCGCCAGAAGCGCCCACTCACTCTCCCCGCTGTCTTCGAGCACGGTGTCGATCCAGCCGCCGCCAAGACATTTGGCGAGGGGAGCGTCATTCTTTTCTACAAAGGCCACGGCGGCATCGCTGGATGCAAAACTCCAATAGCAGATGTGGACCGCGTTCCACTCATAGCTGACGACGCATCCGGTGCTGTCCGGCAGGGTGAAGGCGGATTCAAAGATGTCGAGGTCGATCTCGGCGTCTTCCTGTTTCAGGCTGGTGAAGTCTGAATTCGCTTCGGCCAGTAGTTTTTGCACATCCGCACACGCCACCTGCGCGTGCGCCACGGGCGTCCAGATGAGAGCCGCCGCCGCGAGACCGGGCAGGATGAATTTCATGATCGTCCCCATTTGCTCCGCGAGTCAGCGGGGCGGATATGAATCTCCTCCCGGGCTGATGTTGCGTCAAGCGAGGCCGTGGTGTGCCGCTGCGCTTCGGCGGAAAGAAAAAGCGCCCCTCCATGCAGGGAGGGGCGCGAGATCACCGGCGAGGACGTGGGGCGTCAATTCGGGCCGGTGTTACCCCTGTCCAACGCGGACAGGGTTTCAACTTGATTATCTTGCGGCGTCTTCAAGCCTCCATTCGTAAACAACGGAGTGCCCGCACATCGTCTGCGCCGAGCCGTTGACGGTTCCGGGCGTGAAGCGGGCGCGCTTAATCCAATCGATGGCGGCGTCGTCCAGCCGCGTGCGGCCGCTGGACGCGGCGACCTTTGCATCGGTGACGCGCCCGCGTGCGTCGACGCAGACTTCAAGGCGCGACACGCCCTCGCCTTTCGCGCGGATTTCATAAGCGGGATAAGGCGGGAGATCGCCCGGCCGCAGCTTTGGCCACACGCGCACCGGCGCGGGCGGAACGGGAACCGGCGGCGCCGGTACGATGTTCACGCGCGGTTCGCCGCCCACGACCACTTCGATCGGCGAGTCGCCTTCCGGGACGAAGGTTTCAAATTTCGGCGCCGGCGGCAGATCGACTGAAAGCTTCAACGGATCGACAACCAGACGCTCCTGCGGTTCGGCCGTCACTGGCTCCTTCTGTTCGGCCGGCTCGATCAGGATGGTCGGCGGCAATAGCGCCGGTTCAAACCGGATGCCCAGACTGTGCATCGCCAGATATGCGGCGCCGGCGAGCACCAGAGCGGTCGTCATGGCGCCGGTCATTTTGCCCAAAAGCGGCGCGCGTTCTCCCATGGCCTCATACATGAGGTCCTCCCTTTCTGCGTCGATCGTTGGTACGTTCGTGTCAGCGTCCGCAGACGCGGCGTTGACGGCTAGCTTCCGTCAGGCGGCCGGGCGTCTTCGTGCGAACCCGGCACGGTAAAGACACGCACCGCGATGGGCGGCCAGCCTTCGGCCTTCATCGGCTGGAACGCCACGAAGACATCACGGGCGGGAGGCGCCACGACTTCACGCGCGGGCTGCGCGGCCCAGGCGGCGACACCCGCGCCGCCAGCGGCCATCACCATCAGCCCGGCCGCGGCGGCCCGGCGCATCATCGACACGGGCTTTCGCGCCAGACCCTCGATGCGCGCGGCGAGCGGGTGGGCGTCCATCTCCGGCCAGTAGCACCCCACGGGCAGCGAACGTGACGCCAGCTGGGTCTTGAGCAGCGTCTCGGCGTAGATACGGCGCGCTTTCGGACGGCGATCCATCACTTCTTCGTCGCACGACGCCTCCTGATCCACGCGCAGTCTTTCCGCGCCGATGTGGACCAGCGGATTGAACCAGAAGGCGCACCGCGCCGCGGCGACGGCTGCGTTGATCCGCGTGTCGTGCCGTTCAAGGTGCACCTGTTCGTGCGCGAGGATGAGGCGGCGTTCGGATTCGCTGAAGCGCGTTTCAAAATCCGCAGGCGTCACGACATAAGGATCGAGCACGCCGACCACCGCAGGACCGGCGAGGCCGAGCTTTGCATCCTGCGCGAAGGCGCGCTGGCGCACCCAGAGGCGCGCGGCCATCACCATCGCGCCAATCGCCCAGACAGCAGCAAGCAGCAGCGCTGCAATATCCGGCACGCTGGCGGCCATGCCGCCGGAAGCTGTTTCCACCATCACGGTGCGCGCGGGGATCAGCGTCGCCAGCATCGCGGCGGGAACGGCCAGCCACATCAGGTAAGCCGCGCCTGCGCCCATGTGGCGATGGACCCAGCCGCGTCCGCGCATCACGGCGAGGATCACCGCGCCGCCCGCGATGTTCGCAATCACCAGGTCCGCGAGAATGGCGTTCATTTGCCGTCCTCCTCGATCTTCGCGATCAGCGCCTTGAGCTGGCGCACGTCCTTGGAAGTGAGCTGCCTCTGTTCGGCGAAGTGCGCGACCAGCGGGGCGACCTCTCCCTTGAACAGACGATCGAGCAGGCCCTTGCTCTCGTGCTGCACCCAGGCGGCGCGGGCGATGAGCGGGCGGTAGCGATAGCCCGCCTCGTCCTTGGCGCCGGCGATGGCGTTTTTCTTGAGCAGGCGGGTGATGAGGGTGCGGACCGTGCCGGGGGCCCAGCCATTGGCGGGGCCGACATTGTCCGTGATTTCCTCGGCGGTCAGGGGCGCCTGCCGCCACAGGGCTTCCATGATCTGGCTTTCGGCGTCCGAAATCTGCGTCATGATACACCTGTACTTTCGATCAAAGTACGCGTGTAATTTGAAATGTCAACGGGGGTGGTGCAGCGGCCCGGGCAATCCTAAGCCGCCCGCGTTTCCTCGCCGCGCGGGAGATCGGCGGGCCAGCTGCGTTCGACGCGCTCGCGGGGAACCGAGAGGACTTCGGCGACCAGACGGACGCTCGGCAGCTTGCCGGACTTCTTCACCAGATCGATGGCGCGGCTGACCTGCTCCGCCGATAGCGGCTGGTCGCGGCGGGCCCCTTCGAGATCGAGCACACGGGCCTGAACCTTGGGCGAGCGGAATTCGGCGGCGCGGCGGGCGGCGGCGCGCATGGCGGCGTCGCGCTTTTCTTCCTCGGTCTTGGGCGCGGCCTTCGGCCTGGCTTTGACCTTCGTGCGCTTGGCGCGAACGGTTTCGGCGATGGCTTGCGCCCCGGCCTTGTCGGCTTCGGCCTCGACGGAGACTTTTACGGCGACAGCGGTTTGCGCCTCGGCCGCAGCCGTCTGGGCTTCGGCCTGGGCTTTCATGGTCTCGGTTTCGGCGAGACGCTGGGCCTCGGCGCGGCGCTGGGCCTGCATGATGGCGCGCGATTCCGCGTCCATCGCTTTCCGGCCCTCGACGATCCACGCCATGGCGGGCTTCGCGAAAGCGAAGATGTAGAACACGATGTTGATGGTGGATGACGGCGGCAGTTTCGCGCCGGCCGGAGCGTTCGCTTTCACGATCTCCCAACCGAGGTGAACGCCGATATTGGTCGCGAAGGCGAAACCGAGGCACACGGCCAGCGCGGGGACCAGCACGGTCCAGTCGACCTGCGTGCCGTCCGCCTTGCGGTGCTTGACCGCGTGCAGCGCGCCGGCGGCTGAGCAGTTCACGAGGCCGATGCCGAACGCCATCATGGCGGCGAACGCGATGATGCAGATCCAGCCGATATCGAGATGCGGCCAGAACATGCCGACAACGCCGCCCGTGGCGAGCGCGGCCCCGGACAGGGTGAGCCCCCAGGCGAAAATCGTCGACCAGCTGTAATCGCGGTGTTCCATAACGTGACAATGCCGCCAGCTATTTTACGAGTCGTGAACGGAGATTTCTGCCGGGTGAATCAACCGCTTGGGCAATGTTTGCCCAGCCCGGAAACCCATATTTCAAAGGCTTTGCGCGCTGCTCTGGCGAGATGTCTGAACGTGCATTAACAGGTTGGGAAACACGAGGGAAACGCGCGCAATGGAAATCAAGGACAAAGTCGCCGTCATCACCGGCGCTGCATCGGGCATCGGCAAGGCGATGGCGCAGCGCTTTCACGCGGAGGGCGCGGCGGGGCTGGTTCTTGCCGATCTGGATGCCGCGGGCGTCGAGGCTGTTGCGGCATCTCTCGGCGCCGTGGCCGTGCCGGCGGACGTCACCAGAGAAGGCGACGTAAAGCGCATCGTTGATACGGCGGAGCAGCGTTTCGGGCGGATCGATCTGTTCTGCTCCAACGCCGGGATCTCGCGGAAGGACCCGGATATCGACAATCCGGGCTCGCCGCCGAATGCGGACTGGGAACTGGCGTGGGGCGTTAACGTGATGGCGCACGTCTATGCGGCGCGCCACGCCCTGCCCGGCATGATCGCGCGGAAGTCGGGCTGGTTCCTCAATACGGTTTCGGCTGCGGGACTGCTGAGCCAGATCGGGTCGGCGGTCTATTCGACCACCAAGCACGCGGCGATCGGATTTGGAGAGCACCTCGCGATTGCGGCGAAGGAGAATGGCGTGGGCGTCTCCCTGCTCTGCCCCCAGGCGGTGGATACGCCGATGCTGGGCGGCGCGGCGGGATCGCAGAATGTCGACGGCGTGCTGTCGCCGGACGATGTGGCGGATGCGGTGGTGAAGGGGCTGGCCGCGGAGACGTTCCTGATCCTGCCGCATGAACAGGTCACCACCTACATGCAACGCAAGACGGGTGATTACGACCGCTGGATCCGCGGGATGACCCGCCTGCGCCGGGGCGTGATCGATGGCGCGCGTGGGGGGCGGTGAGGCGTAAGCGGCGTCTGAAACGCATGCGCCCGCGATCTCTCTGGTGACGGCCAGAGAGGCGCGGGTTTTTGTTTGTGCGTGGGGGTGGAGCGGCGGTCCTGTG
>CAZJZQ010000138.1:0-7871 GCA_964550535.1 uncultured Rhizobium sp.
CCGTGACGTCCGCCATCAAGAAGCTCGGCTATCTCGGCGTCGGCACGATCGAGTTCCTGTACGAGAATGGCGAGTTCTACTTCATCGAAATGAACACTCGCCTGCAGGTCGAACACCCGGTCACCGAAATGATCACCGGGGTCGATCTGGTGCGCGAACAGATCCTGATCGCGGCTGGCGAGAAACTGTCGCTCAGCCAGAAGGACGTGACCATCAACGGTCACGCAATCGAATGCCGCATCAATGCGGAGAACCCCGAAACCTTCGCGCCCTCGCCGGGCCTGATCGCGGAGTTCCACGCGCCGGGCGGCCTCGGCGTGCGCCTCGATAGCGCGGCGTATTCCGGCTATCGCGTGCCGCCGCACTACGACAGCCTCATCGGCAAGCTGATCGTGCATGGCCGTTCGCGCGAGGAAGCGCTGATGCGCGTGCAGCGCGCGCTGGACGAGTTCGTGGTCGGCGGCGTGGAAACCACCCTGCCCCTGCACCGCCGCCTCGTTCACAACGCGGACGTGAAAACCGGGGATTACGACATCCACTGGCTGGAAAAATTCCTCGGCATGTCGAAGGGCTAAGGGGAGAGGCAACACCGTGAGCCGCGGTTTCGGCCCCAGAGAGCTTCTCTACTGCTACCGCCGCGGCGTGTTTCCGATGGCGGATTCGCGCGACGATCCACGCCTGTTTCTCGTCGATCCCGATCAACGTGGCGTGCTGCCGCTCGATCGCATTCACGTCCCGCGCTCGCTGCAGAAGACCATCCTCGCCGCGCCGTTCGACATCCGCATCGACACCGCCTTCATGCGTGTCGTGGAGTTGTGCGCCGATCCGGGTCCGGGGCGAGAGAATACCTGGATCAATACGCCGATCCTGAACCTTTATTCCGCGCTTCACCGCCTCGGCCATGCGCACAGCGTCGAGTGCTGGCGCGATGGCGAACTGGTGGGCGGGCTCTATGGCGTCAGCCTGCAAGGCGCCTTCTTCGGCGAGAGCATGTTCTCACGCGCGACCGACGCGTCAAAGGTTGCGCTGATGTATCTGTGCGCGCGGCTGATCCGGGGCGGCTACAAGCTGCTGGATACGCAATTCACCACGCCCCACCTGATGCGCTTTGGCGTTGAGGAGGTGGATCGTGACGCTTTCCACCTGCTGCTCGATGACGCGATGGCGGTCAGCGCGACATTCGGCGATGGGACGTGGAAACCTCAGCCGCCCGAAGTGCTGCAACTGATCACCCAGACATCATAGGTCGGGTGCTCAAGCGCGCTCAGTCCCGGCGACGAGGCGAACATCCAGCCCGAAAAGATCGGACCGTTCGGGTCAGTGGCGGGCTCACGCTGCGCCGTCTGCTTCAGCGGCGTGGACGAGCGGATTTCGAGGAAGGCCGCCGATTCCGGCGTGTCCTCGGGCGGCGCCTGGAAACAGGCGCGCACCGTCACTTCTAGGCGGCCATAGGTAATCGTCTCACCGATGCGAGCCGTCAGATCCGTCGCCGAGCCGGTGATCTTGTCCAGCGCCCGCAACTTCACGCCAGAGCGCGGCTCCAGAGCGGAGGCCCCGCTGGCGGCGAGCGCCAGCGCCGCCGTGGCCAGCGTGATGCGGATCGGAGACTTCATCACTCGAACTCCTCTTGCGCTCCGCCTGCCCCGCTATCCGGGTCATTGCCCACGCCACCACCCGTGGCGGCGCTGGCGACTTCAGACAGCACAGTCAGCAGATCGACTGAACCGCGCGTGAACTCAACCATCCCGCCAGGCGCAAGGTAGTCGAACGACCCACCCACCCGGAGGTTGAGATAGGCGCCGCCCAGCAGGCCGTCCGACGTCACCTGAAGGGTGGAGTCGTCCGGAATCTGGAGATCGTTCTGAACCGTAAATGTGACCACAGCGCGGTAGATTTTGGGATCAATGACGATACCGGTGACTGATCCCACCTTCACGCCCGCCACGCGCACATCCGTTCCACGGCTGATCCCGTCGGCCTGATTGAACCGGGCCTGCAACGTATAGCCGCCATTGGGAGCCGCATCGCTGCGCTGTTGCAACGAGAAAAACAGGAAAACCGCCGCTACCGCGACAACGGCGAAGCCAACCAGTGTTTCAAACAGCGATTCACGCATCGGGCTTCCACGCCTCATAGTCGCCAGAGCTTTTCGCCCGCTCGCCGCCCTCGGACAGAGCGCCGCTGGGGCGATAGGCGCCCGGCGTGCCAGTCAGGTTGGGCTTGTGCGGTTTTTCCCACGACTTGCGGGGCAGCGGCGCCTCGGTGGGCGGCTTGTCGAACGTGTGGTGCAGCCAGCCATGCCAGTCCGGCGGCACACGGCTGGGCTCGGCGAGCCCGTTATACACCACATAGCGGCGCTTGCGGCCCTCTAGGCTCGGCCGGCGCTCCTCGAAATACTTGTTGCCCTGATCGTCCTGACCGATCTGAACCGCCCGGCGGCCGATATCGAACCGCGCGCCCAACGTCGCGCCATTCCACCAGGTGAAGATCGACTTCAGCATGAAAGCTCCGCCCCTCGGGCATGATTCCAGCCGGCAGGGAGCCCCTGCCGCATGGCCGATATATGGCGCCCGCGAACGGGCTGGTCCAGCACCCCGGAACGCTATGCCCTGCGGCAGAAAGCTGTGGGCAAGCAGGACCTTCGGCACGCATTATGTGGCTGATTCGCGGCTGAAACGTCACTTTCCGCCATCGATGGAGTGCGCCTGATGTCTGAAGCCCGGTCGAAGACTCTCAACCGGCAGCTTGCCCGCGTCATGGAAACAGGCGCCGCCCTGCTCCGTTTCGAGGATGGCGACACGCCTGCGGCGCGGCTGACCAACGCCCACTTCACGGCGATCCGCACGCTGGCCGGTGAAAGCGAAGCGTCGGACGCTCTGTGCGAGGCCATCCGCGCCCGCCGTCTCAGCCCCATCGCCCCGCTCTCGCAGATCGAGGCTGGCCCCGCCACCGCGCTTCATCCCGCTGATCTCGGCCCGGCGCTGACCGAGGCCGCCGCCATCGCCTCCGCGCGCGCCGTGGCGACGCAGGCCATGGTGGCTGTCGCTGACGCCATCGAAACGCTGACCATCGAAACGGATGAACAGGGGCGCCCCACCACTTCGGCGTTGATCGACGCTTTCCGCGCCGGCGCGGACGCCGATCTTGTCGAGATTGCACTCTGCACCCCCGGCGGCCCGCGCGCCGCCGCCATCGCGCTGCGCCGTCAGGCCGCCGGCGCACGCGAACCTGGACGTCAGGCGTGGCTGGCGTCCGGATGGGAAGGCCTCAACGCCAACGATATCGCCGCCGCCGTCGACCGGCTCAGCCGCACACGCCTCGCCGCCGAAGTCCGCATTGCCCCCGCCGCGCCTGATGACACGGCGCCCGCCATCGCCGTGAACCTCGCGCGCTACGCCACCGGCGGCGACGCCGACCTGCGCGTTCTGGCGTCCGACATGGCCGCTCTCGCCGCCGCCGCGCCCGCTTGCCGCATCCTGCTCGCCGGCCTCGGCGCCGCCGTGATGTCGCGCGGCCTCGCCTTCGACAGCGATGCAGGCCGCGAGTGCGCTGCTGGCTTCTGCGCGCTGGTCTCGCTCGCGGGCGGAGCGCTCGACAAGGACGCCCGCGTCCGCGCCCTCGCCCTGCCTGCGATGGGCGAAGCGGCCAGCTTTGCTGGCTCCGGTCCGAAAGGCGCGCCGTGCGTGGTCACGAGCGACTGGCCCTCCGCCGCAGCCGTGCGCTGGATCAACGCCGAAAGCTGCGGCGCGGACCCAGTGGACCTGCTGACCACTAACGATGACGACCAGCAGCCCGAACTCTCCACTTGCGTCGCCGCCGCTCTCGACGCCGCCGCCAGCAGCAATGAGGCGCAGGACGTGCGCCTCCGCGTTCTCGGCGCCCGCACGCTCGACCAGATCGACGGACTAGAGCGCAGCCGCCTCGAAGCGCGCGGCCTCACCTCCGAAGCGCTCGACCGTGTGGAGCAGGCGCTGAAGGAAGGCCTGAGCCTCGCCTCCGCCTTCTCGCGCTGGGTTATTGGGGACGAACTGATCCGCAAACGTCTGAACCTCTCGCCTGAAGCCTTCGACACGGATGGCGAAGCGCTGCTGCGCACGCTCGGCATCTCCGCGAAAGAGATCGAGGAAGCACGGGAAACCGTGCAGGGCCGCCGCCGGCCCGTTTCCAGTCCGAAGTCGCCGCTTGCGCACATCCTCGCGCGCGGCGATGGCGTGCCGCCCGAAGCCCGCCGCCGCATGGCCCGCGCCGTCCTGCCCTGGCTGTCGCGTCCGCCTCTGCTGACCATCACGCCCGGCGAGCAGTCCGACACCGCGCGCACCACGGTGCACGCCACCGTGCGCGCCGCCATGGCGGATGGGCTGGGCCTGCGCATCGCCGCGGGCCGCCCCGCTGTCGATTCCGAACTGCGCAGCCGAATCGCTGACGCCCGCCGCCGCGCCCGTGCGCCGATTGGGGCCGAGGGGCCGGGAACCGCGCTGCATCCGCCGCTGCCACAACAGGTGGCCGCGCCGCCGGAAGTGCTGTTCGCCGAACGCCGCCGCCTGCCCGACCGCCGCAAGGGCTATATCCAGAAAGCCACCGTCGGCGGCCACAAAGTCTATCTGCACACCGGCGAGTTCGACGATGGCGAACTGGGCGAGATTTTCATCGACATGCACAAGGAAGGCGCCGCTTTCCGTTCGCTGATGAACAACTTCGCCATCGCAGTCTCAATCGGCCTGCAATACGGCGTGCCGCTGGAAGAATTCGTGGACGCTTTCGTCTTCACGCGCTTCGAACCTGCGGGCGAGGTCACCGGCAACGACTCCATCCGCCGCGCCACGTCCATCCTCGACTATCTCTTCCGCGAACTCGCCGTCAGCTATCTTGGCCGCGAGGATCTGGCGGAGATTGAGAACGTCAGCCATGACGGCCTCGGCGCCGGCGAGCAGGAAGGCTCGGAGCCGATCCGCCCGGAACAGCTCATCTCGCGCGGTTTTTCGCGCGGCGTGATGCCGGACAACATCGTTCCCTTCCAGAGCCGCAAGCCGGTTCAGCCCGGCCGCACCGAAGAGGAAGACGTTGCCCCCCTGACGCCGCAACGCAGCGCGGAATACCTGTCCGACGCCTGCCCCACCTGCGGCCACTTCACCCTGCGCCCGGATGACGGCGTAGCAGTGTGCGACGCCTGCGGATCGGTGGTCCAGTCGGCCTGACGAAGTCCCCGCACGAAATCCCCTCTGGCGCGAAGCTTGCTCGCCCGAGAAGGATTGTTCAGCTCCGGCGCGGGATCGACCCGGTATGAAACACTTTGCCGTCATTATGCTGTTCGGCGCCCTCGCCGCAGCCCCCGCCTACGCGCAGAACGAAGCCGCCCGCGAAGCCACGGCGGAACGGGTGATCGCCGGCGCCTCCTGCTCCGGCTGCGATCTGTTCCAGGCTGACCTGTCGAAGCAAGATCTCGACGCCCGGGATTTTTCCAACGCCCGCCTGCGTCAGTCCAATCTCAGCCTCGCCAGCATGGACAACAGCAAGCTGGCCCGCGCCAATCTCTCTGTCGCCAATGGCTTCGGCGCGCGCTTCAACCGCACGGATTTCACGGGCGCCGATTTCACCAGCGCCACAATGGTCGGCGCATGGTTTGGCGGCGCGCTGATGTCCGGCGCCAACCTTACCGGAGCCAACCTGTCGGGCGCCTATCTCTATACGACTCGCGGCCTCACTCAGGCCCAGCTTAACGGCGCCTGCGGCGACGAGAGCACCGTCCTGCCTGCGGGCCTGACCATCAAGCTTTGCCCCGGCGCGCAACCCAGCCCGCAACTGCGCGGTCTGTCGCGCAGCGACGATTAGTTCTTGTCGATCATTGCAAGGACCGCCTGGAAGCAGGCGCAGTTCGCAAGATCGGTGCAAGCCAGCGCCTGAAGCTGCGCCTCCAGCCCCGCCTCCACCAGTTCCTGCTGCGGGCGATCCAGCACCAGCGACGCCAGACGCAGCGCGCGGGCCTGAGCCTGTGTCATGCGGATGGACGAGCGCACCGGATGCCGCGCCGATCCGTGCTGCGCCAGCGCGGGCCGCCATTCTTCCTCACCCTCGGAATAGGAGGGCTGGGGCATCGGCGCCTGCGGAGCCTTTGGCGGCGGCGAAACCGCATGCGCATGCGGACCCGCCGGCGGTTTGGCCGCCGGCCACGCCGCATAAGCGGAACGGATACGCGCCTTCATCGCCGCCACATCCGGCGGCGCGGACTCCCCCTCATAACGCTGGGCGGCCTCTTCCAGATAGGCGTCAGCCAGCGGTTCGATTTCGTCTTCCACCGGCCATGCTTGCGCCTGCTGCACCGCCTGGGGCGCGGGCGTCTGCAAGGACGGCGGCGTGATCACCTGGCGCAGATTGGACGGCTGGAAAATCGGTGCGGGCGCGGCCCCGGAGAAGGTCGTCGGCTCGGGAGCCGGACGCGCTTCACCCTTGCGCGCGAGCAGCCCGGCATGAAGTGAGGCAAAGGACGCGGTGGACATGGTGGTGATCCGTTATCAGACCCGTTGGCCTTCGGGCGCATGCCGGCGGCCGAAAGCACGGGGCTGACGGCGATCCTGCACGCCCGCAGGCGGACCACGATCCGACTTGCGGCGATCCAGCGAACTGCGATCGGGTTTGGGCGCGGCGGCAGCCGCCTCAATGAGGTTCTGGCGCGCTTCCTTGGTTGCAACAGCGGAGGCGATGTTCGCCCACGACGGCGCTTCCACATCCCAGTTGTCGTCGGCGTCATCGCTGACAACCGGATCGCTGGCGGACTCAGGCGTCAGCACGGCGGTGGAGAGATCGGCGCGCGGCTTCACTGCCCAGCTGTCATTGGCGCCTTTCATCCGGGCGAGACGGTCGCGGATATACATCCACAACGTCGCTACTTCCCTCGCGGACTTCGACTCCGGGCGAATGTCGCCAACCGTACGGCCGTCGATCATCGACGCGGCGAAATCGACGCGGTGGTGCAACGTCACCGGCGCCACCATGCCATGCTGCGACAACGCCACCGCCGTTTCCGACGTGATGCGCGCGCGCGCCGTGGCGGAGTTCACGACGAACACCAACTGCTTGCCCAGCGCCTCCGCAATGTCCGCCGTCGGGCCGACAGCGCGCAGATCGTGCGGGCTGGGGCGCGTGGGAACAACCACAAGATCGGAGCGGGCGACCACGTGCGAGATCGTCTGCGTCACCGCCGGCGGCGTATCGATCACGATCAGTCGGAAACCGAGATTCTTGAGGTGATCGAGACAGGCATCCAGATCATCCAGCGACGCCTGGGCGAAAGCCGGGGTGGAGGCCGCGCGGGCGTTCCACCATTTGGCCAAAGACCCCTGCGGATCGGTGTCGATCAGCGCGACCGGGCCATCGCCCGCCCGTTCCGCCTCGACAGCGATATGCCCCGACAGCGTCGTCTTCCCCGACCCGCCCTTCTGCGAGGCGAATACGACAACGCGCACGCCCTCGGTCATGGCCTTCTCCCAGCGCTTATCTCCGTTGCTGCTCCTGCGCAGCCCGGACCCGGGATGATGCTGATAAACCCGCTTTAGCGGCGCATTAGAGCGAACGCGCTGATTTCGAGCGGCGGCTTAAGGGTTACCGGTGTGCGCATTCACACTTCGCCCCGGAAATCCCGGAGCCCAGATGGTGAATGGCCCGATGGCGCCAAACTCGCGCGACGCCGAAAAATCAGCGTTAACCGGCGAGAACCATGATGCTTGGCGCCGCAATGGCGCCAAGCATCACTTCTTGTCCTGCGCCACAACGCGGATTTCGAGTTCACGCAACTGCTTCAGAGAAGCCGGAGACGGCGCGCCCATCAACAGGTCCTGCGCCTGCTGGTTCATCGGGAACAGCGAAATCTCGCGCAG
>CAZJZQ010000139.1:0-7829 GCA_964550535.1 uncultured Rhizobium sp.
GAGATGACTTTCTCCAGGCCGGCAAACGCGCCGCCGCAGATGAAAGTCATCTCCGAGCGCGGTCGCGGCACGTCAATCGGTTTCGGCGGCAATGTGGTGGATCCGGAAGACCGGCGCACCGGCAAGGTGTTGCAGGAGTGCGAACCGGAAGACCTGGTGAAGTTCGGCCTGATCCCGGAATTCATCGGCCGTCTGCCCGTGATCGCCACGCTGGAAGACCTCGACGAAGCCGCCCTGATCCAGATCCTGACCGAGCCGAAGAACGCGCTGCTGAAGCAGTACCAGCGTCTGTTCGAGATGGAGAACGTGACTCTGACGTTCACGGACGACGCCCTGTCGGCCGTGGCCCGCCGCGCTATCCAGCGCAAGACGGGCGCGCGGGGCCTGCGCTCCATCATGGAGGGCATCCTGCTCGACACCATGTTCGAGCTGCCCAACCTGCGCGGCGTGGAAGAGGTGGCGATCAACGCCGAGGTCGTCGAAGGCCGGGCGCGTCCGTTGTACGTTCACGCCACCGAGGCCCGGGAAGCGTCCAGCGCTTCCTGAGTTCACTACCCCTCAATTGACCGTTTCCCGGACCTTCATCCGGCGGCTTTGCGCGTCCCCATGCGTTAAGGGAAGCAAGGTTATCAGCCGCCGCGGCATTTTTGCGTGAGCCGCAGCAGACCTGTTGATGCCGTAATGCGTGGGTTGAACACTGGCCCATGACGGGCCACTTTCAGCCATAAGAAGTTCCGGCCGCCCCGTCTTGAAGTGAGCGGGGGCCGGCCCTTCCGCCCGCCTCCGTGCTTCCTTGAAGGCGAGGGCGGTGCAGCAAGGAGACAAGTGTTATGGCTACGATCCTCCCCGTCCTGCCGTTGCGCGATATCGTCGTGTTTCCGCGCATGGTGGCGCCGCTATTCGTAGGCCGCGACAAATCGGTCAGGGCGCTCGAAGAGGTCGAGAAGAATGGCGGTGAGATTCTTCTCATCGCCCAGAAGGAGGCCGGGGTGGATGACCCCGCCGAGTCGGATCTGTATTCGATCGGCGTCGTCGCCACGATCCTGCAACTTCTGAAACTCCCCGACGGCACCGTGAAGGTGCTGGTTGAGGGCCGCAATCGCGCGCGCCTGGAGAGGCTGATCGACCGTCAGGACTACTACGCCGCGGAGCTGACCGAATTGCCGGAGCAGACTGCGGACGAAACGGAATCAACGGCGCTGATGCGCGCGGTGACCGAACAGTTCGAAAGCTATGTGAAGCTGAACCGGAAAATCCCGGCCGAGACGGTCGGCACAGTCAGCGCGATCACCGACCCGGCCAACCTGGCGGATGCGGTGGCGGCGCAGCTGTCGATCAAGCTTGAAGACAAGCAGCAGCTTCTCGAACTCACCGACGTCACCGAAAGGCTGGAGCGCGTGTTCCAGCTGATGGATAGCGAGATCGGCATGCTCCAGATGGAGCGGAAGATCCGCAACCGCGTGAAGCGTCAGATGGAGAAGACGCAGCGCGAGTACTACCTCAACGAACAAATGAAGGCGATCCAGCGCGAACTGGGCGATGGCGACGAGCAAGGCGAGCGCGACGAGATCGGCGAGCTTGAGGACAAGATCGCCAAGACCCCGATGTCGGAAGAGGCGCGAGCCAAGGCCGAGCAGGAAGTGAAGAAGCTACGTCAGATGTCGCCGATGTCGGCCGAGTCCACGGTCGTGCGGAACTATCTCGACTGGCTGGTGTCTCTGCCGTGGGACCGCAAGAAGGAAGTCGTTCGCGATCTCCAGTTCGCGGAAGATGTGCTGAACGCCGACCACTACGGGCTGGAGAAGGTGAAGGAGCGCATCCTCGAACACCTCGCCGTGCAGACGCGCGCGGACAAGGTGCGCGGCCCGATCCTCTGTCTTGTCGGCCCTCCGGGCGTCGGCAAGACCTCGCTGGGCAAGTCCATCGCGAAGGCTACGGGCCGCGACTTCGTGCGCGTGTCGCTGGGCGGCGTGCGTGACGAGGCCGAGATCCGCGGACACCGCCGGACCTATATCGGCTCCATGCCGGGCCGCGTGATTCAGTCGATGAAAAAAGCGAAAAGCGGCAACCCGCTGTTCCTGCTCGACGAAATCGACAAGCTGGGCATGGACTATCGCGGCGACCCGTCATCGGCCCTGCTGGAGGTTCTGGACCCCGAGCAGAACGTGACGTTCAACGACCACTATCTGGAGGTCGACTACGACCTTTCGGATACGATGTTCATCACGACGGCGAACTCGCTGAACATGCCTCAGCCGCTTCTCGACCGGATGGAGATCATCCGTATCGAGGGCTATACCGAGGACGAGAAGGTCGAGATCTCGAAGCGGCACCTGCTGCCCAAGATCGTCGAGAACCACTCGTTGCGGGATGGCGAACTGACGGTTCACGAGAGCGCGATACGTGATCTCATCCGTTACTACACGCGGGAGAGCGGTGTTCGCTCGCTTGAGCGCGAACTGGCGCGATTGGCCCGCAAGGCCGTGCGCGAGATCGAGCTGAAGAAGTCGACATCGGTGACCATCAGCGCCGAAAACCTCAACGCCTACGCCGGCGTGCGGAAGTTCCGCTTCGGCGTGGCGGACCGCGAGGATCAGGTGGGGGTTGTGACAGGCCTTGCCTGGACCGAGGTGGGCGGCGACCTGCTGACCATCGAGGCGGTGCAGATGCCCGGCCGCGGCCGCATGACCGTAACCGGCAACCTGAAGGAAGTGATGAAGGAGTCGATTTCGGCGGCCCAGAGCCTCGTGCGTTCGCGGTCTGCGACGCTGGGCATCCGCCCGCCGGTGTTCGACACCACCGACATCCACGTCCACGTGCCGGAAGGCGCGACTCCGAAGGACGGCCCGTCGGCCGGTATTGCGATGACGACGGCCATCGTCTCCCTGCTCACGGGCAACCCCGTGCGCAAAGATGTGGCGATGACCGGAGAGATCACGCTGCGCGGACGGGTTCTGCCCATCGGCGGCCTGAAGGAGAAACTGCTGGCTGCGTTGCGCGGCGGCATCAAGACGGTGCTGATCCCGGATGAAAACGAGAAAGATCTCGTGGACCTGCCGGAAAATATCCGCGCGTCACTGACCATCGTGCCGGTCTCGTCGATCGATCAGGTGCTGGCGCGCGCGCTGGTGCGGCCGCTGGCGCCGGTGGCCTGGACGGAGACGGACGAGGCGGCGTATCGCGCCGAACTGGTCCGGTCGTCCAAAGACCCTGGCGAGGCTTCGCGGCCTCACTAGGCTTCGCAGCATGACTGACGGAAGGCCCGCTGGAAACGGCGGGCCTTTTCGTTTGGTTGGAGTACAAAAAAACCTGAGCGCTGTGGGGTTATTTGCCGCCGCGTGCGCATAGCATGAAATTCGGTTTGATTAACTCTTGGGCGCCATGGGATGCGTCCATGACGATCCTCGGCTTCTGTTTCGATTCCACCACCGGCGGCGTGGCGCACGGGCATGAGTTGAGCCTCGTGCTGCTGTCCTTCGTGATTGCCGCGATCGCTTCCTATTGTTCGCTCGACATGGCCGAACGCATGCGCGCCTCCGAAGGGCGGACGCAGCTGTTCTGGCGCCTGATGGCCGGCATCGCGCTGGGCGGCGGCATCTGGTCGATGCACTTCATCGGCATGACGGCGTTCGAGGCTCCGCTGGAGCAAGGATATGATCCGGGGCTGACCATCCTGTCCGGTGTGATCGCTGTTGCGGCGGTGACGCTGGGCCTTGGCGCGCTGGGTGCGAAGCCGGGCTGGGCGCGCCTGATCGGATCGGGCGTTTTCGTCGGCATGGGCGTGGTCGTCATGCACTATATGGGCATGGCCGCCATGAAGGTGCAGGGCGAGGTGATTTATCGTCCCGCGATCTTCACGGCCTCGGTGTTGATCGCGTTGACGGCGGCGACGGTGGCGCTGTGGCTGGCGGTGAACCTGCGGCGCATGTGGCAGCGGATAGTTGCGGCGCTGGTGATGGCGGCGGCGATCTGCGGCATGCACTACACGGGTATGGCGGGGACGGTTCTGGTCGCAGCCCCGGTGCAGAACGAAGTCGACGCTATGGTGTCGAAGAACATGCTGGCGGCCATGGTGGCCAGCGTGACGATGTGCATTGTTCTGATCGCGCTGGTGCTGGCGTTCATCGACCGCAGGCTGGAAGCGCGTTCGATGAACGAGGCGCAGAAGCTGCGCGAGATCAACATCGACCTGGAGCAGGCGAAGCGCGAAGCTGAGGCGGCGAACCGGGCGAAGTCAGCCTTCCTCGCGACGATGAGCCACGAAATCCGCACCCCGATGAACGGTGTGCTGGGCATGTTGGAAGTGACGTTACGGGGACGGATCGATGAGGGCGTGCGCGACCACCTGACGACGGCGCGGGATTCGGCGGTGAACCTGCTGGCGATCCTCAACGACATTCTGGATTATTCAAAACTGGAAGCGGGGCAATTGCAGCTGGAACGCATGGCGTTCAGCATCCGGGAGGTGACTGACGACATTGCGTCGATGATGGCGTCGGTTGTGGCGCAGAAGAAGCTGTGGCTGGACGTGAAAGTCGATGCGGCGACGCCAGCGTGGATCGTGGGCGACCCGACGCGCGTGCGACAGATCATGCTGAACCTCGTCTCTAACGCGTTGAAGTTCACGGAGCGCGGCGCGATCACCATTCATATCGGTTATACCGCAGGCGAGGCGCCGCACATCCTGCGCGTGGAAGTGAAGGATACGGGCATCGGGATTTCGCCAGAGGCGCGCTCGCGACTGTTCAACCGGTTCTCGCAGGCGGATGCATCGACCAGCCGGAGGTTCGGCGGCACGGGTCTGGGGCTCGCGATCTCCAGACAGCTGACGGCGTGCATGGGCGGCGAGATTGGCGTGTCGTCGGAGACGGGACGCGGTAGCACGTTCTGGTTTGAGATTCCCACCGGGGAAGGCGTGGAGCCCGTGCTGAAGGCGACGGGCCGGTCGGCGGCGATGAGCGGCGCGCGGCTGCGTATCCTGGTGGCGGAGGACAATCCCGTGAACCAGAAGGTGCTGCGCACGCTGATGGCGGGGCAGGGGCATGACCTGACATTTGTTGACGACGGGCTGCAGGCGGTCGAGACGGTCAAGGAAGGCGCGTTCGACCTGGTGCTGATGGACGTGTCGATGCCGGTGATGGACGGTGTCACCGCCGTTGGCGAGATCCGCAAGCTGCCGGGCGTGGTGTCCCGCATTCCGGTGATCGCCCTGACGGCCAATGCGATGGCGGGCGACCGCGAGGCGTATATCGCGGCCGGCATGAGCGACTATGTGTCGAAGCCGATCGAGTTCGACGCCTTGTTGGCCGCGATTGCGCGGCAGGTGCCGGGCGTGGCGTTGCCGGTTCTGGCTGGGCCAGTTGAAACCGGGCCAGCTCAAGCCGGGCCGGTCGTCACGAAAGAAGCCGCCGAACTGGTTGCGGCGGAGACGGAGGACATGCTCGCAGCCTTGTCCGCCAATCTCGACGACATGCTGGCGGTAATGGCCGCGCCGAAATCGGACCGCGAGGACGCGGCCTGAGTCCTCGCGTTCAGGCCAGGGCAGGTTTTGCAGCGGTGCACGATGATTGTAGCTTCGCCCAGTCCGGACGCACGTAGAGCGCGATCAGGGGCGTGCGCTTGATCATCGCGTGGAAGGCCAACGGCAGGGCCACCGACATCGCTATGATGATCGCGCAGGCGAGGCCGGTATCCGGGATTACCTGAACCTTCGCCAGCGTGCGCTCCAGCGCCAGCATGGGGAAGAAGAAGGTGAGATAGATGACGATCGAATTCTTGCCGCAATAGCGGATCGCGCCCGCCATATTGGTCTGGGCGAGGAGAACCGAAAGCTGGATCACGGCCAGCGCTCCGGCGAAGCCCATGAGGAGTCCGGCGCCCGGGATGAAGTGAACGCCTTGCTGCGTCAGCCACCAATTGCCCACGCCCCAGGCGGCGAGCACGCCGATGGTTTCGAGACGGCGGCCGCGCGCCTGCTCGGCGAAGGCGAAAACGAAGGTGGATGCGGTGTAGCCGAAGAAGAAGAACACGTAATAATCCATCGCGCGGCTGAGGGCGAAGGAGGGTGTGTCGAGCCAGCCGCCCTGGTGGGCGATCTGGAGGCCGCCAGCCACGGCCAGCACGGCCCAGGCGGGAGCGGAGCGGATGGCGCGCGTGAAGATGTAGAAGATCGCCAGCATGTGGACGAACCACAGCGTACCGACCGGCTGGATGATGTGCCAGGCGAACATGCGAACCCACTCGACAGGGTTTGCGCGCAGCACGTCGTTGTCGGTGATGACCAGCGTGATGGTGAGCCAGAGCAGGTAGAAGTAGGCGAAGTGGAACACCTTGCGGTCAATGAAGTCGCGCAACGGCGCGTTGATGGTGCGGGCGAGGAACAGGCCGGAAACGAGGAAGAAGTCGGGCATGCGGAACGGCTTGGAGAAATCCACCATCCACCGCATCCAGCCAGTTTCGCCCACGGCGTTCTCATAGTGGTTAACCGTGTGAAACATCACCACCAGAAGAATGCAGAGTCCCTTGGCGTAATCGACCCAGCCGATGCGGCTGTCCGCACGGGGGACGTGGGGCGCGGGGGCCGCAAAGTGTGCCGAACTGGCCGCTTGCATGTGAAATCGTCCTGTTCGCGGCCCGGTCGGCCTGTGAAAATAGGGGCAAAGGACCTTTCGGCGCTTCGCTCATTGGGAGAAAAGCAATCGATGTGCCGCCATCTTCGGGCGAGCTTGGAGCCGCGCGCGGCGGTACGGTTAATGGGATCAGGTCCGATGACGGGCGATACGAACAACTGGTGGCGCGGGGCGGTGCTTTACCAGATCTATCCACGGTCCTTCATGGACTCGAACGGGGATGGCGTTGGCGACCTGAAGGGCGTTGCGGCCAAGCTGGAGTATGTGAAGTCGCTGGGCGTGGACGGGATATGGCTGTCGCCATTCTTCAAGAGCCCGATGCGCGATTATGGCTATGATGTCGCGGATTATCGCGATGTCGATCCGATGTTCGGAACGCTCGCTGATTTCGATCGCGTGCTGAAGGATGCACATGCGCTGGGGTTGAAGGTCATCATCGATCAGGTGTGGTCGCACTCGTCAGCGGATCATGCGTGGTTTCAGGAGAGCCGGCAGAACCGCGATAACGACAAGGCGGACTGGTATGTGTGGGCGGACGCGAAGCCGGATGGTTCGCCTCCCAACAACTGGCAGGCCTGGTTCGGCGGGCCAGCGTGGACATGGGAACCGCGGCGGCGGCAATATTACCTGCACAATTTCCTGGCCAGCCAGCCGGACCTGAACCTACGCAGCGATGCGGTGCGGTCTGCTGTGCTGGACATTGCGCGTTTCTGGCTGGATCGCGGGGTGGATGGCTTCCGGCTGGATGTGGCGAACTATTTTGTTCATGACGCGCAGCTGCGCGATAATCCGCCGTCAGGAAATCCGGCGCCTGCTTTGCCGCGCGATATGCAGGAGCATGCGTACAACTCCAACCAGCCGGAGTCGCTGGAGTTCATTGCGAAGCTGCGCGAGGTGATGGACGGGCGCGGTGCGCGGATGACGGTGGGTGAGCTGGCGCCGGGGTCTTACGGCCTGATGGAGCAATACACGCGCGGAAAGGCGGGGCTGCACACCGCCTATGCGTTCGATTTCCTGAAAGATTGGCCGGGCGTCGAGCGCATGGCCGAGGTTTTGCGCCAGTGGGGTGAGGGGGCGGATGACGGCTGGCCGAGCTGGGCGTTCTCCAACCACGATGTTGCACGCGTGGCGTCGCGCTGGGGGCAGGCGATTGGCGCGCCCGCGCCGCGTGCGGCGGTGTTGTTCATGGCGCTGCTGATG
>CAZJZQ010000140.1:0-5684 GCA_964550535.1 uncultured Rhizobium sp.
AGACGCAGTTTCACAAAGGCTATAACGGCAACATCCTCGTCAACGCGATGGCGGTCGGCCTCGCGAAGCAGGACCGCATCTTCTACTCGCGCGGCGCGGAGCCCGGCCTCTCGATTTTCTATGTCGGCTCCAAAACCGGCCGCGACGGCATCCACGGCGCCACCATGGCGTCGGCCGAATTCTCTGAAGGCGACGAAGAGAAACGCCCCACCGTTCAGGTCGGCGATCCCTTCGTGGAAAAACTGCTGATCGAAGCCTGCCTCGAACTCATGGCGACCGACGCAATCCAGTCCATCCAGGACATGGGCGCCGCCGGTCTCACCTCCTCCTCCGTCGAGATCGCGGACAAGGGAGGCGTCGGCATCGAGATGGACATCGACGCCGTGCCAAAACGCGAAACCGGCATGACCGCCTATGAGGTGATGCTCTCGGAAAGCCAGGAACGCATGCTCATCATCCTGAAGCCGGGACAGGAGCACGTCGCCAAGGCCATCTTCGACAAGTGGGACCTCGACGCCGAAGTGATCGGCAGGACCACAGACACCGGCCGCATCGTCCTGAAACAACAGGGCGAGGTCGTGTGCGACATCCCCGTCGCCCCTCTCGCCAACGACGCGCCGAACTATGACCGTCCGTGGACGCCGCCCGTCCCCGCGCCCGCGCTCGACATCTCGAAATATCCCGAGCCCGCCGACTATGGCGAAGTCCTCCTGAAACTCATGTCCTCGCCCGACATGGCGTCCAAACGCTGGATCTGGGAGCAGTATGACCGCCACGTGATGGGCGACACAGTGGACTCATCCCAGTCCGGCGGCGACGCCGCTATCGTGCGCATCCACGGCACGAACAAGGCGCTGGCCATCACCTCCGACTGCAACCCGCACTATGTCGCCGCCGATCCGTTCGAGGGCGGCAAGCAGGCCGTGGCCGAAGCGTACCGCAACCTCTCCGCCGTGGGCGCCACGCCCATCGCGATCACCGACAACCTCAATTTCGGCAACCCTGAAAAGCCCGCCACCATGGGCGTGATCGTAAAAGCCATCGAAGGCATGGCCGAAGCCTGCCGCGTGCTCGACTTCCCCGTCGTGAGCGGCAACGTCTCCCTCTACAACGAAACCGACGGCGTCGGGATTCCTCCGACGCCGGTGGTGGGCGGCATTGGGCTGATCGAGGACGTGTCGAAAATCGCCACGCTGAAAGGCGCAAAGGATGGCGACGATCTCCTCCTCGTGCGCGGCAATCTTCGCGATGCACCCTCCCATCTCGGTGCGTCGCTTTACGCTCGAACTATCCTAGGCCTCGATGGCGCCGCCGCAGGGCCCGCGCCGCCGGTCGATCTTGCCATCGAGAAACGCAACGCCGCGTTCGTCCGCAAACTGATCCACGACGGCAAAGTCCGCGCAGTCCACGATGTATCCGAAGGCGGCATCGTCTGCGCCGCCGCCGAGATGGCGCTCTCCTCCGGCCTGGGCGTGATGATCGACCCGCCGACTCAGCGCTCCTCGGCAGTGGCAGCCCGCTTCGGTGAAGGACAGGCTCTCTATCTTCTTGCGGCCGATCCATCCGTCTCCGGGGCGATCGCCAATGAACTCGCAGAGGCTTCAGGCGTCGTGGTGGACTTCCAAGGTAAGTTCGGCGGCGACGCAGTTGTCATCGCATTCGATGACATTGAGTCTGGCAAAGCGGCTTCAATCCCCCTCTCCACCCTCCGCAAAGCCCACGAAGATTGGCTCCCCCGCTATATGAGCGGCGAGGCGTAACGTCCGGACGCGGCTCCCATCAAGCGCGGACATATACTCACCGCCGGCTCGCAATTCGTGGGGCGCTCTATCAACCGCATCCCCGGCGCAGGCCGGGGCCCGGTCAGGACGCGAAGCGTCCTTCACCTGCTCACCCGCAACGTGGTTTCAGAAATCTCCAAAGCGTGCTGCCGCACGCTGAGCTGAAACGCGTGCTCTTCGGCGAATTTGGCTGGGTTACGCGCGCGCGCTTCATTTACTCGCTTCGTTTCCGCCCCAAAAGCAGCGGCCACGTCCCGGTCCAAAACCACCCGTTCGCCGCGCACGAGAAAAACCCTCACGCCCGAATCGACAGTTTCCGGAATATTTTCAGAGTCTTTTATCGTCCCCCCTCGTTTGAGGTCACGATCTGCGGCCTCAAACCGAGCGGTACCGGACGCAGGAAACGGGCGCAACGCGACGCCTCGATGGCGCGAGTAACGCCCTCATGCTAAAGCTCACCTCCGCCGGGCGAATCCGCCCGCGGGGGACACCGCCATGTCGCGGCTGGGATACAGGATCGCCTTCTGCCTGCTGGCGCTTGCACTCGCCGCCTGCGCGATGCTCCCGCAATAGCGGAATACCTATCCCGCCTTCGCAACACCCGGCGCAGCCGCCGACAGACCCAGCACCTGATGCATCTTCGCGATCAGTTCGCGTTGATCGACAGGCTTGGAGACATAGTCCGTCATCCCCAGCGCCAGATACTTCTCGCGGTCGCCGCTCATCGCGTCCGCAGTCAGCGCGATAACCGGCAGCCGGCTCCAGTCCTGCTTCGCCGCGCGCAGGCGCTGGATGGCCTCCTTGCCGTCCATCACCGGCATGTGCACGTCCAGAAGCACGATGTCGAAAGGCTCCGACGACACCTTATCCAGCGCCTCCTTGCCGTTGGTCGCTTCCACGATCTCGCAGCCCTGCGGCGCAAGGAACAGTTTCACCACCTGGCGGTTGATGGCGTTATCGTCGGTCAGCAACACCCGCACCCCGCGTAGCGACGTGCGCGTCGCTGAAGGCGACAGCGACGGCGCAGGCGCCCCCTTCACCTCTGGCGCGGCCTCGCCAGCACGGAAGGTCAGGCGGAAGCACGATCCGCGCCCCACTTCGCTCGTCACGGTCATGTCGCCGCCCATCAGGCGCGCAAGCTGGCGCGAGATCGCAAGCCCGAGGCCCGATCCGCCGAACTGCCGCGTCGTGGCGCCGTCAGCCTGCGTGAACGCGCTGAACAGCTTGGCCTGAACCTCGGGGTTCATACCGATGCCCGTATCCGTCACTTCGACCGACACCATATGCCCGCCATCGGCATGCTTCGTGGCGTTGATCGAAACTTCCACGCGGCCCTTCGCGGTGAACTTGATTGCGTTGGACAGCATGTTCGACACGCACTGCCGCACGCGCACCGGATCATAGGTCAGGCGCTGCGGGAAGCTTGAGTCATACCGCACCGACAGGTCCAGGCCCTTGTCTTCGGCCTGCGTCTGGAACAACTGGCGCGTGCGTTTCATCGTATGCAGAAAATCGCCGGGCACGGTCGAGATTTCCAGCTTTCCCGCCTCGATCTTCGACAGGTCCAGCACATCGTTCAGCAGCGCCATCAGCGACTTGCCGCTGTCGAGGATGATCGACACCTTCTCGCGTTGCGCGGATGGCATGTCATCGGCTTCCAGAGCCTGCGCCATGCCCAGCACGCCGTTCAACGGCGTGCGGATTTCGTGGCTCATATTGGCCAGGAACTCGCTTTTCGCCTTGTTGCTGGCTTCCGCCTCGCCGATCGCGGCGCGCAGATCGTCCTCCAGCTTCTTGCGGTGCGTCAGGTCCACCATTGTACCGATCAGGCGGCGCGGCTCGCCCGGCAGGACCAGCAGGCGCGCCCGCACATTCATCCAGCGGATCTCGCCCGACTTGGTGAGCAGACGCACATCGCGATCGAACTCCGATTCCGCACCGGACTTCGCCGCAGCGAATCCTCTCACCGTTTCGGCCATATCGTCCGGATGTATGCGCGACAGCACGGCGCGCATGTCCGACGCCGGATCGTCATACCCCAGATGCCGCGACAGGCGCGCATTCGGCTCGTGCCGGTCGTTGTCGATGTCATATTCGAAATAGCCGTCGCCCACGCCGTCGATCGCAAACTCCAGCCGCGCCCGCGACGCAGCCGCAGCGGTCAGCGCATTCTGAAGATCGTTGAACAACCGGTTCGCCATCCGCGCCGAAGCAAGGATGCTCGCCACCATCGCGATCGCCGAGATCGTCACGCTCACCGCAACCCAGGCGGGATAGCTGGTCCAGCACACATACAGCAGGAAGCCCAGCGTCGGCACGGCGCAAATGGCCAGCATCAGCATCGTGACGCGCATGTCGCCGCGATTGGTGAAGATGACATGCACCACCCACGACGTGGCGATGGTCAGGCCCAGCGCCCACGCCGCCGGATTACCTGTCGTCCAGTAGGCTACAGCCGTCGCCATCCACACGCCCACCAGCGCGCCATGCGCAACCATCAGCCAGCCGCCCAGTCCCTTCTCGCCGAGCAGGGCGCGATAGCCGAGATTCATGGTCAGCAGCAGCAGGCTCAGCGCCGTCACCAGCCACGGCGCCAGGATCCACACGCCAAAGAAGTGCACAAGCGGCGGGGCTCCCAGCAACGCCAGGATCGCACCGGTCACCGTCATCGAGTTTTTATAGTATTCGAGACTCCACTTCGGAATCGTCTTCAGACCCGCAAGTCCAGGCGGCAGCGCAAACGGCGCGGCAATTTTGGCGTCAGACATTGAGAACCCCGATAGGCGTAATTTTCTCAATGATGACAGGGATCAATTAATATACCGTACTATCAGATTTACGTAGCGTCCACTTGGCGTTTTCCCTAAAGCCCGTCCGCTTCAAACTGGCCGCGCGCGCAGGCCCCTGCTATCGCTCGCCCTCAAAGCCGGAGGCCGCTTCATGCCCGTTTCGCGTCCCATCGACGAAACCAGCCACCTTTATCTGATCGACGCCTCGGGCTTTATCTTCCGGGCCTTCCACGCCCTGCCGCCGCTCACGCGCAAGACCGACGGCCTGCCTGTCGGCGCCGTCTCCGGCTTCTGCAACATGCTGTGGAAGCTGCTCGAAGATCTCAAGAACTCCGAACAGCCCACCCACTTCGCCTGCATCTTCGATGCGTCCGCCATCACCTTCCGCAATGAACTCTACGGCCAGTACAAGGCCCACCGGCCCGAACCGCCGGCGGACCTCATCCCGCAATTCCCGCTCGTACGTCAGGCCGCCATCGCCTTCGGCCAACCCGCGCTGGAAGTGCTCGGCTTCGAAGCCGACGACCTCATCGCCACCTACGCCCGCCAGGCCGCCGCCAAGGGCGCCCGCGTCTCCATCGTCTCCTCCGACAAGGACCTGATGCAGCTGATCACAGACCGCATCAGCATGGTCGATACAGTGAAAGACCGCCGCCTCGGCGCCGAAGCCGTGTTCGAGAAGTTCGGCGTCACCCCCGGCAAGGTGATCGACGTGCAGGCCCTGTGCGGCGACAGCGTGGACAATGTCCCCGGCGTGCCCGGCATCGGCGTGAAGACCGCCGCCCAGCTCATCAACGAATACGGCGACCTCGAAACCCTCCTCGCCCGCGCCGGAGAGATCAAACAGCCCAAGCGCCGCGAGAGCCTGATCGAACATGCGGACAAGGCGCGCATCTCGAAAGTGCTGGTCACGCTGAAGGACGACGCCCCCGTGCCCTGCCCGGTGGAGGATCTCGGCGTCTGCGACCCCGACCCCGGCCCGCTCCTCGCCTTCCTCGAAGAGATGGAATTCCGCACGCTTCATCGCCGCGTGAAGGAAACCCTCGGCGGCGAAGCCACGCCCGCCGCGACCGCGGCCGCCCCCTCCGCAACCGCCCCCTCCGCAACCGCAAAG
>CAZJZQ010000140.1:5694-6278 GCA_964550535.1 uncultured Rhizobium sp.
AAGCCCGCCGCCCCCCAAACCAACGGCCTCAGGACCGGCGGCTCCACCGCGCCCCGGCCGCCGCAGGATGCGCCCTTCAACCTCGACGCCTACGAAACCGTCCTCGCCCTGCCGCGCCTCGAAGAATGGATCGCCAGGGCGCGCGGCCAGGGCTTCTGCGCCATCGACACCGAGACCGACGGCCTCAACGCCGCCGCGGCCAAACTCGTCGGCGTCTCGCTCGCCCTCGCCCCCGGCCGCGCCTGCTACATCCCCCTGCGCCACCGCTCGGGCGCAGACCTGCTGGCGGAGAAAGCCCCCGACCAGATTCCGTTCAACGACGCCGTCGCCGCACTGAAGCCGCTGCTGGAAGATCCCGCCGTCCTCAAGATCGGCCAGAACATAAAATACGATCTCTGCATCTTCTCGCGCCTCGGCGTCGATGTCGCGCCGATCGACGACACGATGCTCCTGTCCTTCGTCCTCGACGCCGGCCGCAACAATCACGGCATGGACGAACTGTCAGAGCATCACCTCGGCCACACGCCCGTACCGATCAAGGAGATCATCGGCTCGGGCAAATCGCAGATCACCTTCGACCTCGC
>CAZJZQ010000140.1:6288-7731 GCA_964550535.1 uncultured Rhizobium sp.
TCGACACCGCCACGCGCTACGCCGCCGAGGACGCCGACGTCACGCTGCGTCTGTGGGAACGTCTGCGCCCGCGCCTGCCGCTCGAACAGGTCGCATCCGTCTATGAAACACAGGACCGCCCGCTTATCCCGGTGGTCGCCGCGATGGAGGTGGCCGGCGTGAAGGTCGACGCCAACCACCTGTCCCGCCTCTCGGGAGAGTTCGCGCAACGCATGGCCGCGCTCGAAGACGAAGCGCACAAGCTCGCCGGCCGCCCCTTCAATCTCGGCAGCCCGAAACAGCTTGGCGAAATCCTGTTCGACGAGATGGGCCTCGCCGATGTCGCCGGCGCCAAGAAAACCAAGACCGGCGCCTGGGCCACCGGCGCCGACACGCTCGAAGACCTCGCCGCCTACGGCCACGAACTGCCCAAAGTGCTGCTCGACTGGCGCATGCTGTCCAAGCTGCGCTCGACCTACACCGAGACGCTGCGCGAAGCGATCAACCCGGAGACGGGCCGCGTCCACACCTCCTATTCGCTCGCGGGCGCGCAGACCGGCCGCTTCGCCTCCACGGATCCCAACCTCCAGAACATCCCGATCCGCACCGAGGAAGGCCGCAAGATCCGCGAAGCCTTCATCGCGGAGGAAGGCAATGTCCTCGTCTCCGCCGACTACAGCCAGATCGAGCTGCGCCTGCTCGCCCACGTCGCCGACATTCCCTCATTGCGCCAGGCCTTCCACGACGGCGTCGACATTCACGCAATGACCGCTTCGGAAATGTTCAACGTGCCCGTGCAGGGCATGGACCCGATGATCCGCCGCAAGGCGAAGGCGATCAATTTCGGCATCATCTACGGCATCTCCGCCTTCGGTCTCGCGCGCCAGCTTTCGATCCCGCGCGAGGAAGCGGGCGGCTACATCAAATCCTACTTCATGAAATTCCCGGGCATTCAGGACTACATGGAAGAACACCGCACGTTCGCGCGCGAGCACGGCTATGTGAACACCATTTTCGGCCGCAAGGTCTGGCTGCCCCAGATCAAATCCCCCAACGGCGCCGAACGCAGCTTCGGCGAACGCCAGGCGATCAACGCCCCGCTGCAAGGCTCCGCCGCCGACATCATCAAACGCGCAATGATCCGCATCCCCGCCGCCCTGAAAGCTGCGGGCCTGAAAGCGAAGATGCTTCTCCAGGTCCACGACGAACTCGTCTTCGAATGCCCGGAGACCGAAGCGGAGGCGCTCATCGGCGTCGCCCGCGAAACCATGTCCAACGCCACGCAACCGGTGCTGACCCTCAACGTTCCCCTCATTGTCGAGGCCCACGCCGCCAGATCCTGGGCCGAAGCGCACTGAACCAACGCGAAGTCCGCCCCGCCTCGCAGGGAAAGAATCGCCGCACTCACTGGCGTCAAACCGAAGGACAGATTGAACGCCCCCGGAATTCTTCCCCAGCCAATTC
>CAZJZQ010000141.1:0-7577 GCA_964550535.1 uncultured Rhizobium sp.
GCCGTTTCTGGAGCAGGCGTTCAAAGCCAGCCTCGCCGCGCCGCCGGAATGGAGGTATGCGCATGCCGAGAACAGCGGCACGTCGAAGGGATGGGCGTTGGATGCGCTGAAGGCGCCGGGGATCACGGTGGAGTTGTGGGACATGATTCCGCCGGAGGATGCGCGCAAGCTGGGCGCGGCCGCGGCGGACGCCATGATTGACTACTTCACCCGCTGATCGCCGCGCTTGTTCCCATTCGCTGGTTCGGTTGTTGCTTTGCATTCAGCCGCAGATGTCTAGGGTGTTCGCCGGGATATGGCGTGGGGCCGGTTGATATGAGCGACAATTTCTGGGGGAATTTCCACAAGGCGGGGTCGCCGATCAGAGGGCCGGCGACCAGCCTTGATCAGATGAATGCGTATGCGCTCTACGATCTTACGCATCCGGACAATGGCGGCGGCCCGGCAGGCGGCGGGATTGGCAAGCTTGTCGTGTTTGCGGCTGCTGCTGTCTTCGCGCTGGTCGCGGCTTTCGGCGCCGCGATTGCGGCGTTGTTGATCTGGGCGGTTCAGCGCATTGCGCCCGGCGGGCGCGCCGATCTCGACAACGCCGCTATCGCAGCTTTTCAGGGCATGTTCGCCATTGTCGCGCTTGCCTTCATGACCGCGCTGGCTGTTGCGGTGGTGGGCGCTTTCTGGCCGCCCGCAGCGGATCTCGCCTACGCGCTGGATGTGGAGATAACGGGCATCATATCCGGCAATGTCGCGCTGGCTGCGCTGGCGTCCATGCTTATGGGGGAGGACGCCGCCAACGGCTTTGTGGACGATGAGCCGTTGCCGCTGCATTGGAGTCTCGCGGCCAAGATTGTGCTGTATGCGCCCGGCATCCTCGCGTTTGCGTGGTTTCTGGTGCAGCGCGTGGATCTGCGCGCAAAGGGAGCCATGCGTTTCATCGTGGCGGTAACGGCCGCCGCTGCGCTTACGCTTGTCAGCATGCCCCTGGCCGGGCAGGCGATGGCCTTTATCGCGCCGTTTGCGGAACTCGCGCCCGTCTTCAATGATGGGTTTCCCGACACGCTGCTGATCGCCCTGCTTGTGAGCGTCGCGGTCGTTATCGCGGGAACTGTTTTGACGGCGCTTATGACCCCGGTTGCAGGGCGGCTTATCCAGCCCCGTGGATTGTCGCTAGGGAACGGCTTTATGGCCGGACTCATCGGCTTCGCGGCTTATGCGGTCATCACCGTCTGCGTGATGACGGTTTTCCGGCAGGGCGACGCTATGCTCGCGTGGGCGGACGCCGTGACCGGCGGGCCGGATCCGCTGGGGGCTGCGTTTACGGGTGCGCCAAGCCTGAGCACCGCGCTTGGCGGTTTCCTTCTCGTGCAGGCGCCCGGGGTTCTCGTGCTTGGCCGAATACTTGGAGAGGCGACACGCCGGACGCGCGGCGTGCTCCAATATGCGCGTTCGTGTCTGGCCGCCCAGACTCTGGCGATCGTGGCGGCGCCTCTGGGGCTGGTGCTGGGTTTCGTGCTGTTCAACCTGCTCGCAGCGGCAGTTGGCGCCTGATCCACTTCACCACCCGCATGTGCGGCCGGCGTTCTGTTCCTTCAACCAGACGCTCAGCGGTTCAAAATATTCGGCCATTGCGCTGGCGTCCATTTCGCGTGTGCCGGTGAAAAGCTCCAGCGTGTCGGGCCAGGGTTGGCTCATGCCTTTTTCCAGCATCGCGTTGAGCTTCGCGCCGACTTGCCTGTCGCCATAGATCGAGCAGCGGTGGAGCGGGCCGGTCCATCCGGCCTGTTCGCACGCCGCCTTGTGGAACTGGAACTGCATCACGAAGGACAGGAAATAGCGCAGATAAGGTGTGTTGCCCGGGATGTGATATTTCGCGCCGGGATCGAACGCATCGGCGGGGCGCGGGCCGGGCGGCGCGACGCCCTGATACTTCGTGCGCAGCGCCCACCATGCATCGTTGTACTGGTCAGGGGTGACCTCGCCGCGGAACACCTGCCAGCGCCACTGATCGACCAGAAGGCCGAAGGGCAGGAAGGCGATCTTCTCCAGCGCCCGATCCATGAGCAGGCCAAGGTCTGCTGAGGCGGGCGGCACGCGATCGATCAGGCCGATCTGCTGAAGGTATTCCGGCGTGATCGACAGGGCGATGAAGTCGCCGATGGCTTCGTGAAAGCCATCATGCGCGCCGTTGCGGAACAGGATCGCCTGATCCTTGTAGGCGCGCTGGTAGAAATTGTGGCCGAGTTCGTGGTGGACGGTGTTGAAGTCCTCCGCATTCACCTGGGTGCACATCTTGATGCGCAGGTCGTCCAGATTATCCACGTCCCAGGCGGATGCGTGGCAGACCACTTCACGGTCGGTGGGGCGGGCGATCATTGACCGCTCCCAGAAGGTTGCGGGCAGCGGATCGAGGCCGAGCGAGGTGAAGAAGGTTTCGCCCGTCTCGACCATCTTCTTCGCGTCATATCCTTTTGCGGCCAACACTTTGGTGAGGTCATAGCCGGGGTCGGCCGTTTCGGGGCCGACGAGCGGATAGATGGTGTTCCACTGCTGCGCCCACATATTGCCGAGCAGGTCGGCGCGGATGGGACCGGTCGCGGGCTGCACGGCGTCGCCATAGGTTTCGTTCAGGCGGCCGCGCACATGGCAGTGCAGCTCTTTGTAGAGCGGTTCGACCTGGCCCCACAGGCGCTCGACCTCCTTCTCCATCTCGGCGGAGGGCATGTCGTAATTGGCCAGCCACATGCCGGCGAGATTCTCGAAGCCGAGTTCCTTCGCGCCCTGATTCACGATCTCGACCATGCGCGCGTAGCCGGCCTTCATTGGCGGCGAGACGGTGTGCCAGCCTTCCCATGCCTGTTTGAGTTTCGCAGGGTCGCGCGAGGTCTCGATGATGTCCGACAGGTCGTCGAGCGTCAGTTCCTTGCCGTCGATCGTGTATTTGCCGGTGGAATAGGTGCTTTGCAGGCGGGTGGTTATTTGCGCGAGTTCGTCGGCGAATTCCTTGCCGTCAGGCGCGGGCAGAACCTGGCCGGTGCGGAGGATGTTCATCTTGCGCGCCATTTCCGGCGGCAGATCGAGACCTTCGAAACGCTTGGTCGCGTTGGCGAGGCGCACGCCGATCTGCGTGCCTTCGGAGCTGGCTTTCGCGTTCAGCCAGTCCGTATCGTGATTGATGTAGGTGGCGTTCACCCACGCGATGCGGGCCGAGTATTCATAAAACTCGGTCAGTTCCGCTTCTGCTTCGGCAAGGAATTTTTCCGCGTCGGCGACGGTCGCGCTGGGTTCGTTGTTGCAGGCGGAAAGGACCAGTGCGCATGCCGCTGCGCCGCCAAGAAGGATCTGCCTTATCATCGCTGTCTCCCTGATCTGGCGGCGAGCCTAGATCGCTGGCGGGCGAGAGGGAAGGCGATGGAGGCGACGTAACGGAAACGGCCCGGACATTGCTGCCCGGGCCGATCATGAGACTTTGTTTGCGATGAAGTTTTACGGCAGCAGTTCGCGGGCCGTGTCTTCTTCTGTGGGGAGCGCCGAGGCGGTGAGCGGGTCGCCGCCGAGCGCCGTGTGCAGGGCGATCCACTGTTCGAGGCGGGCGCGCTGGTTGGAGAGCAGGGCGCTTTCCGCCGCATCCGAACGCTCGCGCACCTGGATCAGGTCGAGCAGGTTCTGGCTGCCTTCATTGTAGCGCAGTTCCGCTAGACGCAGCACTTCGCGGTTGGCTTGGGCCGAAGCGTTTGCCGCACGGGCGCGCGATTCCAGGGTGTTGAACTGGTCAATGGCGCCGACAATGTTGCCATATGCTTCGATGATCGTCTGGCCGTACTGTTCCAGCGCGCGGCGTTTCTGCGCTTCGGCGCTCTGGATGCGGCCGGTCGTGGCGCCGCCGTCGAAGATCGTCTGGGCAAGCGACACACCGACGTTGAAGGCGAGGTTGTCGAAGTCGAACAGGTCGTCGGTGTCGGGCTGGTTGCTGTTGGCCAGAACGAGGCCGAGATCGGCGTCGAGGCGGGGCCAGCGCGACAGTTTCGCGATCCGCTCGCTGGCGAAGGCCTGGATCAGGTTGAGTTCGGCCGCGACCACGTCGGGGCGCGAACGGATGGTGAGTTCGGGCACGCCCATGGACGGCGCGGCCGGAGCCGCAGGCAAGGAACCCGTCACCTGCAACTGGTTCTGCGGGAAGCGGCCCAGCGCGATTTCGAGCGAGCGGATCGCGGCGCGATAGGACGCTTCGGATTGCAGGATCGAGTCTTCAGCCGACGCCAGGCTGGCTTCGCCGAGCACAAGATCATCGCGCGCGACCGAGCCGGCTTCGAAGCGGGTGTTGGTGATGCGGAAGGTGTCGCGCTGGCGGGTGAGGGACTGGCGGTCCAGCTCAAGCTGTTGCGACTGTTCGATCACCGCGAAATACAGGCGCGCCACGCTGGCGGCCAGGTTGCGGCGGGCGAGTTCGTAGGTGACTTCGGTGGAGCGCAGGCCCGCGATCGAGGATTTGATGCTGGCCGACACGTCGCCCATGATGTCGAACGAGTAGCCGCCGGTGACGCTGAACGAATAGGTCTCGTTGTCGAGATCGGTATCGAACGGGCCGCCATCCGTGGCGCCCACGCCGAGCGCGGCGCGCAGCGAAGGCCAGAGGCCGGCGCGTGTCTGCTTCAGGGCGGCTTCCGAGATGCGGACCGATTCCTGGGCGGCGCGGAGGCTGCGGTTGTTTTCGAGCGCTTCCTGGATCAGGGCGAGGAGTTGAGGGTCGCCGAACACGCTGTAGTCGGCGATGAGCTGGGATGTGTCGCCGGTCATCGGCTTCACAGTCCAGTCGCCGGGCATGCCGGCGCGCTTTTCCGCCATGTCCTCGAACGCGGGTTCGATGATGGGAAGGTGGCCGCAGCCGGTGACCAGAGCGGCCATCGCGCCGATGGAGACGCCGCGAGCGAGTTTGGAATCAATCATGTCGTAGAGCCTGAATTGGATCGAGCCGTGCGGCGCGGCGAGCTGGGAAGAATCCGAATATGAGGCCGACAGAGGCCGCCGCCCCCAAGGCCGTGCCGACAATCACGGGGCTGACCGACATCGGCCATCCGCCAAGCTGGGCCGCTCCAAAGGCGCCGATCCAGCCGATCACCATACCGATCACGCCTCCAACCGTGCACAGCGCCACAGCCTCGACCAGAAACTGGCCGAGAATGTCAGATCCGCGTGCGCCGATCGCCATGCGCAAACCAATCTCCCTTGTGCGCTCCGTAACGGAGACAAGCATGATGTTCATGACACCCACTCCGCCCACGATCAGGGTGACCGCGGCCGTGAACGCCAGGAGCATGCTCATCGTGTCCATCGCAGCGCCTCGCTGCTTTATCATGTCGGCAAAGTTAAAAATGGTGAAATTATCGGTTTGACCGGGTTGGACGCGCCGCCTTTCGCGCATCACAACAGACACTTCGTCCTGCGCCTGTAAAACGTCATACCCGTCCTGCACGAGAAACTGGATGCGGGACACGTGACGGGAGACCCAGCGGCTGCCCCCTGTCACGCGGTTCCGGACCATGGAGAGCGGGCCGATAATCGTGTCGTCGCGGTCCTGCATCCCGCCGCCGCTTTGCCCTTTGGGTTCAAGGATGCCGATGATTTCGACCGGAACGCTGTTGATCCGGATGCGCTGGCCGAGCGCGCCGCCTTGCGGGAAAAGATTTTCGGCCGTGGTGCGCCCGATCACCACGACGGCCGAGCCCGAACGCGCTTCCTGATCGTCGAACAGACGGCCTTCCGTGACGTCCCAGTTGTTGACCCGGAAATAGTCCGCGCCGCCGCCCTGTATATTGGTCATCCAGTTGGCGGTTTCTGAAACGGCCGTCACCTGCCCGCTCAGCACGCCCGTGGCGCCCTCGACGAAGGGGAGTTGGGCGACCGCTTCGACGTCGCCTTCGGTGAATGGACGGCCGGAGCCGCCGCCCTGCTGGCGGCCGCCGCGCTGCATGCCGCCGGGTTGCAGCGTCAGCATGTTGGTGCCGACGCTGGCGATCTGAGCGTCGATCTGCGCGCGGGCGCCTTCGCCTATCGACATCATGATCATCACCGATCCAACGCCGATGATGATGCCGAGCATGGTCAGGAGGCTGCGCAGCGGATTGGAGAGCAGGGCCTCAAGCGCCGAGGTCGTCGCGATGGCGATCTTCATGCGTGGGCTTCCGCGGGCTGGACACGGCCTGGATTGGCGCTGTCGGATTCGATGGACCCGTCGCGGAAGTGGATCTGGCGGGTCGCATATTCCGCCACTTCCGGTTCGTGGGTGATGAGGACAATGGTGATGCCCTGCCGGTTCAGTTCAACCAGCAGATTCATGATCTCGTCCGTGGTCTTTGTGTCGAGCGCGCCGGTCGGTTCGTCGGCCAGCAGGATACGCGGGCGGTTCACCAGCGCGCGGGCGATGGCCACGCGTTGCTGCTGGCCGCCGGATAGCTGCATGGGGCGGTGGTCGAGACGTGTGCCGAGGCCCACCAGTTCAAGGCATTCCCTGGCGCGGGCCTCTATGTCGCGGGCTTCCTGGCGGGCGTAGCGCAGCGGGAGTTTCACATTGGACAGCGCGTCCTGACGGCCCAGCAGGTTGAACTGCTGGAACACGAAGCCGAGCGTTTCGTTGCGAAGATCCGCCAGTTCGTCGCGGCTCATCTGCGACAGCTCCCGGCCGTTGATCCACATCTCCCCCGATGTGGGACGGTCGAGCGCGCCGACAAGGTTCATCAGCGAAGATTTTCCGGAGCCTGACGGGCCCATGATCGCGACGAACTCGCCCTGGTGGATATCCAGCGTCACGCCGCGAAGAGCGTGCACTTCCTGGTCGCCCATGCGGTAAACCTTGGTGAGGTTACGGCACGAGATGATCGCCTTGTTGTCAGGCGTTCTGGGCGCGGCGGACATTATTTCTTGGCTTTCGTCGACGTCGCCGAGCGGACGAACGTATCCCCCTCTTCGGCGCCGCGGATGATTTCGGCATAGTTGCCGTCCGACAGGCCGATCACAACCATCTTGCGTTCAAGTTCGCCCTTGGCGTTCACCGTGTACATGGACACGCGCTTCTGGGACTGCATTTCAGCGCGTTTCTGGTTGTACTGGTTGAACTGCTCGTCGGTCAGGTTGCGGCGCATCACCGATTCCTGCGTCGCCTGCATCTTCTGACGCATTTCGTTCATCTGCTGCTGTTGCTGCATGCCGGGAGGGGGACCGAAATTGCCGCCGCCGCCAAGCGGGGAGCCGCTCTGTTGTTGCGGTTGGGGCATGGAGGCGCGGATCGCCTCCATTTCGGATTGCATTTCAGCCGACACCTTGGCCGCGACGGCGTCAGGGACGCCGTCGCGGCCAAGGACTACGAACTGGCCAAGGACCTCCACTTCAAGCTCGGCGCGCTCTACAACGCCTTCAACCACGACAATCTGCCCGCCTGCACCAAATATGCGCAGCACCGCCAGGGCATTGCGCTGTTCTATCCGAAATCGCCGATGGAACATGTCAGCGACGAACAGAAGACCCGCATCGACCGCGCGCTCGCCGCGCTGGCATGAGGCCCGGGCCCGGCGCAGCGTCTGCGCCGG
>CAZJZQ010000142.1:0-5250 GCA_964550535.1 uncultured Rhizobium sp.
ACCGGCAGAAATCCACCGCCTCGCGCACTTCGGAAACACAGTCATCCAGCGTCCGCCCGCCCTCACGCGACAGAATGGCGATCAGGCAATCCGCATCCGCCTCCATCGCCGCCGCCATAGCCTCCAGCAAATCCGCCCGCTTCGCTCCGCCCGCCGCATTCCATTGCGGCTGAAAAGCCAGCGCCGCCGCATACATCGCATCCACATCCGCACGCGCGGCGTCCTGCACCGAACCAAGCGTGCGCAATGAATCTGCGGGCGCCCTCACAACAACCGCGCCGCCCGCGGTCTGCGCCCTCTCCCCCTCAACAATCGGCCCCGCCTCAATCCTCCCCGTCGCATCCAGCACCGCCACCGCCGCAACCAACCGCTCCCGCACCGCCGCCTGCGTCAGATCCATTCCCGCCGAATTCCGCCGCGCCGCGCCATACAATTCCGGCGGCGCAGGAATACGCGGATGCCGCCCCGGTCCCGCCGCCAGGATCGCCAGCGGATCAGCCGCCACGCGATCCGCCGGAACATCTTCATCCAGGAACGAATGCACGAACGAGGTGTTGGCCCCGTTCTCCAACAACCGGCGCACGAGATAAGGCAACAGATCGTCATGCGCGCCCACCGGCGCATAGACACGCACATTGGTTCCCCGCCCCGCCGCCGCATACAGCGGCCCGCCCATGCCGTGCAGCCGCTGGAACTCATGCGTCCCGCCGCGCGCCGCCAGTATCTCTACCGCGGCCAGCGTATGCGCGTTGTGCGTCGCGAACTGCGGATAGATATCCGGCCCCGCCGCGAACAGAGCCTTCGCGCACGCCAGGTACGACACATCCGTCGCCGCCTTGGTGGTGAACACCGGAAAATCCGGATGCCCCTCCATCTGCGACCGTTTGATCTCGCTGTCCCAATAGGCGCCCTTCACCAGCCGCACCATCAGCCGCCGCCGGCTGCCGCGCGCCAACTCGCTTACCCACTCCACCACGCCCCGCGCGCGCTTCTGATAGCCCTGCACCGCCAGCCCCAGCCCCGTCCACTTGCCCAGCGCCTCGTCCTGCGCCAGCCTTTGCAACAGCTCCAGCGACAGCGTCAGCCGGTCCGCCTCCTCCGCATCCAGAGTCAGGTGGATGTTCGCCGCCGCCGCCAGCTTCGCCAGCTCCAGCACCACGGGATAAAGCTCACGATGCACCCGCTCGCCCTGCGTGGCGCGATAGGCCGGATGCAGCGCCGACAGCTTCACCGATATCCCCGAAGACGTCTCCGGCGTCGCACCCGTCTTCGCTTCGCCCACCGCGCCGATGGCCTGCGCATAGCTGTCGAAATACCGCCGCGCATCTGCCTGCGTGCGCGCTCCCTCGCCCAGCATGTCGAACGAGTGCGAGGTCGCCTCGCCGCGCTTCACCTGCCGCCCGCCGCGCCGCAATGCTTCCTTGATGGTGCGGCCCAGAACGAACTGATCGCCCATGATGCGCATCGCCTGCATCATCGCCGCGCGGATCACCGGCTCGCCCGCCTCGCGCACCAGCCTCCTCATGAAGCCCGCGGGGTCCGCCTCCGCTTCGGCTGGCGGCCGCACGACACGCCCCGTCAGCATCAGTCCCCACGTCGACGCATTGACCAGCAGCGAGTCCGACTTGCCGCGATGATCCGCCCAATCGCCCGACGCGATCTTCTCCGCGATCAGCGCGTCCGCCGTCTCCGCGTCCGGCACGCGCAGCAGCGCCTCCGCGATACACATCAGCGCCAGCCCCTCAGGGTCCGACAGGCCGAACTCTTCCAGGAATGTCTCGATCACGCCGCCGCCGCGCCCCGCCGCCCGCGCTTTCACGATGATCTCGCGCGCCCGCTGGCTCGCCGCCCGCCGTTCCGCAGCGTCCAACGGAGGCGCCGCCAGCAAACCCGCCACCGCCGGCGCCTCGTCAGCATGTTTCCGCGCGTCCAGCCGCTGCGGGGAATCAGGGGAAGAAGCCATGGAGATCTCCGCCTGCGGCGCATCCGCCATAATCTGACCTAATCATGGACTTAGCCCCCTCCCGCCCGGTATGGAACGCCCGGTAAGCGCTTTGGGGAGCGAGATTCTCCGGTGCTCGAAGGCTGGCGCCCAAAGCCGGCGCCTGAAGGAGTGCGCATGCGCATCATGCTCGTCACCGACGCCTGGGACCCTCAGGTCAACGGCGTGGTGCGCACCATGAAACGCGTCATCACCGAATGCGAGGCCATGGGCCATGAGTGGGAGATCGTGGAGCCGTCCACGTTCAAGACCATTCCCCTGCCCACCTATTCCGAAATCCGCCTCGCCTTCGGCGCCAAGGATGCGATCGAGGAACGCTTTCTCGAATTCGAACCCGACGCCGTGCACATCGCCACCGAAGGCCCGCTGGGCTGGGCGGCGCGCGCCGTCTGCCTGAAGCTGAAATTTCCCTACACGACCAGCTACCACACCCGCTTTCCGGAATATGTCGCGGCGCGTTTCTGGTTCCTGCCTGTCTGGCTCGGCTACATGTATGTCCGCGAGTTCCACAAATACTCGGGCCGCGTGATGGTCGCGACGCCGTCCATGCGCGACGAACTTGCCGCGCGCGGCTTCAAGAACATCGCTCCGTGGTCGCGCGGCGTCGACACTGACCTCTTCCACCCCGCAAAACGCACGGAAGACCGCGGCCCGCTCAAAGGCATGCAAGGACCGGTCTTCCTCTATGTCGGCCGCGTCGCGCTGGAAAAGAACATCGAAACCTTCCTCAAGACCGGCCTGCCCGGCACCAAGGTCATTGTCGGCGACGGCCCCCAGCTTGAAGAGCTGAAGAAGGCCTACCCGGACGCGCGCTTCCTCGGCGTGAAGCATGGCGACGAACTCGGCGCCTGTTTCGCCAACGCCGACGTCTTCGTCTTCCCCAGCCTCACCGACACGTTCGGCCTCGTCATCCTCGAAGCGATGGCGGCCGGCACGCCGGTCGCCGCCTATGTCGCCCCGGGACCGCGCGACCTCATCCCCGGCTCCGGCGCCGGCGCGGTGAACGACGATCTGCGCATCGCCTGCCTCGAAGCGCTGGAATGCTCGCGCGAGACGACGCGCGCCTATGCCGAGACGTATTCCTGGCGCGCCTGCGCCGAGCAGTTCATCAACAATCTAGAGCCGCTGCCGGTGCCGGAGCGCCGCCGCTTCTGGAAACGTCTCGCCCGCCTGCGCCACGCCATCCGCCTGCGCCGCCGCAAACCGAAACCGGACGCCGCAACCGTCTCCCCGCCGCCGGAATCCGCGCGCACCCGGACGGACTGACCCGGCCGGATTTGCCGGTCGCACGCCCGGTTACCCCTGCGGCTCTGCACGCAACAGCCATCCTTGCCGCAAGCATGCAATTTTCCGCCCGATTCAGGGGGGGCGCCAAGCCGTATCAGCATGCGGCTGGCCGGGGAGGGAAAATCGCCGCACGGCGGTCTAGTCTCAGCGCATGAGCCGAGGCCGCCCGCCTTATGACGACGTACTGACCCCTGCTGAATGGCGGGTGGTTGACGCCGTCCGTCACGGCATGACCAATCCCGAGATCGCCCGAAGACAAGGCGTAAGTCTCGACGCCGTCAAATATCACGTCGCCAATGCGTTACAAAAACTGGGATTCTCCGGGCGCGCTGAGCTACGCGCTTGGGACGGCGTGCGGCGTGACAGCAACCTGGCCGCGATGGAGATTCGAATGGACCAAGCGTGGACTCTTGGCGCGGTCGGGCAAATCGCCCGCACCGTGACGGATATAGCAGCGGCGCGCCGCTGGTACGGCGAGGTGCTGGGACTTGAACACCTGTACTCGTTCGGAAATCTCGCCTTCTTCAACTGCGGCGGCATCCGGCTTTTCCTTTCCGAAGGGGCCGGGGCGCCCTCGGAATCCATCCTTTACTTCAATGCGCCCGACATTCGGGCCGCCCACGAAAAGCTTTCCGGCCGCGGCGTCGAGTTTACCCACGCGCCGCACATGGTTCACCGTCACGAGAACGGCACGGAAGAGTGGATGGCTTTTTTCAAGGATAACGAAGCACGGCCGCTGGCCATCATGGCGCAGGTAAAAAGTCAGTCTGACGTCTGAGACTATTTCGGCCGTTCGGTCATCGGCGTCATCGCGCGCGCCGACGCCGCCATCTCGTTGCGGATCTGCGCCGGCAGCGGGATCAGGCCCTTGTCGATCAGGTATCCCTCATCGCCCCACGCGCGTTCGTCCGTGAAAGCGGTGATGAACTCGTTCAGCCCCGGAACCACGTTCGCGTGCGCCTTCTTCACATAGAGATACATCGACCGCGAAATCTCGTAGTCGCCCGTGGCGATCGACTGGAAGTCCGGCGCAATGCCGTCGACCTTCGCGCCGCGCACCCGGTCTTCGTTCTGGATCAGGAACGAGAAACCGAACACGCCCAGCGCTTCCGGATTCTTGGTCAGGCGCTGCACGATGGCGCCGTCATTCTCGCCCGCATCGATCCACTTGCCGTCCTCGCGGATGGCGTGGGCGATCTCGATGAACAGGCCATTGTCGTCTTCCGCGATATCCGCCAGCAGCGGCAGCGACTTGGCGCCCCGCTCCATCGCCAGTTCCAGGAAGGCGTCGCGCGTGCCCGACGACGGCGGCGGGCCGAAAACCTGGATCGGCAGGTCCGGCAGGTCGGCGGAGATATCGCTCCAGCGTTGATACGGATTGGGCGCCAGCCGCCCGTTCACCGGCACTTCGCGCGCCAGCGCCAGGAATATCTGCTGCGGCGACAGGTCGAACGCCTCCGCCCGCTTGGTGTTGGCCAGCACAATGCCGTCATAGCCGATCATCACTTCGACAATCTCGCTCACGCCATTGGCGCGGCAGATGTCCCATTCCGACCCCTTGATGCGGCGCGACGAACCGGTGATGTCCGGGAAGTTCTGGCCCACGCCGCCGCAGAACAGCTTCATGCCGCCGCCCGTGCCCGTCGCCTCGACCAGCGGGGTCGGGAATTTAGAGTTTGCGCCGAACTGCTCCGCCACCGTCGTGGCGAACGGGAACACCGTGGACGAGCCGACAATCCGGATTTCCCGCGCCAGAGCAGGCCCGGCGGCGATCAGGCTGGCAAGGGCGAGCGCCAGACCGTTTCTAAGGCCAGCAACCAACATGCGCGGCTCCGCAAACAAAGGTGTTCCCCACCCCTAGAACCCCATTGCGACAGTTCCGTGAAGGCGACCCACCGTCGCTGCGCGACAGCGGGCAGCCCGCACCCGGCATGGGCGGAAGAAAAAGGGAAGGCGGGGAC
>CAZJZQ010000142.1:5260-7536 GCA_964550535.1 uncultured Rhizobium sp.
GGACGAAGCCCTACCGCACCGGGTCCCCGTAAACGTCCACCACCTGCACCTCCCCGATGTTCAGCGAGCGCACGTCGGCCTCGATCTTCGCCAGATCGCCCACGACCACCCACACGAGATTCTGGTCCGGAATCAGCTCCCGGCCCACCGCATTCATCTCATCCAGCGTCACCGCCCGCAGGCTGTCCGCATAGGTTTTGAAATAGTCCTTCGGGAAATCATAGGTGACGATGCCGTTGAGCGAACCGGCGACGGCCGCGCCCGTCGCCCACCGCGTCGACAGGCCGAGCACGGCGTTGGTTTTCACCTTCTCCAGCTCCGCCTGCGTCGCCGGGCTGGCGCCCACAATCGTGCTCAACTCCTTCACCAGTTCCTGCAACGCGCCCTTGGTGGCGTCGGTCTGCACCGGCGCCGACACGGTGAACTGGCGCGGCCCCTCGCCCGACGAAACCGACGAACGCGCGCCATACGACCAGCCCTTGTCTTCGCGCAGGTTCATGTTGATCCGGCTGGTGAAGTTGCCGCCCAGCGCGTCATTGAACAGCCGCTCGCGGAAGTTCTTGTGCGGGTCCAGCTCCGGCAGAACCGACGCCCCCATGATGACGGACTGCACTGAACCCGGACGATCCACCAGATAGACCACCGGCTGCGCAGGCCGCGCAGGCAGCGTCACGTCCACGCTCGCCCCCGGCGCCGCCGCCCAGTTGCCGAACCGCGCTTCCAGCTTCGGAACGATCTCTTCCAGCGTCGTGTCGCCCACCACGATCAGCGTGGCGTTGTTCGGGCCGAACCACCGGTCATGGAACGCCGCCACCTGCTCACGCGTGATCGCCTCGGCCTGCTCGGGCCGCACCATCCGGCCATAGGGGTGCGCATCGCCCCACAGCTTGCGCGCCATCACGCGGCCGGCGATGGAGTTGGGCTGCGACAGACCCTGGCGGATGCCCTGCACATACTGCGCTTTCACCCGGTTGAAATCCGCGTCGCGGAAGGCCGGGTTCCGCGCGATATCGGCGAAGACATCCAGAACCGGATCGATCGTCGCCGTCAGCGACGACATCGAAACCGTGGCCGTCTCATTGCCGCCGCCCGCGCCCACCTCGGCGCCCAGCCGGTCAAGCTGATCCGCGATCTCCAGCGCCGTGCGCGACTCCGTACCTTCCTCAAGCAGCCCCACGGCCAGCGAGGCGATCCCCTCATTGCCGCTCGCGAAGTCAGCCGGCAGGCCGGTATCGACCACCAGCTCGATATCCACACGCGGCACGTCATGGCGCTCGGCCAGCAGCACGCGCACGCCGTTCGACAGCGTCGTCTCGCGATAATCCGGGAACACCGCGTCCGCCACCGATGTCGGCAACGGCATCGCCGAGCGGTCCACCTTCGTCCCGCTCGCAGTGAAACTCTCGAACGGCAGAACGGTCAGCGTGTACGATCCCCGGCGCAGCCATTTGTCCGCCGCATCGACAACCTGACCGGCCGTCACCGCCTGCAAGCGGTCGCTGGACTTTTTCCAGCCCGACGCGTCGCCCGTATAAGTCTCCCACGTCGCCAGCATCTGCGCCTTCGACGGCGACAGCTCCAGCGCGTCCACCAGACCGCGCAGGTTCTGCACCTTCACCTTCTCCAGTTCGGCCTCGGTCGGTCCCTCGCTCAGCAGGCGCTCCATCTCCTCGCCGATCACCCGCTCGATATAAGCGAGATCGGCGTCCGGCTTGGGCACGGCGGTGATGCGGAACTGGCCGGTGATTTCCGACTGGCTGTTGCCCGCGAATATCTGCGTTGCGACCTGTTCGTCATGCACCAGCCGTTTGGTCAGCCGCGCATTGCGGTCGCCCGCCAGCGCATAGGCGAACGCGTCCAGCTTCTCGCCATCGGGATGGCCCAGCTCCGGCACGTGCCAGACCTTGTAGATGCGCGGCTGCGGCACGCGATCATACATCACCTCGCGCTGGTCGGTCGCCATCGCCGGCACCCACGCCTTGGGCTGCGACACCGGCGCGCCCGGCGCAATCTCGCCGAAATACTTCTCGACCTGCGCCTTCGCCTCTTCCGGCGTGATGTCGCCGGCCAGCACCATCACGGCGTTGGACGGGCCATACCAGGCGCGGAACCATTCGCGCACATCGTCCAGCGACGCCGCCTCCAGATCCTCCATCGAGCCGATGACCGAGTGGCCGTAGGGATGCTCCTCCGGATAGATCGCCGCGATCATGCGGTTGTTCACCTGGCCATAGGGCTGGTTCTCACCCTGGCGTTTCTCGTTCTGCACGACGCCG
>CAZJZQ010000143.1:0-7512 GCA_964550535.1 uncultured Rhizobium sp.
CCCAATGCGACAGCCTCCTCATCGGCCAGACCTGCGGCGCCCACACCGTCCCCTATGTCGAGAACCGGCGCGGCGACGCAAAACTGGAGCACGAGGCGACCACCACCAAACTCTCCGAAGACCAGCTCTTCTACGCCCGCCAACGCGGCATCCCCGAAGAGCAGGCCGTCGCCCTTCTCGTGAATGGCTTCGTCCGCGACGTCCTGCAAAAACTCCCGATGGAGTTCGCCGTGGAGGCGCAGAAGCTGCTTGAAGTGAGCCTTGAGGGGAGTGTGGGGTAAAGAAGATTGATAGGAATGGCTATGAACGCCACGTCTCTCAGGCTCAGGGGCATGTGAAACTCGGCGTTTAATGAGAGCGATCGCATCGAGGCGCGGCGCATCGTCATCGTCGCCTTCTACGATGCCCCGGCAGGACCTCACAAAGGTGAAACCACCCGGCGACGCCCCGTGACTTCCGTCACCTCTGACGGTATGTTCCCCGCAACAACAAAAACCACTCGGGGAAACGCCATGAATATCCGCCGTCTTGCTGCGCCTGCGTTAGCTGTTCTCGCACTGGCGATTGCGCCCGCCGCGTTCGCCGAAGTGCCCAACCCCAAAGTCACCGGACCCGTTGCGGTTGGGGCGCAGCCCGGCGACAAATCCCACGACTATCCCTGGATGGCGACAATCCATCCGCTGAACGTGCAGGGCTATGTCGAGGAAGAATTCTTCTTCGAGGGAACGGCCCGGCAGTTCAACACCCAGGGCGACAACGCCATGGACGGGCAACTGGTCAGCGGTGGCCACCCCTACCGCACGCGTATGGTCGTGCGCCGTCCGAAGGACATGAAGAAGTTCAACGGCGTCGTGCTGGCCGAATGGCAGAACGTCACGGCGGGCTATGACCTCGACGCCATGTGGGGCGGCTCGTTCGAGCACATCATGCGCGAAGGTTATGTCTGGGTCGGCATCTCCGCCCAGTTCGTCGGCGTGAACCGCGAACCGAACGGCCTCAAAGTGTGGAGTCCCGTCCGCTATGGCTCGCTCGACGTCTCCGCTGGCGGAACCGTGCCGCAGGACTCGCTCTCCTACGACATCTTCGCGCAGGGCATGGAAGCGATCCGCGATCCGCAAGGCGTGAACGTGCTGGGCGGCGCGAAGCCGAAAACCATCATCGCCATGGGCGCCTCGCAATCCGCCGGCCGCCTCGGCACATATATCAACGCCCTGCACGATGAACTGGGCGGGCCCGTGAACGCCTACCTGCTGATGATCGGCGGCGCCCGCGTGCGTGAAGACCTCAACGTGCCGGTGTTCAAGTTATTGTCGGAAACCGACGTGCCTGGCCAGATCCGCAATCGTCAGGCGGATACCGATAAATTCCGCCATTGGGAGATCGCAGGCACAAGCCACTCCTCACGCCGCACGTCGATGAACGCGGGCCCGCTGACCAAGCGCGACCACGTTGAACGCGCCGCCGCCAACTGCACCTATCCCACCTATCCGCGCGTGCCGATGAACTATGCGCTCGCATCGGTGTACGATCACATGACGGCCTGGGCGCAGACGGGAAAGCTTCCGCCTATCGCGCCGCGTATGGAGATCGACGGCGCCGACCTGAAACGCGATGCGCGCGGCAACGCGCTGGGCGGCATTCGTCTGGCGGAGGCCGATCCCGCGACTGCAATCAATTCCGGCGCCAATGGCGGCGATGGCTTCTGCCGCCTCTATGGCCGGTACGAGCCGTTCGATGACGCCACCATCGCCGCCCTCTATCCCACCCACGGCGCCTACACGAAAGCGGCGAAGCAGAACATCGCGAACAATCTCGCGGCCGGTTACATCGTGAAAGCCGACGCCGATGAAAGCCGCCGTCGCGCGGATCAGTCCATTGCCGGTCGCGGCCTCACCTGCGCCGCCGCCTGCCGCTCCGCGCAGGACCTGCTGGACTCCGCCTACTTCTATCTCGGCGCCTCGGATCAGGTGAAAAAACTGACCACCAATGTCGCCGGCATCGTGCGCACCATCGCCGAGGGCAAGAATGACAAGGCGGCGCGCGACCTCGACAAATGGGTGAAAGACCTGAAAACCCTTCAGGCCAAGGGCCGCCTGTCGCCGGCCACGGTGGACGAACTGTCCAGCGGAGCGGATGCTGTACGTGTGGCGCTGAAATAGAGCACGCGCGGCGGAGGGGGCGTCATGTTCGGGCTGGGCAAAAAGAAGACGACACCCCCTCCGCATCCTGCCGGCGTTCGCGCAAAGTTGGCTGCGGCGACTGCCGATTTCGGCGGCGCTGAACTGGCGCAGCGCGCTCTGGCCTTCTTCGACGATCGCCCCGCTTTCGAGAAATGGTGCGACGAGATTCAGGTGGAGCCGCGTTGGGTCAGTGATGGTGATGATCCGTCCGAGGCCGAATTCGCAGCCGATATTCTCCGTGAGCTTCTGCATGCCGATGGCCGTGCGGCCTATCTGGACTGGGCTGACGGCGTTTATCCGGTGCTCGACGTCATCGATGCGCTATTTGTCCGCGTTGGCGCACCGCAGATCGAAGCGGCGCGCCGCGAGGCGCTGATTGACATGAATGCAGAAGTGCGGCGGGGGAAGGCCGTCGCCAACCTCATGGACCCGATCAAGGCCGAGGCGACCGCACGGGGTGTCGAAATCGCCTGGTGGGACACGGAAAGCGACAGCTACATGCCCGTCGTCCTTGCTCCGGGAATCGCTGCGAAATGGCGGAAGATTGCGTTCGGGAAAGGTTTCCCGGTCCTGCCGTAACGGCGCCGCTGCTGGCGCGCGTCTTCCAACTGATTTATGTGGTCGTCATTCCAGAGGGCCACGCAATGAAATTCCACCTCGCCACCGCCTTCGCTGCAATCCTGCTGGCCGCCTGCTCGCCTTCGACAGAACCGGCGGATGATGCGGCGGCAAACCCCGAAGCGAACGCCGATGCTGGCGCGGCGCACAAACGCCTGCCGCTGCCGGATTGCTCCGAAGTGCAAACGCAGGACGCCGGCGCCGATGGCTGGCTGCATCCCGATTGCCGGCTGATGCTGTCCGACGGTTCAAATCTCGCGATCGAAGCGCGCTACACTCCTTCTGCGGACAACTCCACCATCGCTGCGATCCAGATCGTTGCGCCGGGCGATGCGACCCTGCAAACGCTCGAAGAGACGATGGGCAACACCATCGCCACCGTGAAGCTGGAAGATGTGGACCGCGATGGCCGTCAGGACATCTGGGTTCCGCTGGAGACGGGCAACGTGAACACCAGCTGGGCCATCTGGCGCCAGACGGCGGGGCAGGAGTTCGTGCGGGTCGGTGAGATTTCCGGCGTCGAGACCAGATATACCGGTGATGGATTGCTGGCTGTCCCGGCGCGCTCCGGCGCCGCATCGTGGAGCGTCACCTTTTACGAAGCGGGCGGAACCACGCTCATCGAAAAGGCGACGGTCGATGTTACCGCCGAGGGCGGGCCTGACGGGGTGATCACCAGCAAGACCTGCATGCTTGCACCGGGCGCCCCGTTGCTCTCGGAAAAGGAACCAGCCGCCGCGGAGGCCGCGTTCTGTGCTGAGCCGGTCGTGACTGGCGTTTTTGAATAGTCAGGGGCTATGGCGTGAACCGGCCAGCCCCGCGCCTGGGGCGGGTGATCGCGGCTAAACAAACGACGCAGGCGGCCCCTCTGGACATTAACGGCCGGACGGCCCAAACGGACCCCCTTGCCTCCTGGGCGGCCTCGCCGCCGCGGGGGCGCTGAGGAGGCCTAACCCCTTGAAAGAGGCGTGGTTCAGAAACGATCCATCGCACCGTGGCCTCGCTCGCGCGGCGAAGCCGGTGACCTGGCAAGTGCGGGGCGTGCAGGCAGGAGCGGTGATGCTTTTCTTGATGTTGCTACAGGCGCTCGCCCGGTGGGCGGCGATGGGGTTCCAGCCGGTAGCCGCAGGGTTCTGGCCGGCGGCTGGTGTTTTTATGCTGATCGCCCTCTATCTGAAGGTCGTGAAGCGCTTCTCGGATGCGTCCGGGCCGGATCAGGAAAGAGGCTGACGCGCAGCCATGCTGAAACTCGATACTCTCCACGCCAGCGTGATCCCGGAAGACGCGCCTGCGCGCGAAATCCTGAAGGGACTGTCGCTGGAGGTTCCGGCCGGGGAAGTGCACGCCATCATGGGGCCTAACGGCTCCGGCAAATCGACCCTGTCCTACGTGCTCGCTGGCCGTGGCGGTTATGAGGTGACCGGCGGGGGCGCGACTTTCGAGGGTGAGAACCTGCTGTCGCTGGAACCCGAGGTGCGCGCGGCGAAGGGCCTGTTCCTGTCCTTCCAGTACCCGGTCGAAATTCCCGGCGTGCCGGTGATGAGTTTCGTGCGCGCCGCCCTGAACGCTCAGCGCAAGCAGCGCGGCGAAGCAGAGATTTCGGCGCCGGACTTCCTGAAGGCGTCGCGGGTTGCTGCGGAGAAGCTGCGCATCGATCCGGAGATGCTGAAGCGTCCTCTGAATGTCGGCTTCTCGGGCGGCGAAAAGAAACGGATCGAAATCTATCAGATGCTGATGCTGAAGCCGCGCTTCATGATCCTGGACGAGACGGACTCGGGCCTCGACATCGATGCGCTGCGGATCGTGGCCGAAGGCGTGAACGCTCTGCGCGCGCCGGATCGTGGCATGCTGGTCATCACGCACTATCAACGCCTGCTCGACTACATCAAACCTGACCGTGTTCACATCCTCTCGAAGGGGCGCATCGTTTCTTCGGGCGGGCCGGAGCTGGCGGTTGAGCTTGAGAAGTCCGGCTATGACAGGTTCGTGTGATGCAGATCGACGACCTGCCTTCTCGCCGCACCGAAGCCTGGAAATGGTCCGACCTTCGCGCGGCAATGGCGGGGCAGGATGAAATCCTGACCGGTTCAGGCCCGCTGGAGCCCGAAGGGCCGATAGCGACTCTGGCCGGTCTGATGGGCGACGCGTACGGCCCCAGCGATCTGGTTATCGAGGCGCCGGGCGAGACGTTTGTGAACCGCCTTACCGAAGGCGACGCCGGGCAGTATGGCGATGTGCGCGTGAAGTCCGGCGCCACGGCTGTGCTCGTGGAGCGCCTCGGCGTTTTTGGCTCGCATCTGCGGCCTTTCCTGACCTCGTTTTCGCGGATCGCAGTGGAGCCCGACGCGACGCTGCTGCGTGTCGTGATTCAGGAGAACGGCGTGGCGGCTGGGCAGGCGGACGCGGCCATCGTTCTCAACGAGGCCGTGGTCACGCTTGGCGCGGGCGCTGTGTTCCGGCAATTCGTCCTCGGCGAAGGATCGCGGCTCACCCGCATCGAAACGTCTGTCTCTGTGACGGGCGAGGGTGCGGAGGTTGATCTCAACGGCGTCTATCTGGCTTCCGCAAAACGCCATGTCGACCTGACGTCGCGCGTGACGCACGGGACGCCGGGAACAACGACGAAACAACTGGTGCGCGGCGTGGCCCGCAAGGGCGGACGCGGCGTCTTCCAGGGCAAGTTCATGGTCGAGCGCGCGGCGCAGAAGACCGACGCGCGGATGTCTCACAACGCCTTGTTGCTTGAGGAAGGCGCGGAAATCTTCGCCAAGCCGGAACTGGAAATCTACGCCGATGACGTGCAGTGCGCGCACGGAAATACATCGGGACAGCTGGACGAGAACGCTGTCTTCTATCTTCGCTCCCGTGGCATTCCGGAGATCGAGGCGCGGGCGATGATTACGCGCGCCTTCCTGATCGAAGCCGTGCCGGGCTGGCTGCCGGAAGATGTACGCGAGGACGCGGAGGCCCGCATCACGCAATGGCTGGAGGCGCAGGGATGAGCTTCGACGTCGCCGCAATCCGGGCGCAATTCCCGATCCTGTCGCGCCAGATCAATGGCCGCCCGCTGGTCTATTTCGATAGCGCTGCTTCAGCGCAGAAGCCGGACGCCGTTATCGATACGATGGCGAACGCGATGCGGCATTCCTACGCCAACGTGCATCGCGGCCTTCACACGCTCGCCAACGAAACCACGCTGGCCTACGAGGCGGCGCGCGAGGCGGTTCGCCAGCACCTCAATGCGGCGGCGGCCGAGCAGATTGTCTTCACCAAGGGCGGCACGGAGGCGGTGAACATTGTCGCGGCGGGACTCGGCCGGTCTATCCAGCCGGGCGATGAGATCGTGCTGTCGGTGATGGAGCACCACTCCAACATCGTCCCCTGGAACTTTCTGCGCGAACGCAATGGCGTGGTGCTGAAATGGGTGGAAGTCCTGCCCGATGGCTCGCTGGACATGGACAGTCTGGCGAAGGCGCTTGGCCCGCGCACGAAGCTTCTGGCCCTGACTCACATGTCCAATGTGCTGGGCACGGTCCCGGATGTAGCCGCCGCCATCGGCATGGCGCACGCGGTGGGCGCTCAGGTGCTGCTCGATGGCTGTCAGGCTGCGGTGCATCTGAAAGTGGATGTGCAGGCGCTGGACATCGACTGGTATGTCGTGACGGGCCACAAGCTCTATGGCCCCACTGGCATTGGCGCTCTCTACGGCAAGCGTGAGTTGCTGGATGCGCTCCCCCCGTTCGAGGGCGGGGGTGAGATGATCGAGACGGTGACGCGCGACGGCATCACCTACAACGCCGCGCCGCACAGGTTCGAGGCGGGCACGCCGCCTATCCTGGAAGCCATCGGCCTTGGCGCCGCGCTGGGCTGGATGGCGGCGATCGGCCAGTCCGGCGCCTATGCCCACAAGCAGGCGTTGTTGGCCCGGGCCACGGATGCGTTGCGGACAGTTAACGGGGTGCGGATCCATGGCGAGGCGGCCGGGAAGGGCCCCGTGCTCACATTTTCGCTACAGGGCGCCCATCCCCACGATCTGGCGCAGATTCTGGACCGGCAGGGGGTGGCGATTCGGGCCGGCCACCATTGCGCCCAGCCGCTTATGTCCCATCTGGGGGTGACAGCTACGGCCCGGGCCAGTTTCGGGCTATATAATACACTTGAAGAGGTGGACCTCTTCATCGAGGCGCTGCACAAGGCGCGCGGAATGCTTATCTAGGCGACGGATGGCCGACGACCTGAGACATGAAGCGCTGAGCGACGCCGCCCCCGCCATGGCGGGCGAAGGGGAAGTCGCGCTTGGCGCCACGCCCATCCCCCAGGACGAGCTGGACCGGATTACGGACGACCTGATCCGCGAGCTGAAAAAGGTCTATGACCCCGAAATTCCGGTCGATATCTATGAGCTGGGCCTGATCTACAAAGTCGACATCAATGACGACCGCCACGTCGATATCGAGATGACGCTGACCGCTCCGGCATGTCCGGTGGCGGGAGAGATGCCCGGCTGGGTCGAGGACGCCGCCCGCAAGGTGGAAGGCGTGAAATCGGCCAAGGCCTCGCTGGTGTTCGACCCGCCATGGGACCCGTCGCGGATGAGCGACGAGGCCCGCCTCGAACTCAATATGTTGTAAGGGCTTTCAGGATCACCATCTTAGAATAATGGCCAGACGTCCTCGCCCCAAGGTTGTGACCCTTACCGACGCCGCTGCGGAGC
>CAZJZQ010000144.1:0-6914 GCA_964550535.1 uncultured Rhizobium sp.
CTTCATCCGAAACATCCGTCGTATAAGGTTTGCGTGCCATAAACGCCCGCTAAACACATCCGCTTGATCAGTCCCTAACAGCCTCTAGCGGCAGACCAGCGGCGCCGGGTCACGGGTTTGCGATTTTTTCCGGGTCAGGCCGCCGCGACGGTGCGGAATCCCGACGCAGCCTGTCCAACCGACCAGCCGATCATCGCGTCCAGGCCTGTGTGGAAACCGCTGGGCGTCCAGCGCAGGTGCTGTTCGGCGGATGTGGCGTCGAGCATGGGGTGGGCGCAGGGCTCGCCATCGCCCGAAACGTCGATCAAGCGGGCGCGCGACTGGCCGCCCGGGCGGCCGAGGCGCTCATCGATCAGATCCCCGATGGCTTCCGCGATGTCGATGTCGCGGCGTTCGGCGCCAAGTGTCAGCTCATGTCTGGCCAGCGGTGCGGAGCTGCGAGCCGCACACACGAGACCGTTGGCGAAATCGCGCGCGGGCAGCCAGTCTCGCTGATGCAGGCCGCGCGCCTCCAGCTCGAAGCGCTGGTTGGCGACAAGCGCGCGGACAAGGCGGGACGGAAAGGCGGCCGGCGATTGCCACGGGCCGAAGACTTCGCCGGCGCTGCACACCACCAGCGGAATATCGTGAGCGCAGGCCCAATCGGCGGCGAGCGACGCGGCCGTGTTGCGCATCGCCTCCTGCGGCGAGGGCGGAGCGGCGGGCAGATCCGGATTTTCCGGCAGGAAGGATACGCGCACCGCCTGCACGATGCGGAACGCCTCGCGCGCCGCATCGCTGTGGTGCTTCCGGGCTTCACGGCAAGCCTCAAGCACCGAGAAGGTTCCCGCGACATCGATCTCGAACGCCGTTTCATCCGAACTGGCGCTGGCGAGGTGGATGACTTTTTCCGGCATGAACTCGCGGAAGACGGCGCGCATCATCGCGCGGTCGGTCACATCGGCGTCGAGACGGGCATAGCCCGGCTTGCCCACGACACTGGCGAGGGCGGGCACGGGCATGGTCCTGTGGCGGCGATCAATGTTGAGCACACGGTCGCCGCGCTCCACGAGGGCGCGAACCACCGCAGAGCCGATGAAACCACAGCCGCCTGTGACGAGGAAACGCACTTATCCAGACTCCCAACCGTTAACGATTAGTAGGTGTTCGGTAAGCGAGAGGTTAATGCCCCCGGAGTGGAAGGGCGCCGGGACTCGGACTGGCCAAAGAGGGTGACGTTGCCGGGGCCGCCGCCGGCATGGTTGTCTCTGTTCGCCTGATGCTTTTCGCTTCAGGCTGGCGAGTGGCGGTGCGCGAAGACGTGCGCGAGGGCGATGGCGCCTGCGGTTGCGACGTTGAGACTATCCACGCCGGGCGTCATGGGAATGGAGACACGGCGCGCGCGGTCCATCAGCGCTGCGGGCAGGCCGGGACCTTCGGCGCCGAGCAGGATGGCGAGGCGATCCGGCGGCGCGAGCGATTGCAGCGGCGCGCCGCCGGACGGCGTCAGCGCCCACACTTCGACATCGCTATCCTGAAGCGCCGTCATCATGTCCGCAGCCGATCCCGGCCGTGTGAAGGGCAGGGACAACGCCGTGCCCGCGCTGACACGGATGGATTTACGATAGAGCGGATCGCACGACGTCTCGTCCAGGAGTACCGCGTCCGCGCCGAGCGCTGCGGCGTTGCGAAAGCAGGCGCCGACATTGTCGTGGTTGGATAGCTCCGCCAGCGCGAGCAGAGTCAGCGGGCTGCCCCCCTTGCTGTCCCGAAGTCTGGCCAGAAGTGCGCCAACGGTTTCATCATCGCCGCGCCGCGCAAGGGCGATGACGCCGCGATGAAGATGAAAGCCCGCCACCTGATCCATGACATTCTGAGGCGCGGCATAGACCGGCACCTTGTGATCCAGTTTCCAGAGAAGCGGCGCCAGGGGCTTCAGGCGCGACTCGGCAATGAACAGCGATTCCACCGGAAAGCGCGACGCCTCCACCAACCGGTGCAGCGTTACCTTTCCCTCGACGATGAACAGACCGTCGCGCCGCACCAGGTCGCGCTCCTTGACTGCGAGATAGGGTGCGAGCCGTGGGTCCGCTGCGGATGTGACCGGGATAATCATCTTGCGAATGAGGCGTGGTTCGCGCCGTCCCGCAAGGCGTTATCTCGTCGCCGCGCTCAGGCGCGCTTGCGGGCTGCGGACTTCCGGCCCGCCGGCGGTTGGGGGTGCGGGCCCAGCTGACGTTCAATGATGGTCTCGCGCAGGATGCGGAGCGCGGAGAGCACATTGTCGATCATCCGTGCGCTCGGCGGCTGATAGCGCGCCACGCTGAGCGAGCGGACGGCCAGCGCCGTCGCCGCCGCCAGCCCGCGCACATCATCGTCCGCGACCAGTCCCGCCTCCGCCGCCTGCCGGTTGATGAAGATGGAATAGTCGCGCGAAATCGCCTGCATGATCGGCTTGAGCAGAACGCCGGTTTCCGGATCGACGCGGGCGCCGATGCGCACCTCGTTGACTGCAATGCCCGCGGGCAGCCGCGCCGTCGCCCACGCCAGATCCGTCACGGCGCGAAAACGCGCCAGACCGGGCGGAAGCTTTTCCAGTTCCGAAAGCCGGTATGCAATTATCTGGTCGTAGGCATACCGCACTGTGGCTGCGAGGAGATCGAGTCGCGTCGGAAAATGATGCATCATCGCGCCCCGGCTGACACCCGCCTCGCTGGCGATCCGCACATTGGTCACGGCTCCATAGCCATGCGTTTGCAGACAGCGGATTGTCGCTTCGAGAATGGCGCGCCGCGTTGCTGCGGTGCGGCGATAAGTGCTGCGCTGCGAAGGCTTTTCTGCATCCGCCCGAATCTCTTTCGCTGATTTCCGAGATGGCGCTTTCGCCATTCTCTCTTCCTCGCTTGAACTCGTCCCGGGATCGCAGCGTATGCCGCCGCGTAACCTGTAAATTATTTGGTCCAGTAGATTGACGTTGACGCAAGGTTTGTTGGCCTTCGCCCAAAACAAGCCAGACAGCCGGTATTGTGGGCGGCGCGCATTCAGTCATTGTTGAGGTGACGGGGAAAGCCCCCGCGCAAGAAAAATTGTCGCCGCAATGACGGTGGCCCAGGGGAGAGAAACCAATGACCAATCGCGCGCTGAAAGGCGTTTCCGCGTTCGCGTTGCTGTTCGGCTTGTCCGGAGCAGCAGCGTTCGCGCAGCAGACCGGACAACCACCTGCGGATACGGTAGAGCAGATACGGCCAGCGGAAACCCGCGCGGAGCAGGCCACCGACAGGATCATCGTAACGGGCACGAATATCGCCGGCGCCGCGGAATCCGCCGCCTTGCCCGTCGACGTCTATACCGCCGAGGACAGCCTGCAACAGGGCAACCAGACGCCGCTGGAGTTCGTGAAGTCTTTGTCCGTGGTCGGCTCCACCACGGGCGAGACAAACCAGTTCCAGGGCTTCGGCTCGATTGGCCAAACGACCCTGAACCTGCGGGGCCTCGGTGGAGGCCGCACGCTGACCATCTTCAACGGGCGCCGCTTCACCGAAGACACCAGCCTGATTCCGTCGATCGCTCTGTCGCGCACGGAGATCCTGAAAGACGGCGGCGCGGTGATCTACGGCGCCGACGCAACCGGCGGCGTTGTGAACTTCATCACGCGTGACAATTTCGATGGTCTCATCATCGACGGCGAATACAAGCGCATTGAGGACTCCGAAGGCGATTGGAACGCCGGCGTGCTCTGGGGCAAGAACTTCGACAACGGCAATGGGAACCTGCTGTTATCGGCTGAATGGAACCATCGCAGCGAGCTCGACATGATCGACCGCGATTGGGCTCCCCGATCGTATGCCGAGAACCCCACGCAGTATAACCCCTACCACAACTACAGCACCTACTCGATCAATGTGCCCGAGTTTGTTCGCCCGCTGCTCGGTTTGAGCCAGCTGCCGGATCCTTTCTCGGCGGGTGCGGTCGGATTTGTCCGCGATTTCGACAATGCGCAGTGCGAAAGCAGCTCCGGTCCTGTCCAGGCTGTGGTGGGTATCGAGGGCGGCGTGCTGCCGGTCTGCCGGTGGAACTTCCCGATCCACACCTACAATCTTGTCGAGGAGATGGATCAGCAGAAATACTATGCGCAGTGGAAGCACGACATTTCCGATACGCTGCGCTTCACAGGACAGCTTTCTTACGGTCAGACCGACCTTGAGAACATCGGCACCGTTGCGGCTTATTCCGCACTGGTCGGGCCCGGACCGAACGACGGCCCGGCTTTCCAGTTCCGCATACCGGAAGCCCATCCGAGATTTGACGCTTTCATAGGGCGCACGACGCCTCAGTTGATCGGTCTGGCGCAGGCGCTTCTCGGTGTTAACCAGGCGACCGCGACGGCGATCGTCAACAACAACATCTTACCCAATGTCTCCTCCGCGGATATTTTCCTCGGCCTGTTCTTCGGACCCAGCGGCGCTCCGCATATCCCCGGCGGCGAAGGCGTCGGCGTGAAGGTTCAGCGTGAAAACTGGAACGGCGTTGCGGCGCTCGAAGGCGACTTCGATGGCGCGGCCGGCGAATGGCTGGATACCTGGTCCACATCGGTCACGTTCAACCGCAGCACCGATTTTGCGAACCAGCCTGACTATGTGACCTATCGTATCCAGGAAGCGCTGAACGGATTTGGCGGCCCGAATTGCCGGGCAGCCGACCTCGTGCCCGACAACTTCTCCGCAGCCGTCCTCGACACTAACGGCGATGGCGAGGTTACTTCCGACGAGTTCTACGCGGTCATCGGCACGCAGAACCCGGGCGCCGCCGGTCAGAATGGCTGCATGTGGCTGAACCCTTTCTCTGACAGCTATGCCGGCAACGCGACGTTCGGCCAGCCGAACCCGCTCTATGTGCCGGGCGCCGAGAACTCGGCTGAACTGGCTGCGTGGCTCTATGACGAGGCGGGGCAGGTCGACATCGGCCAGCAGGTCATTCTCGACGCGCTGGTTTCAGGCGGCACGCCGATCGAACTCGCTGGCGGCCAGATTGCCTGGGCGGCGGGAGCCCAGTGGCGGCAGTCGAAAAACAAGGAGCATACCAATTCGCCCTTCCTCGATCCGCGCCGCTTCCCGTGTCCTTGGCCGGGACAGCAAGTGGGCGACGTCGGATGCCCGGCTGAGCAGCCTGCCTATGCCTTCTTCGGCACCGACGAGCAGAACAATACAAGTCAGGAACAGTACTCGTACTTCGCCGAGTTCCAGATTCCGGTGCTCGACAATCTCTCCTTCCAGGCGGCTGTCCGGCGCGAAGAGTTCCCGGATATCGATCTCGGCGCCACGGTGTACAAGCTCGCGGGCAAGTGGGATCCCTTCAGATGGCTCGCGGTGCGCGGCTCGTTCGGCACAAACTATGCGACGCCGCCCAGCAACTTCCAGCCGGGCGACACCACGTTCGGTCTGTCGCTCATCGCTGCGGCCGGCGACGAGTACCTGCGTGTCGGAACAGAAACGTTGGCCAATATCGAACCTGAAACGGCGGAAGTCGCCAACTTCGGCCTGATCTTCAATTTCGATCAGGGCATGCCCGCCAACGGCGCGCTGCGGATGAGCTTCGATTATTTCAATTTCAGCATCCAGGACGAGATCAAGACGGTCAGCCACAACGCCATCCTCAACAAAGTGTTCCTGGCCGGCCAACCGACCAATGGAAGCGGGCTTATTGACTGCAACGCCGCGCTCATTGAGCGGATCACGTTCACAGCCGGCGTCGGTTCGGGAGGCTGCACGCAGAACGTCACGACAGGCGGCGACGTGGCCAGCATTCTCAGCGTGCGCGGCAATGGGCCGGGTGTTGAAACGTCAGGCCTGGACGTTGATGTCAACTATGAGTTCGACCTGATGGGCGGCGTCATGACGGCCAACCTGAATGCGACCAATATCCTGTCGTATGAGATCCAGGCTTATGAACTGAACGGCGTGGAACTCTCCCCCTTCATCGATGGACTCGGGTTCGCGAACTACTCGCGTGACGGCGACCTCGTGTCCGAGTGGCGGGGCAATGCGACGCTGAACTACAACAACGGCAATCACAACCTGCGCTACGTCTATCGCTATGTGCAGGGCGTGGAAGATGATCGCCGCGCGGTTGGCGACCCCTACCGCCAGATCGATGACTGGATTACCTCGAACCTCTACTACCAGTACACGATGCCCTGGGACGAGAACTTCACGGTGAGCTTCTCCGTCGAGAACGTGTTCGACGAAGATCCGCCGTTCACGCAGCAGCAGTACAGCTACGATCCGTTTATCGGGAACCCGCTTGGCCGCACGTTCGAGATCGGCATCAGGAAGCAGTTCTAAGGGTAGAGACAATCAACCCCGACTGGCCGCTGGCGGAGAAATCCGCCGGCGGTTCTGTTTTGCGGGCGCCGGGGCGGGGGACTACGGAGCCGGAACCCTTGTCCCAAAACTGGTCCGCCTCCCGCGCGCCGGGACCGTGGCGCTTGGGAGGCGGACAACGGGAGATAGTGGCTCCCGCGTTCTGATTTTCCGGCGCAGCGATCAGTGCGCGGTCGCCGGCGTGTCGTCCTCGTCGATCAGGCCGCGCCCGAGGGCGGCGGCCTGCATCGCCTTTTGCAGTTTCTCGAACGCACGCACCTCGATCTGGCGGATACGCTCGCGGCTCACATTGTACTCGACCGACAGCTCCTCCAGCGTGGTGGGCTCGTCCTTCAGGCGCCGCTCGGTGATGATGTGGCGTTCGCGATCATTGAGGCTCTCCATCGCTGTTTCCAGCAGACTCATGCGGGCGGTGAACTCGTCGTTTTCGGCGAAACGCTCGGCTTGGCCGGGCGTGTCGTCCGCGATCCAGTCCTGCCACTCCGCTTCGCCTTCGGTTCCGCCGATCGGCGCATGTCGTCGGGCGGCGACGCCTCGCTCAACGCGCCGATCGGC
>CAZJZQ010000145.1:0-6893 GCA_964550535.1 uncultured Rhizobium sp.
TGGCGCCCGCCCTCATCCACGAGGAAGGCCATCTCGTCCTGCGCGCCGTGCGCGATCTCTACGACAAGGACATCGAGCAGATCGTCGTCGAAGGACCGGAGGCGTGGGAGGAAGCCCGCAACTTCGTGAAGATGCTGATGCCCAGCCACGCACGCAAAGTGGTGCAGCACACCGGCTCCCCGCCCCTTTTCGTGGCGACGGGCGTGGAAGACCAGCTCGACAACATCTTCTCGCCGATCGTTCAATTGCCGTCTGGCGGGTACATCGTCATCAACCAGGCTGAGGCTCTGGTCGCGATCGACGTCAACTCGGGCAAGGCGACGCGCGAGCGTAACGTCGAAAATACCGCCCTGAAAACAAACCTTGAGGCGGCAACCGAGGCATGCCGCCAGATGCGCCTGCGCGATCTGGCCGGCCTCGTCGTCATCGACTTCATCGACATGGAAGAGCCGAAGAACAACCGCGCCGTCGAAAAACGCATGAAGGATGCGCTGAAGATCGACCGCGCACGCGTCCAGACCGGCCGCATCAGCCAGTTCGGCCTGTTTGAAATCTCCCGCCAGCGCCGCCGCGCCGGCGTGCTGGAACTGTCATCGGAAGTTTGCAGCCACTGCAACGGCGCCGGCCGCGTTCGCTCCGTCGAGTCCGCCGCGCTGCAACTCCTGCGCGCCATCGAGGCCCGCGCCGCTGATGATCGCGTCGATACGGTGCATGTCGAAGCGTCGCCGGAAGTCGCGCTGTTCATCCTCAACGAGAAACGCAACGCCATCGCCAGCATTGAGAACACCTGCCACGTCCACGTGCGCGTCGAGGCGAATGACGACCTGCGCAATGGCGAGTTCGAGATCGAAAGCCGCGCCAGCGGCGAAGCCGTCGCCTATCGCCCGATCCAGCCCATCGACATCGTGAAGCTGCGTCCCCTTCCGCCTCCGGGTCCTGACGACATGGAGGAAGAGGAAGAAGAGGTCGTCCTCGACTCCGACGCCGAGGACTCTGCGGATGACGAAGCCGAAGACTCCGCCGGCCATGACGAAGACGGCGAAGGTGAAGAAGACGAGGACGGCAACCGTCGCCGCGGTCGCCGTGGCGGACGCCGCCGCCGCAGCGGACGCAACGGCGCATCCGGACCCGCCGCCGAACAAGCCGCCGAACAGCCCCGCCAGGAACGCGAAGACGGCCGTGGCGGACGCCGCCGCCGTGGCCGTGGTGGACGCGACCGCGACCGGGATCGCGGCGAACGCAACCGCGTGCCGGACATCGCCGCCGATGGCGGCGAGATGCTGGACGCCATCGCCTCCGCCCCCTTCCTCCTGCCGGTCAGTGTCCAGTTGGCCCAGGACGAGACCGCATTGCCCCCGGCGAACGGTATCGCCCCTGCTGAAACAGGCCCTGCCGAAACAGGCCCTGCTGAAACCAGCCCCGTTGAAGCCAGCCTGGCCGAAACCGCCGCAGAGAACGTCGCGCCTGCGGACGCTCCCGCTGACGTGACCGCACCGGAAGATTCCGGCCCAGATTTCGCCGCATCCGCCGGAGAAAGTGCGCCGGAACCCGCAGCCGGACATGAACCGGCGGCGGACCCGACTTCATACGCGGCTCCCGCAGAGCCCGAACCCGAGAAACGGCACCGGATTCATGGCGACCCCGTCGAACCTCAGCCCCCCGAGCCTGAGGCGGCCCCGCGCCGCAATGGCTGGTGGAGCCGCCGCAAGACGGGTTGATACGCCGGCAGGAGAGGCGTTCTGATGCAACAGGCCCAACGCCCTATCGCCCGACGTCTGCTGCAAACGCTGGCCGGCATTGCTGTCGCCGCCGGTCTGGCGCTTGGCATGGCCGCGCCCGCTTCGGCGCAAGGCTGCCTGTCGCCGATGGGCTGCATCCGCGATGCGGAGATCGAGGCGATCCTGCGTGAGTACAGCGACCCGATCTTCGAGGCCGCCGGGCTGAACGCGCCAGACGTCGATATCTACATCGTGAACGACCCCTCGCTGAACGCCTTCGTCGCGGCCGGCCTCAACATGAGCGTCAACACCGGCCTCATCATGGAGTCCAAGACGCCGGAGGAGCTGAAGGGCGTCATCGCGCACGAAACCTGCCACATGGCTTGCGGCCACAACATTACCCGCCGCCAGGCGATGGATTCGGCGTCCGGCACCTCGCTCATCTCGATGGGTCTGGGCGTCCTCGCCATCGCCGCCGGCGCGCCGGACGCAGGCATGGCGCTGATCGGCAGTTCGTCCACCTTCGCGATGCTGACCTTCTTCAAATATACGCGCCATGAAGAGTCAGCCGCTGACCAGGCGGCGATGACCTATCTCGAAAAGACCGGTCAGTCGGCGGAAGGACTCGTCTCCTTCATGGAGAAGTTCCGCTACATGGAGCTGATGTCGGAGGGCCGGCGCGATCCATATTTCCGCATGCACCCGATCTCGACCGACCGTATCGGCGCGCTGCGCACGCGTGCTGCGCAGGTTACAGCAAAATCCTCACCGCAGACGCCGGAGGCGATCGAGCAGCTCGCCCGTATGAAGGCGAAGCTGATCGGCTTCATCGGCCCGCCCACCAAGGTCTATAACCGCTATCCGCAGTCGGATACGTCCGTCGCCGCGCGTTACGCCCGCGCGATCTCGGCCTACCGGACGCTCGACATCAAGAAGGGCCTCGCGGAGACGCAGTCGCTGATCGACGAGGAGCCGGACAACGCCTATTTCCACGAGCTGTATGGGCAGATCCTGTTCGAGCATAACCGCATCGAGGAATCGATCGAGCCGCATCGCCGCTCGGTCGAACTGGCGCCGCAGCACGCGCTGCTGAAGGTCAATCTCGCCCGCTCGCTGTTCAACGCCGGCGGCGACGAACGCGTGCAGGAAGCCGAAGGCCTGCTGATGGACGCCATCGCGCTGGAGCCGGGCAACGCCTTCGCCTGGAACCAGCTCGCCGTGGTCTATTCCAAGCAGAACCGCAAAGGCGACGCTGACCTCGCGGTGGCGGAGGAGGCCTATATCCTCGGCAACATGCCGCGCGCCCAGATCTTCGCCCGCCGGGCGCTGGACGCCGGAACGCTGGCCGGCACCAACGCCCAACGCGCCCGCGACATCAGCGCTCTGGCCGATCCGCGCGCAGGCGGCCGCCGTCCCGGCTGATCCCCTTCACACCACAAAGTCATCGTGGCATCCGGCGGTCGTGGGGCATAATCAGAGCCGCCCCCCTGCCGGACGCCGAAGAAAGACCGAACGATATGCGAATTTCCGCCCCCCTCACCGCACTGGCCCTCGCGCTGTCGCTGAGCGCGTGCTCCGGCGCCAGCAACGACATCGCCGCGCCTGACGCCGTCGACCGCATGGCGCGCGCCGAGGTCGAGGCGATCGTGAAGGACTATCTGATCAACAACCCGGAAGTCGTCTCCGAAGTCCTGAGCGAGCTTGGCGCGCACGAACGCCGCAAGACGTTCGACACGCTGATCGCCCATGGCCAGGACCCCTCGCTGGGCCCGAAAGACGCGCCGATCACCGTCGTGGAATTCTTCGACTACAATTGCGGGTACTGCAAAGCCGCCAACGAGTGGGTGCTGAAGCAGGTCGATGGCCGCGGCAATGATGTGCGCGTCGTGTTCAAGGAATACCCGATCCTGCGAGAGACATCACTGGAAGCCGCCAAGGCTGCGCTGGCCGCCCACAAGCAGGGCAAATACCGCGAGATGCACTCCGCCCTGATGCACGCGGGCGACCTGTCGAACGAGAACATCGAGAAGATCGCAAAGTCCGCCGGTCTCAATATCGACCGCATGAAAAAGGACATGGCGAGCGCCGAATTCCAGCGCCACTTTGAAACCGTCTATCGCGAGGCGGAAGCCGCCGGCGTCGAAGGCACGCCGGGCTTCTTCATCAACGGCGAATTCGTGAACGGCTTCAACGAAGCCTCGCTCGACCGCATCCTGAAAGAAGCGCGCGAGAAGCTGTAGCTCAGATCAACCCGCCCAGCGGGCTGGACGGGTCGGCGTAGCGCTTCTTGCCCATACGCCCGGCGAGATAGGCTTCCCGTCCGGCGATCACCGCATGCTTCATCGCGCGGGCCATGCGCACCGGATCTTTCGCTTCCGCGATCGCGGTATTCATCAACACGCCATCGACGCCCAACTCCATCGCGATGGCTGCGTCGGAAGCCGTGCCGACGCCTGCATCGACGATCACCGGAACCCTGGTCTGCTCTACGATCAGGCGGATGTTCACCGGGTTCATCACACCCAGCCCCGATCCGATCAGCGAGCCCAGCGGCATGATGGCGACGCAGCCCGCATCCTCCAGCTTGCGCGCATAGACCGGATCGTCCGAGCAATAGACCATCACCTCGAATCCGTCAGCGATCAGCGCTTTCGCGGCCTTCATCGTCTCTTCCATCTCGGGATAGAGCGTCTTCTGGTCCGCCAGCACTTCCAGCTTCACAAGGTTCCAGCCGCCCGCCTCACGCGCGAGGCGCAACGTGCGCACCGCCTCGTCCGCCGTGTAGCAACCAGCCGTGTTGGGCAGGTAGGTGAAGCGCTTGGGATCAAGATGGTCCACCAGCCGTTCCGAACCCTTGTCCGCCACGTTCACGCGCCGTAGCGCCACGGTCACGATCTCCGCTCCCGCCGCCCCGGCGGCCTCGGCGTTCTGGGCGTAGGATTTGTACTTCCCCGTGCCCACAATCAGGCGCGAGTTGTACGCCTTGCCGGCGATGATGAGTTGATCCGCGTGGGACGTGGTGTCTGGCATCTCGTTTCCTCCGCTCATCCCGGCGACAGCCGGGATTCAGGGCGGGTTTGGCGACTTGTGTTTTGTATGGTGCGCAGCGTCAATTCACCCTCCCCCCACGAACTGGACGATCTCCAGCCGGTCCCCTTCGGCCAGCCTGACAGCGTCATAAGCGGATTTGGGAACGATTTCCCGGTTCTTTTCGACCGCGATTCCCTTTCGGGGCAGTCCCAGATGGTCCAGATACCCCCCGACAGTGGCGCCGGAGGGGGCTGTGGACGGTTCGCCATTCAGAAAGAGATTCATTTGAATCGCCACGGGATTCGCCTATTCCTTTCCTCGCCAACACGTCCCCCGTGACGCAGCGGCGACTGACCCGGCACAGGTAGGGGCCATGAGCCTGACCATCTACTTACTGAACGGCCCGAACCTCAACCTTCTGGGGGTGCGCGAGCCGCATATCTATGGCCACACAACGCTGGCCGACCTGGAAGAGTTCTGCCGGGGCGTCTGCGAGGCGTTCAAGGCCGAACTGGTCTTCCGCCAATCCAACCATGAGGGTGAACTCGTGGACTGGATCCAGGAGGCGCGTCAGAAGGCCGCCGCTGTCGTCATCAACGCCGGCGGTTATACGCACACCTCGGTGGCGATTCACGATGCGCTGAAGACCTTGACCACTCCTGTGGTGGAGGTCCACCTCAGCAACCCCGGCAACCGGGAAGAATTCAGGCACAAGAGTCTTGTGTCCCCTGCCGCGGCTGGCGTGATCGCCGGCTTTGGCGCCTACGGCTACCGCCTCGCGCTAGAGGCAGCCGTCCATCTCGCGGATCAACGGAGCAAGTAAGTACATGGCCGAAAAGCCAACCCCGTCAGAGAAGAACGGCAAGCTGGACACCGGGCTCATCCGCGAGCTTGCCGCCATCCTGCGTGAAGCCGATCTGGGTGAGATCGAGATCGAACAGGGCGGTCTGCGCATCCGCGTGACCAAGCCGGCGGCCGCAGCCGTCGCCGTAGCTGCTCCGGCCTATGCGGCCCCCGCCGCTGCGCCCACGGCCTCCGCTGCTCCGGCCGCGACGCCTGCGTCGAACAAGGCGCCGCCGGGCGATCATCCAGGGGCCGTGAAATCGCCAATGGTCGGCACCGTGTATCTCCAGGCGGAAGCCGGCGCCGCCGCCTTCGTGAAGGTTGGCGACACAGTGAAGGAAGGCCAGACGCTGCTGCTCATAGAGGCCATGAAGACCTTCAACCCTGTCACCGCTCCGCGCGCCGGCAAGGTGGTCCAGATCATCATCGCCAACGAACAGCCGGTGGAGTTCGGCGAACCCCTCGTCATCATCGAGTAGCGTTGCATCATGTTTGACAAGGTTCTCATTGCGAACCGGGGCGAGATCGCCCTCCGCGTGCACCGCGCATGCAAGGAGATGGGCATCTCCACCGTCGCCGTGCACTCCGAAGCCGATCGCAACGCCATGCATGTCCGCCTTGCGGACGAGAGCGTATGCATCGGCCCGGCGCCGTCGCCCAAATCCTATCTGAACATCCCCGCCATCATCACGGCGGCGGAGATCACCGGCGCACAGGCGATCCATCCCGGCTATGGCTTCCTGTCCGAAAACGCGAAGTTCGCGGAGATCGTCGAGAAGCACAACATCACCTTCATCGGTCCCCGGCCGGACCACATCCGGATGATGGGCGACAAGATTACCGCCAAGGACGCCATCAAGGCGGCCGGCGTGCCTGTCGTTCCCGGTTCCGACGGCGGCGTCGATACGCTCGACGACGCCTTCGTCATCGCGAGGAAAATCGGCTACCCCGTACTGATCAAAGCGACGGCGGGCGGCGGCGGACGCGGCATGAAGGTCGCGCGCACCGAGGCGGGTCTTGAAGAGGCCTTCCGCACCGCGCGCGCCGAGGCCAAGGCGGCCTTCGGCAACGACGCGGTCTATATGGAAAAATATCTCGAAAAGCCCCGGCATATCGAGATCCAGGTCGTCGCGGACAGCCATGGCAACGTGATCCACCTTGGCGAGCGCGACTGTTCGCTGCAACGCCGCCACCAGAAAGTGTTCGAAGAAGCCCCCTCGCCCGTCATCGGCGCCGATGCGCGTGCGAAGATCGGCAAAACCGTGACGTCCGCAATCAAGACGCTCGGCTATCTCGGCGTCG
>CAZJZQ010000146.1:0-6782 GCA_964550535.1 uncultured Rhizobium sp.
CCCAACCCGCCAGCGCCACCCCAGATCAGGACAACATCGTCTTCCCGGATGGCGTGCGGAGCCCATCCGAAGAGCATCCGGTAGGCGGTCGCGCCGACGAGCGTTGGCGCGGCTGCGGCTTCCCAACTGAGATGTTTCGCCTTCGGCATACACTGGTGAGCCTGGACCTTCGTAAACTGGGCGAACGATCCCCAGGTGGTCTCATAACCCCAGATCTTGAAGCTCGGGCTGAACATCGGGTCGTTTCCCGCAACCACCTCGGGTGCGTGGACATCCCAGCTACCGCAGTGGACCACGACTTCGTCGCCGACCTTCACATTCGTGACGGATTCGCCGACCTTCCAGACAATGCCCGAGGCATCCGAGCCGGCGACGTGGTAAGGTTGCTTGTGAACGTCGAACATCGACACGGGCTCGCCGAGGCCGGCCCAGATGCCGTTATAGTTGACGCCCGCCGCCATCACGAGGACCAGCACCTCGTCCGAGGCGATCTCCGGGGTCGGCACGACCTCCAGTTGCATCGCCGTTTTGGGGCGCCCCTGACGGTCACGCCGGATCGCCCAGGCGTGCATATTTTTCGGAACGTGGAAATCAGGGGGAATCTCCCCGACCGCGTACAGATCCTTGATTTCGCGCGTACCCATGCCGTCAGCCACTTGTCCTTCTCCCCTTATCACCCGTCCAACGCATTGATTTTCCGGACTTCCACATCCGCTGACCCTGCGGATTCGTGGGGAGGGCCGTAAAACGGGCGTCACATTGTTCAAAGAGCGGACGGATTGCAAGCATTCGATGTTGCGCTGCAATATGCGGGCCGGACGGCGCGGTATCGATGTCACACGCCGCCCAAGGCAAGGAGATGGCGCGTGGCTGGACTGGCGTGGGTGAACGGCGTCTTCGTGGCGGCGGAAGAGGCAAGAATCTCCCCGTTTGACAGGGGATTCCTGTTCGCGGACAGCGTTTACGAAGTCACCGCCATCTACAACAATCAGCCCATCGACATGGAGCGGCATCTTGACCGGCTGGAGCGCTCGCTGCGCGAAATCGGTTTCACCTCGTTGCCGGACCGCAAGGAAATCGCCGCCGCTCACCACCGTCTGATCGCCGAAAACGGCATCGGCGAGGGATTCATCTATCTACAGGTCTCGCGCGGCGCCTATGCCGGCCGCGATTTCCCGGCGCCGGCCAATGTCCGCCCCACCGTCTTCGCCTTTGGCGAGTCGCGGCCCCTGATCGACACCCCCTCGGCGCGCAATGGCAGCCGCGTGATCGCCGCCGCCGACATCCGCTGGGGCCGCCGCGATATCAAGACGGTGCAGCTTCTCGCCTCCGTTCTCGCGAAGACCGAGGCGAAGGCGGCCGGCAAGGACGACGCCTGGCTGGTGACGCCCGATGGCGTGGTCACCGAAGGCGCATCCTCCAATGCGTGGATCGTCACCCGGGCGGGCGAGATCGTGACCCGCCATCTCTCCAGCGAGATCCTCGCGGGCGTCACGCGCCACGCCCTGTTCGATGCGCTGGCGCAGCAGGGGCTCAAGATCACCGAACGCGCCTTCACGGTGGACGAAGCGCAGGCCGCCGCCGAAGCCTTCTCCACCGCCGCCACCGGCCTCGTCACGCCCGTGATCGAAATCGGCGGCGTGATGATCGGAGACGGCAAACCCGGCCCCGTCACCCGCAATCTCCAGCGCCTCTACTACACCGCCATCGGCGCAGACATCGCCAAAGCCGCGCCATGGACGCTGGAGTAGAACCAGCCAGGAATTCTCCCTTAAGCCACCGTCACCGTCTTCGCATTCAGGAACGCCTGCATCCCCAGATCCGCCAGCTCGCGGCCATAACCCGAAGCCTTCACCCCGCCGAAGGGCAGGCGAGGATCAGACGTCGTCATCCCGTTGATCGCCGTAAAGCCCGCCTCGATCTCATCGATGAAGCGCGCCTGTTCCGCCTTGTCCGCCGTCCACGCCGCCGATCCCAGTCCGAACCGCGTGATATTGGCCAGCCGGATCGCCTCGTCGATATTCTTCGCGCGATAAAGGCTCGCGACAGGCCCGAACAATTCTTCGGAGAAGGCCGGCGCCGCTTCGGGAATGAACCCGATCACGGTGGGCTCATAGAACGCGCCCTTCATGCCGGGAATCTTGCCGCCGCACAGCACGGTCGCGCCCGCTGCAACTGAATCCTCCACCTGCTTGGCCAACTCGTCGCGGATCGCATAGGTCGCCAGCGGCCCCAGATGATTGGCGCGATCCATCGGGTCGCCATACTTCAAGGCGCTTATCACGCCCGTGAATTTTCCGGCGAACTCCAGATACACGTCCTGATGGATGATGAACCGCTTTGCCGCGATACAGCTTTGCCCGGTGTTCTGGATGCGCGCCGTCACCGCCGTCTTCACCGCGGCGTCAATGTCCGCGCTCGGCATCACGATAAACGGATCAGACCCGCCCAGCTCCAGCACGCTCGGCTTGATGGCCTTACCCGCCGCAGCTCCCACCTGCCGTCCCGCGCCCTCGGAGCCGGTCAGCGTCACGGCCTTCACACGGTCGTCCGCAATGATCGCCGCCACCTTGTCCGATCCAACCAGCAGCGTCTGGAACGTGCCGTTCGGGAATCCCGCCTCGCGGAAAATTTCCTCGATCGCAATCGCGCATCCCGGCACGTTGGACGCATGTTTCAACAGGCAGACATTCCCGGCGGCAAGGGCGGGGGCCGCAAACCGGAACACCTGCCAGAACGGAAAATTCCACGGCATCACCGCCAGGATCGGCCCGACCGGCAACCACCGCACATACGCATCGCCGCGTCCGGTCCTGGTGTGGCTGTCCGCGAGATAGCTTTCGGCGTGCTCCGCATAATGCCGGCACCCGGCCGCGCATTTCTCGATCTCGGCTTCCGACTGCGCAATCGGCTTGCCCATCTCTGCGGTCATCAACGCCGCCAGCTTCGCCTTGTCGCGGATCAGAATATCCGCCGCCGCATTCAACCGCTTCGTGCGGTCCGCCAGATGGTTCCGCCGCCCGAACTGATGAAACACCGTATGCGCATGCTGCAACGCCTCTTCAACATACGCCGCCGAATGCGCCTCATACTCCCGTATCATCTCCCCCGTCGTGGGGTTCACGGCTTTCATGGACATGGGGGCCTCCGGGGCGAACAGGGATGCGTCGGACAAATATAGTCCCGCACCAGCAAACCGCCATGGCGCTTCCGGAGGAATTTGACGGAGTTTCATTCACACCGCAGGATTCCAAATCCAACGATGTCATCCTCGGGCTTGTCCCGAGGATGACATCGTTGGGGGAGTGGGGAATGGCGCGGTTCGACGCGATAGCCGTCTATATCATGGCAAGTGGGCGCTACGGCTCGATCTACATTGGTGTTACGTCAGACCGTGTGATCCGGGTCGGACAGAATCAGGCGGGCGAAGGTTGTGCCTTCACGCGACAATACAATCGCACACGCCTCGTCTGGTACGAAATGCACCACGACATGCGCGTCACGATCCAGCGCGAGCATTCGATGAAATCCGGCGCGGCGAGGGCATCGGCCCGTCGCCGTAATCCCAAGGCAAGGCCAACAGAGACCCTCGGGACAAGCCCGAGGGTGACTCCAGTAGGTAATACGATTGAGCGGTTCTGCGTGAGGGCAATCTGCCCCTAGAACTTCACCCACGCGCCCGCGCCGATCATGCGTGGCACGCCGCGAATGTAGGTCGGGATGCCGAATTCGCCGCCGGTGTTGCCGGCGTCGATGAGGTAGTCCTCGTCCAGCGCGTTCTCTACATAAAGCGATGCGCCCCATGTCCCGTCGCCATGGGCATAGCCAAGCTTCATGTTCAGCAGGCCGTAAGCCTTCTGGAACTCCCACGGATCATTGTCGTCCTCGAAAAAGTGATCGTCCTTCCACACATAGCTCGGCACGAAGAACACTTCGCCCGCGCCGTTCGCGACGGGGAAGTGGAAGTCCGCGGCGATGGAGAATGAATTCTCCGGCGACAGGCGGAACACATTGCCCGCGAATTGCAGCGGCTGCCCGTCGCTGTCCGTGTCGTCATACTCGGCGACGGCGTGCGTATAGGTGGCGTAGAGGTCGAGGAAGTCCGACGCCTCGAAGAACGAGTCCAGCTCCACGCCCCACGACGTCGCATTGCCGGAGTTCTCCGAGATGAACGATCCCTGATCGACATCGAAGCGCGTCGTCTGGAAGTCGGCGTACTCGCCATAATAGGCCGAACTGGACAGGCGCAGGCGGCTGTCGAGGAACTCCCCCGTCAGGCCGATCTCGTAATTGTCGTAGATTTCCTGATCCACGATCTCGAAGCCCGTCGCGGCGACCTCGGCGTCGCACCCCGGACCCGCCACGCAATCGCGCGCCGAGAGGGAAGGCGGCCGCCGCCCGCGCCCCACCGCGGCCCACGCGTTCAGCGTGTCGCTGATGCGATAGGCGGCGTTGAAGCGCCATGTCAGCTCGCCATCGGTTTCATACTCGCGCCAGGACGGGACGCCCTGGCTGTCCTCGGCGACGATGGTGGTGCCCAGCGTCACGGCGTTGCGATCGCCGCCCAGCGCCGGGTTCCCGCGCACCAGATAGATCTGCACGTTGGATTCCAGCTCGTCCCACGTATAGCGCAGACCGCCGGTCACGCTCAGGCGATCCGTCACCTCCCAGGTTGCATCGGCGAAGATGTCATAGTTCGTCTGCTTCCCGCCAGAGAACTGCTCCTCGATATGGCGGTCATGCAGCGGAACCAGCAGGGCGGTGTTGATTGATCCCGTATCAAGATACTGCAAGAGCGCCTGCGCCGCCGAATAGCGGAGCGGGTCGTCGATATTGTCGAAGTTCATCGCGCCTGGAACGCCGAATCCTTCAAGCAGTCCCTCGACAAGATCAACCGTGACAGGGAAACCCGCCAGCTCGGTGAACCCGGCGAGCAGCTGGTCGCGGAGGAAAGCCTGCCCGCGCGCTTCATCCGTGCTCAGGCGCAGCAGCACCGACTGGTCCTGCGTGTAGTAGTTGGCGCCGAAGAAGCCCGTCACCGGCCCGCCATTGTCGAAATTCATGCGCAGTTCCTGGCTCCAGGTCTGCGCCTGATCCAGCGTGCCGAATTGCAGGATGGTGTAGGCCGATCCGTCCGCATCAAACGCTTCCAGGTTCTCCATCACCCGCGCATTGCTCAGCGAGGTTAGCGTCCACGCATCATTCAGCTCGAATTCCACATTCAGCGTCGCCGACGCCAGCTCGCGGTCCGCGCCCAGCTTGTCGCGCATCTGGTCCTGCGTGATGTTCAGCGCTGCCGGCGTGAACGGACCGGTATCGCCGCCCGGAGCAGGGAACACGCCCGACTTGAACGCCGTGCCGGTGGAATCGTCGCGCTGATAATTCAGCCACAGATCCGCGCGCAGCCTGTCCGCCGGCTCCCACGCCGCCGCGACGCGATAGGCGCTCGTCGCCTGGCCCATCAGGTCTTCGCCAACGAGGTTCGGCGCATAGCCGTCGCGGCTCTTGGTCATCGCCGCGGCGCGCAGCGCCAGCGTGTCGCCCAGCACGAAATTGTATCCGGCTTCGGCGCGCAGATAGCCATACTCGCCGCCGTCAACCTTCACCCAGCCTTCTTCGCCGGCCAGCGACGCCTTGTTCTGCAGGAAGTTGATCCCGCCCACCAGCGCGCCCTGTCCGAACAAGGTCGCCTGCGGCCCCTTCACCACCTCGATCCGCTCCAGGTCGAACATCGCGGTGTTGGCGCCGAAGCGCGGCTGGCCGATCGCCACGCCGTTCTCGAACAGCGCCACGCGCGGCCGTCCGCCGTCCGACGTCACGCCGCGCAGCGAATAGCTGGATGTGTTGAGGCTCTGCGCCTGCACTTGCAGGCCCGGCACGAAATTCCCGAACTCCTCGATGTCGTCCGCGCCCAGAAGGTCGAGCTGGTCCTGATCCGCGACCGAGATGTTGATCGGCACATCCAGCAGGTCCTGCGCCTGCTTCTGCGCCGTCACGATGATGCGGTCGGTGGCGGCGTCTTCAACCGGCCCGGCTTCGGCTGGCGCGGTTTGGGCGAGGGCGGTTCCGCCCCAGCCAGTCCCCAACGCGAAAACGGCGGAGCTGACGAGCAGGCTGGTCTTCATTTTGCGCCCCGGGCGAAAAGTTAACCCCCGGGACCAGTTCGTTATTCCCGTAACGTAAAGCTTTCGTTGCGTAATTGAGACACCCATGCGACGCCGCTCGCTGCAATCTTGCCCCGGCGCATGGATTGCAGTTTGGTGGTTCGCAGTTGCAGCAGGGACTTCCGCCGATGCCGAAGGGCGATTCTTCTCCCAATTTCCAGCACGATGCCGACAGGCCGTGGATTTTCCGCACTTATGCGGGACACTCCACAGCCGAGGAATCGAACAAGCTGTACCGGAAGAACCTGGCCAAGGGGCAGACCGGTCTTTCCATCGCTTTCGACCTGCCGACCCAGACGGCCTACGATTCCGATCATATTCTCGCGCGGGGCGAAGTCGGCAAGGTCGGCGTGCCCGTCGGCCATCTCGGCGACATGCGCGCCCTCTTCGACGAAATCCGCGTCGAGGAGATGAACACCTCGATGACGATCAACGCGCCCGCCGCCTATCTCCTCTCGCTCTACGTCGCGCTGGCGGACGAGCAGGGCTGCGACCGCAAGAAGCTTCAGGGCACGACCCAGAACGACATCATCAAGGAATATCTCTCGCGCGGCACATACGTCTTCCCGCCCAAGCCCTCGATGCGGCTGATCGGCGACATGGTGGCGTGGTGCTATA
>CAZJZQ010000147.1:0-5374 GCA_964550535.1 uncultured Rhizobium sp.
AAATCTGTCACCCATCTAACCGCGCGCTTCTGTAACCCCAATCATGGCTGGACACCCACGGCACGATTGCGCCGTTCATAGCCCCGCAGCATCCTGCCGCCATGACCCAGACTTACACGACGATCACCGTCAAACCGCTGTCGCCCATCATCGGGGCGGAGATCCACGGCGCGGACCTGTCCCGTCCGCTCTCCAACGCGCAGTTCGACGACATCCACCGCGCTTTTCTCGCGCACCACGTCATCTTCTTCCGCGACCAGATGCTGACGCCGGAGCAGCACCTTGCCTTCGGCCGCCGCTTCGGCGCGCTCAACATCCACCCCTATGTAAAGGGAATGGCGGACCACCCGGAGATACTTGAGATCATCAAGGAGCCGCATGAGAAGATAAATTTCGGCGGCGGCTGGCACTCCGACATGAGCTTCCTCGAAGAGCCCGCGCTCGGCTCAATCCTGCACGCCATCGAAGCGCCCGAGACCGGCGGCGACACCATGTTCGCCAGTCAGCACGCCGCTTACGACGCGCTCTCGCCGGGACTTAAAACAACGCTTGAAAGTCTGCGCGCCATCCACTCCGCCGCCGAAGAATACGGCGCGCGCGGCGCCTCATCGAAAAAGCGCGCCTCGATGGACTCGGAAGTCGTCGGCGACGACGTGCCGGAATACGAACATCCGGTGATCCGCACGCACCCCGAGACGGGCCGCAAGGGGCTCTACATCAATCCCGCCTTCACGTTGCGCTTCGCCGGATGGACACGGAAGGAGAGCCGCCCGTTGCTCGACTATCTGTTCGAGGTGTCGCGCCGCGAACCTTTCACCTGCCGCTTCCGCTGGACGCCCGGCGCGCTCGCCTTCTGGGACAATCGCTGCGTCTGGCACTACGCGCTGAACGATTACCACGGCCACCGCCGCCACATGCGCCGCGTCACTGTGAACGGCGGCAAGGTCACCTAGCCAACGCTATCCGCCGCCATTGTCTTCCCTCGCCGAAAGCGGGGAGGCGGCCCGCAGGGCCGGATGCCCCCCCCCAAAAAAAACCTTGACCACCTCAACCCCAAAATGCAAAGTTTCCTTTGCACAAAGCAAAGGAGACAATGCATGCCCCTGTCGCGTCTCTCCCCCATCGCCCTCACCCTGATCGGCCTCCTCCCCTTCATCGCGTGGAGCATCACGATGCGCGTCGCCCCGCTACAGGGCGCGGCCTTCCAGATCGCTCTCATCGCCGGCGCCGCCTGGGCGGTTTTCTTCACCATCCTCGCCTGGGTCCGCCTCGATGAACCCGCGAAGGAAGCTCACAAGTTCGCGTGGTTCTGGGGCAGCCTCGCCATGGCCGGCCTGCTGCTGGCCTGCATGATCCCCGCCGTCCCCGCCCTCGCCCACAAGCAGGTCGAAGCGATCATCGCCAGCGATCCGGACACGCAATGGCGCCCCGCCTCGCTCGGCTTTGTCTTCGGCGTTCTCGCCACCGCACTGGTGCAGATCGCCGGTTGGGCCATTGTGTGGTCCGGCTGGTGGCTCGTCCGCCGCCGCTGACCGATACCCAAGCCGGGAGACCGTCCCATGCGCCGCACCGCCCTCTCCGCCATCGCCTTCGCAGCAGCTCTGGCCGCCTGCTCCGAACCGCAGGACGCGCCGCCCCCCGCCGTGCAGGCGCCCGCGCCAACCGAAGCCGCCGCACCGCTCCCCCCGCGCGAACCCGGCCTGCCGATGTGGGTGATCCGCGACGCCGACTCCACCATCTACCTCACCGGCACCGTCCACATGCTCCCGCCCGATCTGGTGTGGACCAGTCCGAAGCTCGAAACCGCGCTCGCTGAATCAGACACCCTCTGGCTCGAACTCGCCGAGATCGCAGACGTCGAGGCGTTCCGCGCCAAGGCCGGCCCGCTGATCGAGGCGAGCGCCACCTCATCCGGCCCGCCCCTTTCCGAACTTCTGAGCGCGTCCGAGCGCGTGGCCCTCAACAACGCCCTCGCCCGCGCGGGCCTCACCGGAGACGCCGCGCGCCGCATGGACACGATGAAGCCGTGGTTCGTGGTGCAATCCATCGCCACCGCCGCGCTCACCCGCGCCGGCTACAGTCCCGACGCAGGCATCGACATCAAACTCGCCGCCATGGCGAAGGAACTGGGCAAGCCGGTGAAGGGCCTCGAACAGGTCGAGGATCAGGTCCGCGTCCTCTCATCCGGCTCCGATGAAGCGCAATTGCGCCAGCTCCGCATGCTGCTCGCCGCCCCCGCCTACACCATGAACATGAGCGCCTGGCTCAGCGGCGCGACGTTCGAGGCGTGGACCGAAGGCAACGCTTTGCCCGTGACGCTGATGATCACGTTCGCAACACTCGCGGGCAATCAGGGCGGTGGCATGTCGATGGATGCGCTGCTGGGCGACCGCAATGAAAACTGGGCCGTCCAGATCGAGGACATGCTGGCGCGCGACGGCGTCGACTTCATCGCCGTCGGCGCCGGCCACCTCGTCGGTCCCGACAGCGTGCAGATGAAACTCAAACAGCGCGGCATCACCGCCGAACGCTACTGACCGCCGCCCCAAGAGGAGGATCGGACCAATGACGATGCAACGCAGACTCTCCCGGCCAGTTCTGGCGATTGTTGGAATAGCGCCCGCCATCCTCGCCTGCGTGCTGATGGTCGCGAATTTCGAATGGCTCAAATCCCTGCCCAAGATGACAGCGATTTCGATCGCCATCGGCGCCAGTCTCTTCGTGATGGCGTGGTCGTACATGTTCGCCCGCGCCTTTCAGCGTCGCCTCGACGAGGTGGAACGCGCCTCCCAGGGCTATGCGATGCACCATGGCTTCACCTTTGGCGTCTTCGCCGTCGCCGTTCTGCTCATGATCCCTGCCTTCATGACCTGGGTGATCGAGACAGCCAACGCGACCGCCGTGTCGCTCTCCGGAAGCACACGGGTCGCCCCATTCCTCGCCTATGTCGGCGGGTTCATGACGCTCGTTATCGTGCAGAGCGTCGCCATGGCGGTGATCTCCGCGTTCTGGTGGAAGCGCAGATCTTGAGATGGCCCCGCACATCGCATTCGTGGCTCTCGACATGAAGAACCGCATGAAAGTCCTGCGCGCCGAGCGCAACTGGACACAGGCCGACCTCGCCGCAAGGCTCGACGTCTCACGCAACTCGGTGAACGCTATCGAGACAGGAAAATACGACCCGTCCCTCCCCCTCGCTTTCCGCATCGCGGACGTCTTCGGCCTGAAGATCGAGGAGATATTCCTGCGGGAGGATTAGGGCCCACCCGGAAACGTCCTCCTCCCCCAAATGGGGGAGGAACCGCGACCAAGGTTTTTCAACGCTCACGGAATGGGTGGGCGACTGATCTCGCGTTAAACAACGAGCGGTCCCCCACCTGTCCTCCCCCGTTCGGGGGAGGAACCCTGCTGCACTTTCCACGCAAACAACTTCAGTTCAAACCGCTCGCCAATATCGAGCACCGCTCACAGCCCTACCCCTCCTCCGCAATCACCTTCAGAAACACCGCGCCGAACTTCTCGCGCTTGCTCTGCCCGATGCCCGGAATTTCCAGCAGCGCATCGGCGGTGGACGGCCGCGCCAGAGCCAGTGCGATCAGCGTCGTGTCCGGGAAGATGACATAGGGCGGCACGTTCATCTCCTTGGCCAGCGTCGCACGCTTCGCCCGCAGCGACTGGAACAACGCTTCGTCGCGCTCCGACAACCCGCTGCGCGCCGCCGCCGCCGCACCGCTCCGCGCGCCCTTCGCCATCCTGCCGCCAGACTTGCTGCCTGTGTCGCTGTCCTTGCGGAAGAACACCTGCCGCTCCTTGCGGAACACGCTGCGCGCGTCCGGCTCCAGCTTCAGCGCGCCGTAATTGTCATGGTCGATGGCGATGAATCCGCCCGCGACCAGCTGGCGGAAGATCGACTGCCACACGCGCGGCGCAACATCCTTCCCCGCGCCGAACACCGGCAAATCCGTATGCCCGAACCGCTTCGTCTTCTCATTCTCCACGCCCGACAGAACGTCGATGACATGCCCCGCGCCAAACCGCTCGCCGGTGCGATAGACGGCGGCCAGCGCCTTGATCGCCGCCTCCGTCCCGTCCCACGTCTCCACCGGGTTTCGGCACGTGTCGCAATTGCCGCAACCGCCCGGATGCGCCTCGCCGAAATGCGCCAGGATCGCCTGCCGCCTGCACCCCGCCGTCTCGCAGATCGCCAGCAGGGCGTTCAGCTTCGCCCGCTCGATCCGCTTGATCTCCTCCGCAGCCTGCCCCTCGTCGATCATGCGGCGGCGCTGTGTGACATCCGCCATGCCATAGGCCATCCACACTTCAGACGGCAGGCCATCGCGCCCCGCGCGTCCCGTCTCCTGATAATAGGCCTCCACCGATCCCGGCAGATCGAGGTGCGCGACATAGCGGACATCCGGCTTGTCGATGCCCATCCCGAACGCCACCGTCGCGACAAGGCAGAGATTGTCTTCCTTCAGGAAGGCGTCCTGGTTCGCATCCCGCACCTCACGGTCGAACCCCGCATGATAGGGCAGCGCCCGCACGCCCTGCGCGTTCAGCCACGCCGCCGTGTCCTCCACCTTCGCGCGCGACAGGCAATAGACGATCCCGCTCGCCCCTTCATGCCGCGACAGGAAGCGCAGCAATTGCTGGCGCGGCTGGTCACGCCCCGCGATCTCGTAGGAAATATTGGGCCGGTCGAAACTGGTGGCGAACACCTCCGCCCCGCCCAGCCCCAACCGCGCGATGATGTCGTCGCGCGTATGCTCGTCCGCCGTCGCCGTCAGCGCGATGCGCGGCACGCCGGGATACCGCTCGCCCAGCACGCCCAGCGCCCGGTACTCCGGCCGGAAATCATGCCCCCATTGCGAGACGCAGTGCGCCTCGTCGATGGCGAACAGCGCGATATGCGCGTCCTCCATCATCGATGCGAAACTCTCGGTCACAATCCGCTCCGGCGTCACATAAAGAAGGTCCAGCTCCTCGCGCCGCAGAGCATCACGCACCGCCAGCGCCTCTTCGCGTGACTGCGATGAGTTCAGCGCCGCCGCCCGCACGCCCAGCTGTTTCAGCGCCTCGACCTGATCCCGCATCAGCGCGATCAGCGGCGACACCACCACGCCCACACCCGCCCGGCACAACGCCGGTATCTGAAAGCACAGAGACTTGCCCGCCCCCGTGGGGAACAGCACCACGGCGTCCCCGCCCTTCGTTACATGCTCCACCACTTCCTGCTGCCGCCCGCGAAACGCGGAATACCCATAGACGCGCTTCAGCACGTCCAGCGGAGCAGCCATGGAGTCGAATTGCGGCACGGAATCGCCCTCACACGCGGAGCACGCTTCGCCCGCAAGGCGGGGGAAGTACCCCGAAG
>CAZJZQ010000147.1:5384-6717 GCA_964550535.1 uncultured Rhizobium sp.
AGGGGGGATGGGGGCGAGTCACAAGGGGACGCGCGCCCTCCTACGCCCCGGTGATGATTCGCTCGGCTTCCTCGCGCCAGATGCGCGCGCCGACCCGCCGGCCCGCCTTCGCCTGGATGTCCGCGAGGCCCTTGGCCGCATAATACGCCGCCTCGACATCGCCGGAGCGCGCCGCCGCCGCCAGTCTCAGCCGCAACCGCGCCTGAACAGCGCCCGTGCTCTCCCCCTTCAACACCGCAGGAGCCGGAGCAGAAACCACCGCCTTCGCCGCTTCGGCCTTCACCGGCTCGACAGCTTTCGTCCCAGCCGCAGCCGGAGCCGCCTTGGCCTCCTTCGGTTTGCCGCCGCCAAACAGGTTCGAGAAAAAGCCCATCGCCCAGCCCTCTGTTGCACCCTGCATCTGTTTTAGGCGCAGCCGCTCCGCCGCGCCCGGCCCCGCCCTCCAAACCCTCGGGATAAACCCCGCCCGCCCAACCCCAAGGCGCCCGGCGCCAAAGGAGAAGGCAGTCCCGCAGCATCCGCCCTTTGCCTCGCCCGGCCCCCTGCGCTATCGGAGGCGGGCAATGAGAACCAAACGAGAATCAGGCCGGATTTCTGATCCGACGGGCGCGCCATGACCGGCGGCCGCGACCCCTTTGACGACATCCCCTTCCCGGATGACGACGCGCGCCCCGCGACCGCGCGCGAACCCGGCTCGGACGATGACGTGCCCCTCCCGGGAGATCGAAGCGAAACGGGATATGACGCCCCCGGCTACGGCCAGCAGGACGAGCGCCCCCACGCGCCGGACGAGGACACGCGCCCGATTTCCCAGCGCGCCGCCGCCCACCAGGCCCCGCCCCGCGACAACCCGAACGCGGACTACCTCCAGGGCCTGAACCCGGAGCAGCGCGACGCCGTGCTCACCACCGAGGGGCCGCTGCTGGTCCTCGCCGGCGCCGGCACGGGCAAGACGCGGGTGCTGACCACGCGCATCGCGCACATCCTCGCCACCCGCCGCGCCTGGCCCTCGCAGATGCTGGTGGTGACCTTCACCAACAAGGCCGCGCGCGAAATGCGCGACCGCACGCTCAGCCTCGTCGGCCCGGATGCGGAGGGCCTGCGCTGGCTTGGCACCTTCCACTCCGTCTCCGCCCAGATCCTGCGCCGCCACGCGGAGCTGGCGAAACTGAAATCCGGCTTCACCGTTCTCGACACCGACGACCAGCTGCGCCTCATCAAGCAGATCCTCGAAGCCGAGAACATCGACCAGAAACGCTGGACCCCGCGCTACTTCGCCGGCCTGATCGACGGCTGGAAGAACCGCGCCATCTGGCCCGAAAAGCTCCCGCCC
>CAZJZQ010000148.1:0-6680 GCA_964550535.1 uncultured Rhizobium sp.
GCCATCGATCAGCAGGATGCGCTTGTCGCCTTCGGCCACGGAGGGAAGGAAAGCCTGCGCGATGAAGGGTTCGGGCCACATCTGGCCGAACAGGCCGACGACGGATTCGAGATTACCGTCCTCGCGACCGATCTTCAGCACGCCCGCGCCGCCATGGCCGTGCAGCGGTTTCAGCACAATGTCGCCGTGGCGTTCCCTGAACTCTCGCACCCGGGCGGCGTCGCGCGTGATGAGCGTCGGCGGTTGTAGATCAGGGAAAAGCAGCGGCAGGATTTTTTCCGGGCTGGAGCGCACGCCCGCCGGATCGTTCACCACCAGCGTATCGGGCTGGACCAGTTCGAGCAGATGGGCGGCGGTGATGTAGCCCATGTGGAAAGGCGGGTCCTGGCGCATCAGGATCACATCGACATCCTTGCGCAGATCGAGCGTTACGGGCGCCTCGAAACTGGCGTGCGGGGTCTGGCCGGGATGGACCCTGGCGGCGCGCGCGCGGGCGGACACATGACCGCTGTCATAGGCAAGATCGCCGACGCCATAGACGAAGACGCGATGGCCCCTGCCCTGCGCCTCTTCGATCATCATGAAGGTGGTGTCGCCGGCGGGGTTAACCGTCTCAAGCGGATCCATCTGGACGGCGATACGCAGCGACATGTCCCGGCCCCGGAAAGGTTTACGCCTCCCGACATAGGGGCGCCGGCTCTGCCGTGCAATCGCCGGGCCTTTTCATGCAGCCCTGGTCAGGGGCGGATCAGGGCTGGACCGGCGGCAGAGGCGAGCTTTGCAGGCCGCCGGAGTTCGAGTTTGAACCCGCGCCCGGCGGCAGGAGCGAGCCCGGGCCGTAGGGATCGGAATACTGGCCGCGTTGGGCCGGCGGGCGTTCCGGCGCGACGATCGGGGCGGGAACATCGGCGTCCGGCTCGATCTGCACATTGCCGGCAGGCGCCTGAGCCTGCAGGGCGGGCGCCTGGCTGCGACCGCGCAGCTTTACGTAGGACACGACACGCTGCACGCCCCGCACGCGGCTGGCGGTTTCGGCGGCGGCCTGCAACTCGCTCTCCTGCTCCGCGAAGCCGAGCAGGAAGACCGAACCGTTATAGACCTGGATATTGTAATTGACGCCCCGCACCCGCGAGTTGGCGAACAGGCGCGCGCGGATCTGTTCGGTGATCCAGCGGTCGTTGACGTCCCGTCCGATATTGCGGGCGCCGACTTCCAACTCGTTCGCGACTTCATCGATGGAGGTGATGGACCACGCGATACGCTCCGCCTCGCGCTTGTCTTCTTCACTGGGCACGCGGCCGGACAGCAGGACGAGACGGCCGGCCACTTCCACGTCGACTTCACCGAAGCGCGAGAAGCCGCTGTTGGCGAACAGACGCGTCTTCACCTCGGTGCCGACAGCGGCCTCGTCGAGGCTTTCGCCCACGGTCTTTTCCTGCACCAGCGCGCAGGCGCCGAGCGGGGCCGCAGCCAGAAGCATGACAGCCATGGGACGGAAGAAACGCGAACGCATGAAAAACCCCTGATCAGCCCGTAGTTTGTGAACGGAGCCAAGACTGGACGCAACATGAGGCGAAAGTCTGGCGAGAAATGGTTGCTTGCGCGCCCTGCCCGGCTCTCTGCCCCGATTTTCGCTGGAGTTTCAGACAGCGGTCTTCAGTTCGCCGGCCGCCATGCGTCGCGGACATGGCGGGGGAGATGGCCGGGGACGATGGCGATGACGTCATAGCGCCATGCCTTGCCGTCCAGCGCGCGGCGGCGGCCGACCCAGAGGTGCGAGGCGCGTTCGACGCGGCGCTGCAATTGCGGCGTGACCGATTCCAGCGCGAGCGCATGGGCGGTGCGCGCCTTCACCTCCACGAACACCAGAATACGGCCGCGCAGGGCGACAAGATCGATTTCGCCATGCGGCGTCTTCGCCCGGCGATCGAGGATGCGGTAGCCCTTGAGCTGGAGCCACAGCGCGGCGAGATTTTCGGCGCGGCGGCCGCGTTTCTCGCGCGCCTGCCGGTCAACCGTGAAGCGGTCAGGTTTCATCACCCGCGTCATCCTCGCCGCCCCCTTCGCGAAGCTCCAGAGCGCGTTCATAGACCTCGCGGCGGGAAAGGCCCAGACGGCGGCGTCAATCGCAAGAATCGTCAAGACAGGCCATGAGGGCGTGTGGCAGCTTTGCCCGATGACGAAGCCGGGGGAAGGATTGCAGGAAATCACGCCGCTGCTGATCGGCGTGCAGTCGAATCCGGAGCGGGATGTGAGCCTGTCGAGCCTCGCCGCCGAGCATGGCTTTTCACCTTCGCATTTCCATCGGGTCTTCACCGAAATAGTAGGAGAAACGCCCAAGGACCACGTTGACCGTGTGCGGCTGGAGCGAGCCGCCTATCGCCTGTCCGTGACACGCGAAAGCGTATTGGACATCGCGTTGTCCGTCGGGTTTCAGAACCACGAGACATTCACGCGCGCGTTCAAACGCCGCTTCGGCTGGACGCCCAGCGCGTGGAGGCGCGAGAGTGCAACCCACCAGACCCGCTGGATGGAAACCGCCTACCTTGTGAAACACGCGGGATGTGAACTTTCGCAAGTGACCTTCCTGATACTGAAACCCATGACGCTGCTGGCGATGCGGCGGATGGGACAATATGGGACATTCGGCCTGCCCGATTTTGACGGCGGGCCGAGCGACTGGGCCCCGCTGCTCGATGAAGCGCGGCGGCGCAAACTGGCCTTTCGCAAGCTTGGCATGGCGATTTGCTATGACAGCCCGCGCCTGACGCCACCCCACTTGCAGGCGATGGATGCGTGCATTCCACTGCTGAAGGCCGGTGGCGCGCCGACTAAAGGCAGTATCCGCAGGCTGGATTTTCCCGGTGGGCTCTACGGCGCGATTGAACACCGCGGCACGGTGAAGACGCTCGAGCATGCCTATCGGACGCTGGCCTTCAGCATCAACAATTCCGGGCGTTTCACCCTGCGCGATGGCCCACCGCTCGACATCATTCGCGAGCCGGCGCTCGATGGTGATCCGAACCGGCACCTCAACGAAATTTACCTGCCTGTGGAGCCTGTTCGATGAAACGTCTTTCCGCTCTTGCGGCGGCGATTTGCCTGACCGCAGCCGCTCACGCCCAGCCCCTGTCCAATGGAGACAAGCCCATGCCTGCGCCTATCGTGTTTTTCGACATCGCCGGACCGGACCTGCAAAGACAGAAAGCGTTTTTCGGCGCCGTGTTCGGCTGGGAAACCGACCCCGCCGGGCGATTCGAGGCGCCAGTCACCACAGGCGGATTTATCCCCGCCCTTCTGCGGACCGACCCAGCCGAAAAAGTGATCTATTTCGGCGTGGAGAGCATCGACGCAACGCTGGCGAAGATCACCGGGAATGGCGGCGTGGCGTTAACGCCGCGTATGGTTGTGCCTGGAGTTACCATCCTTGCGCTGTTCAACGATCCTGCGGGCAACCGGCTGGGCCTGATCGAGATCAAGGACGGGAAGCCGATCATTCCCTGAGCCGGGCTTTCGGCCCGCTCAATCCTCCCCGTCCCCTTCGCGAAGTTCCAGAGCGCGCTCATAAACATCCCGGCGCGAAAGGCCCAGACGCGCGGCGATTTCGGCAGCGACCTCCTTGAGATGCAGCGCGGGATCAGCGGCGCGGATGGCGGCGTCGAGATCTTCGGCGCTGGCCTCCTCCGGCTCCATTGGCGGGCCGATGAGGACGACGAGTTCACCGCGCGGCGGGTCTTCGGAGGCGTAGGCGGCGGCGAGATCAGCCAGCGGCGCGCGGCGGACTTCCTCGAACTTCTTGGTGAGTTCGCGCGCCACCACGGCTTCGCGCGCGCCCAGCACGTCCGCCATGTCAGCCAGGCTGGCGGCGAGGCGCGAGGGCCCCTCGAACATCACCAGCGTCGCGCGGATGGGAGCCAGCTCCTCCAGCCAGCGGCGGCGGGCGGCGGATTTGGGCGGCGGGAAACCGGCGAACAGGAAACGGTCGGTGGGCAGACCCGCAGCGGTCAGCGCCGCGAGCGGGGCGGAGGCGCCGGGAATCGGGTGAACCTTTATCCCCCGCTCCGCCGCTTCGCGCACCAGACGGAAGCCGGGGTCGGACACCAGCGGCGTGCCCGCGTCGGACATCAGCACCACGCGGGCGCCGCCTTCGAGCGCTTCGATGATGGCTGGCCGCGCCTGTGCGCCGTTGTGGTCATGATATGGCCGCAGTCGCGCGGACACTCCATAGGCGGACAAAAGCTTGCCGGCGACCCGCGTGTCCTCGGCGCAGACCATGTCAGCGGAGGCCAGCACGTCGAGAGCCCGCAGCGTGATGTCACGCAGGTTTCCGATCGGGGTGGCGACAATGTAAAGCCCGGGCGCCAAACCCGGATCATGACGAAAAAGTCTTGTTCCAGCCGCGAGTTGCGTGCCGGCAGGACCGGGCATAGCGGCGGGCTCGCCTTGCGCCGACTCGCCCGCATCCCTAGTGTCGCCACGCTCTTCGCCGGGCTGGGCGGAAGACGGATCCTCAGGAGGGGTCGTGCATGTCATCTGAACCTCAAGCCCGGCAGGGCGGACGTCGTGGCGGCCTTCTTAACGAACACTCTCATAACGGACACGGCGGCAAGCTGCTGGCGGCGGCCTTGCTGGCCGCGACCGCCCTTCTGGCGGGCTGCACGTCCGGGCCGCCCCGTCCGACGACCCCGACCTATACGGCCAACCAGCGGCCGGAACCAGCGCGCCCGCCACGCCCGGGCGATCCGCTGCCGCGCGACGCCGTGGACAACCCCTTCGCCACGGGGCGCAACGCCTATGATCCCCGGCATATTCCGAATTCGCAGAACGCCAGCCTGAAGCGCGTGGCGGTGCTGCTGCCTTTCTCGTCCACCGACCCGGAGGTGCGGCGCATCTCCCAGGGCCTGTTCAACGCCGTGCAGATGGCGCTGTTCGAGATCGGCTCTCAGGACATGGTGCTGATGCCCAAGGATACGGGCGCGGACCCCGCAACGGCCGCCGCATCCGCCCGCGAGGCGGTGCGCGACGGCGCCGTGGCCGTGATCGGTCCCCTGTTCGCCCAGCACATTCCGGCGGTGACCGCCGAAACCGCGCAGGTGCGGGCGCCGGTGATGGCGTTCTCAACCGACGTCGCGGCCAAGGGGCAAGGCGCCTACCTGCTCTCGCTGACGCCGGAGACAGAGGTTGAGCGGATCATCGACTGGGCTGTGACGCAGGGCGTGACGCGCTTTGCGATGTTCGGGCCGAACTCCACCTATGGCCGCACCGTTGAAACCGCGCTGCGCCGCGAGGCGGCGGAACGCGGGGCGCTGGTGATTTCGGTCGAGTACTACAATCCCGGCGATACGGCCCCGCAGGCGTCCGCGCGCCGTCTGGCCAACATCGTGAAAGCCGAGAACGCGGCCTCGCCCGGCAAAGTGGCGGTGCTGATCCCGGAGCGTGGCGTGCAACTGCGCACGGTGGCGTCGCTGCTGCCGTATTTCGACGTGAACCTGCGGCAGGTGAAATTCCTCGGCACCGGCTACTGGAACGATCCGGACGTGTGGCGGGAGCCGTCGCTGTATGGCGGCCATTTCCCGGCGCCTGATCCGAACGCGCTGGTCGATTTCCAGCGGCGCTATCAGGCGACGTTCGGCGAAGCGCCTCCGCAACTCGCCAGCTTCGGCTATGACGCCGGCGCGCTGGCGGCGACGCTGGCCAATGCCGACCGTCTGGACGCCGGCATGATCGAGCGCGAGCAGGGCTGGAGCGGCGTCAACGGCCTGTTCCGGCTGGCGCAGGATGGCGGCATCGAACGCGGTCTGGCCGTGATGCAGCTGGAACAGGGGCAAGCCAGGATCGCGGCGCCCGCTCTGGTGACATTCGGGCCGGGCAGCTGACGCCGCCGGGAAACCGCAACAATGCAACAACATGACGGCCGCCTCGGGAAACCGGGGCGGCCGTTGTCTATTTGTTGTTCAGAATCGCCCCATGCCAGTGCGGCGCGGGCGCCGTATGCTGCGCACGAAAATTCGACCGGAAAGCCGCCATGACCCGCCGCCGCACGAAGATCATCGCCACGCTGGGGCCCGCCAGCGACGGCGCCCTGCGCATCGAGGAGTTGTTGCGCGGGGGCGTGAACGTGCTGCGGCTGAACTTCAGCCATGGCGACCACGCCCAGCACGCCGCCCGCATCGCGGCGGCGCGCGAAGCCGAAAAGGCGGTGGGACAACCGGTGGCGCTGCTGGCCGACCTGCAAGGCCCCAAGCTGCGGCTGGGCGATCTGCCCGATGGCGTGATTGACGTGCGGATGAGTTCGGAACTGCGCCTCGTGGCGGCGCAGACGAGCAACGAACCCGACACCGTGCCCATCCCCCATCCGGAGCTGGTTGAGTCGTTGCAACTGGGCGACCGGCTGCTGATCGACGACGGCAAGATGATGCTGCACGTGGTGCGCATTGACGGCGCGGCGCGGATCGCGCGGCCTGTGTCGCCGGGCCGCCTGTCCAGCCGCAAGGGCGTGGCGGCGCCAAGCCGGCCGATCCCCATCCCCGCCCTCACGGAGAAGGACATTGCGGATGGACGTTTCGCGCTGGCCAATGGCGTCGACTACATCGCGCTGTCCTTTGTGCAGCGCGCCGCCGATATCGCTCTGGCGCGCGAGGTGTTCGGCGCCGGCGTGTCCATTCTCTCCAAGATCGATC
>CAZJZQ010000149.1:0-6655 GCA_964550535.1 uncultured Rhizobium sp.
GGCATGAACACCGATCACACGCTGGAAGAAGTCGGCCAGCAGTTCTCGGTGACCCGCGAACGTATCCGCCAGATCGAGGCGAAGGCGCTGCGCAAGCTGAAGCACCCGAGCCGGTCACGGAAGCTGCGAAGCTTCCTGGATACTTGATAAAAAGGGCGGCCCGAGGGCCGCCCTTTCTGCTTCTGGAATTGGTGCTCAGCTCTCCAGAACCGACCCGAACGTGCCGAAGATCATGCGTTTGCCGTCGAACGGCATTTCCATCTTGGTCATGCGGTCGTCCTGCATCAGTTTTTCCCAGCCCGCGTCGCGCGTCGCCTTGTCTTTCCACATCACCCAGCCGGTCGCGATCACTTCGCCGGGCTCGGCTTTCACGGCTTTGCGGAAGTCGGTGAGCGTGCCGTCCGGCACGTCGTCGCCCCATGTGTCGACCACGGCGAGCGCGCCGGCTTCTTTCGCGAGCGCGTGGAATGACTGGCAGTGCTTGATGAAATCCTGTTTCCGGTTTTCCGGAACGGCGCAGACAGAAACGTCAAAGCAGGACATGGCGTTTTTCCTTTGTTGTTATCGGTCGAAACGGTCGATGGTGAGAACAGCCCCCGAGGGAAATTCGCGCGCCGATATACGGCGCAACTGACGGCGTGAACCGGTCTTGTCGAAGAGGCGCGTGCCGCCGCCGAGCAGGACCGGATATTGAACCAGCCGCACTTCATCGAGCAGAGGCAACAGCGTCTGCGCAGCACCAGCGCCCGCGAACAGGGCGATGGGTTTGCTGGACGCCGCCTTCAGGCGCGCGACGCCATCGACGTTCAACGGGTGGGAGTTTTCCCAGCCGTGCGTTTCGCGGCCATGAGTCAGAACGTATTTGGGAAGGTCGCGCATCAGTTGCGCCTGACGCAGCAGGTCCTTCGTCGCATCCGGCGTCTGGTCCGCCGTGGGCCAGAACTGTGCGAGGAGGCCGTGGGCCTTGCGGCCGAAAATCATGCCGCCAACGGTTTCAAGCGTCGCGGTCGCTACGGGGTCGAAGTGCGGATCGCAGGTCATCCATTCGAGATCGCCGTCCCCGGCCTCGATATAGCCGTCGAGCGAAACCGCGATCTGGAGAAAGAGTTCGGCCATGGTCTGGATCCTCGCCGTACTTCCAGAAATCCGGAAGCTGGAACTTGTTCCAGCCTCCCTGCCGGCGACGCTGCCAGCGGAAGTTATGCTTGCCAATCTGTATGAGATGCCGCCAAGGGCGGAGCTTCCCGTGCCGGATTGAGCGTTATGCTGCCGGCGTATATCCGCGCGGCGTTGCTGCCGGTTTCGCTTTCGATCCCGGTGAATGAAGGGCGGCCGCTGCTGGGGACGTGGCAGGGGCTCTATCTGTTTGAACATCGTGAGGCGCCGCAGATGCGGCAGGTCGTGGCGTATCTTTCGGTTGAGAGCTGACCCAACGGCGCCTGAAACACAGGCGTCCCGGCTTCCGCGAGATGTGTTCCGCGGTATCGATTGTCGATGCTGGCAATCTCTGTTCTGCTGTCGCCAATCGCGCCGCCGGAAGAAGCCGGGCGGCCCCGCAGTTTCGAGGATGGATTCGATGACCAATCTCAAGTTTCTGATGGCCTCCAGCGTCGCGCTGATCGCCATCGCGGCCTGCGCGACGGCCACGCAGGAAACTGTTGCGCCCACGCCGGTCGCGCCTGTTGTGGAGCCTGCCCCGTCTGGTCCGGTCGCGGCGGCGGCGGACACGATCCGCTATGAGTGGGATCTCGGCGATCTTTATGCCTCGCCCGAAGCGTGGGAGGCGGCCTATCAGACGACGCTGGCCGATGCGAAGGGCCTGACGAAATACAAGGGCACGCTGGGCCGCAATGCGCAGTCGATGCTGACGGCGTTCCAGGCTGTTTCCAGCGTGCAGAAGGAAGCGCTGCGCATCTTCGTTTACGCCACGCTGAGTTTTGACGAAGACCAGCGCGTCGCCGCCAGCCAGGAACGGTCCGGCAAGGCGGATACGCTCATGCAGGAACTGGGTGCTGCGACATCGTGGATGAGCCCGGAACTGCTGAAGACCGGCGAGGCCAGAACGAAAACCTTCCTGGCGCGCGAAGCGGGTCTCGCGCCATTCAAATTCATGATTGAGGACACGCTGCGCCGGGCGCCCTACACGCTCGACGAGAAAGGCGAACAGATGCTGGCGGATTCGAGTCAGGCTCTGGGACAGGCGGGGAATATCTATGGCCTCTACGCCAACGCCAGCATCGAATGGCCGACAATCACGCTGTCGGATGGAACGCAGGCGAAGCTGAACCAGGCCGGCTATGGCCGCTGGCGCCAGGTCGACAACCGCGCGGACCGCAAGGCGGTGTTCGACGCCTTCTGGGGCGCGTGGAAAAGCTATGAAAACGGCATGGGCGCGACGCTGAACGCGCAGGTTCTGTCGGCCGTTTACAGGGCCAAGGCGCGCGGGTTCGACAGCACGCTGGAGCGCAACATGTTCGACGATGCGCTGCCGGACGCGATCTATACCCAGCTGGTCGAGCAGGTGAATGCGTCGCTGCCGTCCTTCCACCGCTATCTGAAACTGCGGGCCAAGCTGCTGGGCGTGACCGATCTGGCTTATTACGACATTTACCCCGCCATCGTGAAAGCCGACATGGGCGTCTTCGATCTGAAGCGTTCGGAAGAGATCACGTTCGAGGCGCTTAAACCGTTTGGCGATGAGTATCTTGGCCTGCTGCGCGAGGGGCTCGACGCGAAGTGGATGCACTCGCATCCGCAGGAGGGCAAGCAGTCGGGCGCCTATGTTTTCGGCTCCGCCTATGACGTGCATCCCTATGTGTTGCTGAACCACAATGACGATTATGACTCCATGTCCACCTACGCGCACGAATGGGGACATGCGGTTCACACGCAGTTGGCCCGCGCCAACAATCCGTTCGAGACGTTCAGCTACTCCACCTTCATCGCCGAGATGGCGTCGACGATCTCCGAAATCCTTCTGCAGGAATATATGATCGCCAACGCCAGAACGAAGGAGGAGAAGCTCTATTATCTCGATGCAGCGCTGGAGCAGGCCCGCGGCACTTTCTATCGCCAGACCATGTTCGGCGAGTTCGAGCTGGCCATTCACGAAGCGGCCGAACGCGGGGAGCCGCTGACCGGCGCGAAGATGTCGCAAATCTATGGCGACCTGCTGAAAAAGTATCACGGTCACGATCAGGGCGTGATGACGATCGACGATACATATGCCGTCGAGTGGGCGTTCATTCCGCACTTCTATCGCGAATTCTATGTCTATCAGTATGCGACCTCGATCTCGGGGGCGACGTGGTTCGCGGAGCAGTTCCTCGCGGGCGACACCGGGGTGCGGGACAATTTCCTCAACGTGCTGAAGGCGGGCGGCTCATCGCATCCGCATGACATCCTGTTGCGGAACGCCGGTCTCGATATGACCCGGCCCGACGCCTATCAGGCCGTCGTGCGGCGCATGAACAACATCATGGACCGCATGGATACGCTGCTCGCGGAATAGGGACCGGCGGAAGCAGGCGGCGGCTCAGGCCATCTTCTGCTTCCACTCCGCGACCTGCTTGCGCATCGCGGCGTCGTAGCGGCGGGCCATGTTCGCGCCTTCCGCTCCGGCGACGTGGAGGCCCGCGAGGACGAAGGCGCCTGTGTCCGCATGATAGCGGAAGACGGGGCCGCCGCTCTGGCCCGGCAGCGAATCCATTTCATAGCCGAACGTCACCGGACCCAGCAGATCATGACGCACCGGGCCGTCGCAGGTTTTCAGCACGACCGGCCACGGTTTCTCGTCGGGATAGCCCGCGACGTTGAGGCGGGACTGCTGCATGTCGTCATTGCTCAGCGGCGGCTGCGCCAGAACGTCCACAGCGGTTTTCGACCAGTTGAACAGAGCGGGTGAAGACAATTTCACGACGCCGTAGTCGAGTTGGTACTGCCGCTTGTCGCCGGCTTGTATGGAGGTGTAGCCGGGGCAGACTTCGACGCGGGCGCCACGCGCTTCGGCAGCAGGCGTTCCGCTTCGCACCCCGGCCTGCGCCACGATGGATTTCACGAAGGATTTGAGGTCCAGCGCGTAGAGATTGTGCGCGGCGGTGAGAACCAGATCAGGCGCGATCAGGAGGCCGGTGCCGATGGCGGCGTCGCCGTTGGAATAGGTGATCCGCAGGCAGACGAAGGGCCGCCATGGCGCGGCCTCGACGTCTTTCACCGTGCGGCGGTCGTCGTCGCCGATGATCGCTTCGGTTGAATATTCGCTATGACCCGTGACGGGTATGTGCGGATCGAGCTTCGCGCCGGAGGGCTTGCGGCCGAAGAGGCTGGAGACAAAGCCGCTCATTGGCTGAGGTCCTGTCCGGAGACTGGCGGCGTCTCTGCGGCGCGGCGCGAGAGCGGGACTTCAAACAGCGGCCCCGGATCGTTGGCGTCCTTCGCCACGGACGCGCCTTGAGAGGTGGTGAGTTGGCCGCGCGGGTCGTCCATGGGGCGGGAGCTTTCGGCGCGGCTGTTTTCAGGGGCGTCGCCGATGAGACCTGAAGGCGTGCGCGAAGCGAGATAGTCGCGCCGGGCGTCTTCGGCCCGGTCCAGCGCCGTTTCGCTTTCGAGGACGCGGGCCTCGTTCGAGTTCAGGTTGATGCGAAACTGGAAGACTGAACTGACGGCCTCGAAGAAACCTTTGACGATGGCGGCCGGCAGCAGGGTGATGGCCAGGAGTTCGTTCTTGCGGTCCACCGCATAGCTGGCGGGCATGCCTTGATATAGCTCCATCCGCGCCCTGGCGTCCGCGAACACGCCGGCGGGGATGGCCATGGACATGACGGGCGCTTCGTTGGGCAGCAGCACCATTTCCGAAACATCGGTCACGCCCGCGACGCGCAGGCCCATGCGGTAGGGGGCGGGCGCGCGGTAGCAGACGGACTTGCGGCAGTCGGCGGGATCGAAGGCGCGGCGGGCGGCGGGAGCGACCGCGAACATCGGCTCCAGCGTGATGGCGAAATAGCCGGGATTCGACGTGATGCGGCCGCACATTGCGATCTGGAAATCATTGCGGAGATCGTCGCACGCCAGATAATCGAGCGCGCGTGAGCGGAGTTCGGCGCCGATGGCGGTGAATGTGCAGGCGGAACCGTAGTCGCATCTCTCGAACGCCAGCGGATCGACGATCTTGGAATAGATCACCAGATCATTGCGGCCGCGGCTGCTCTCCGAGCGGATCACGCCCTGGCCCGTGCCGAAGCTGCGCGCGATATTCTCGATGATCGCCCCGGCTTCACCCTCCGACACCGAATTGATGTAGGTGAGCAGGCGCGTGTCGGGTTCGACCACGAATAGATACTCCTGACTGGTCAGAAGTCCCGGCGACGCATTGAGGACATAGGTAGCGTCCGGGTCGCCGACAAGGATGGGCCGCGACACGCCGAGAAGAAGTTCGCCATTGCGGTCGAACAGCTCAATGCGGAACAGCGCTTTCGGCAACGCATAGTGCAGGCCCGGCGGCGTCCGCCCTGCGGTCGCGTCGATATGGGTTGAGTTGACGGCGGTGCAGCCTGCTGACGCAACGGCCGCCGCGAGCGTGAGTGCGGTATGTCGTTTTGCCATGCGCAGCGTCCCCGGCGGATGGCTCATACCTAATCATGATTGGCCGCGCGCTCCAAGCGGCCGCGCTGTGGCGCCGCGTCCGGTAAGCGGGTAGAGAGCATTCCAGCGAGGGAAAGGCAGGCCATGTCCCATCCAATCCGTGCCGGCGCCGGCGGCTGGTCGTTCGATCCGTGGAACGAGACCTTCTATCCGGCGGGTCTCGCCAAGTCGAAACAGCTTCAGCACATGAGCCGCGTGCTGACGGCGATCGAGGTGAACGCGACCTACTATTCCTCGTTCAAGCCGGATACGTTTGCGAAGTGGCGCGACGAGACGCCGGATGGATTTGTGTTCAGCCTGAAGGCGCACCGTTTCTCGACGGTGCGCAAGACGAAGGCGGACATGAAGACCTCGGCCGACCTGTTCCTGAAGCAGGGCATATCAAATCTGGGCGCCAAGCTGGGTCCGATCAACTGGCAGTTTCCGGGGAACCGCAAGTTTGACGCCGAATATTTCAGCGCTTTCCTGTCGGTCCTGCCGGATGAGGTGGACGGGGTGAAGCTGCGGCACGCGCTGGAGGTGCGGGGGAGCGGGTTCGATGATCCCGCCTTTTTCGAGCTGCTGGACAAGCGCGGCGCGACCGTTGTTTACGCAGAAGACGATGAGTTTCCGAAACTGCGCCACAAGGGAGCCGGCTTTGCAGTCGCGCGGCTGATGCAGTCGCGGGCGGATGAGGCGGCGGGGTATCCGGCGGCGGACATCGCGCGGTTTGCGAAGCTGTTTACGGATTGGTCGAAGACGCAGGAGGTGTTTGCGTTCTTCATCTCCGGCGCGAAGGAGCGCAATCCGGCGGCGGCTATGGCGTTGCTGGACAAGCTGGGGTTGAAGCCTTTGGATGGCGGGAAGCAGGCTGTCGCGCCGAAAAAAGCTGCGGTGAAGAAGGCGCTGGCGAAGAAGAAGTAGCGGCGCAAATAACGGCGCCTCCGGCATGCGTTGCATGCGGAGCGTTTGGCGTTGCACGCGCTGAGGGACCAGCGCGTGGTGTGAGTTAGCGCTTGTGGCGCGTCCTCATGCT
>CAZJZQ010000150.1:0-6645 GCA_964550535.1 uncultured Rhizobium sp.
TGAAAACAATCACCGGGGCGCGTGAATGCGCACCAGACTACGAACTACCCGGCGCTCAGCTTAACCGCTGACCGCCACGCCTACAGCGCATTTGCGCGCCCCGCTCCCTCATGCCCGGAGCTAAAACATGGCGACATCCCAGGCGGTGCATTCCGGCCTGAAGGAGAAACCGCGTCTAACCCTTCGGCCGCGCGGCCTTCTCATCAATCCCCGACTTGCCCTCGCGCGCCGCCAGCGCCGCAGCAACATCGCCAAGGCTCACGCCGCGCGCGCGCAACGCGACCAGCAGGTGATAAAGAACGTCCGCCGCCTCGGCCGCTGCTTCAGCTTCGCCCTGCGCCGCAACAGCAATCGCGAACTCGACGGCTTCCTCGCCGAACTTCTTCGCGCATTGCTGCGGCCCGCGCGCCAGCAGCTTCGCCGTCCATGACGAGACCGGATCGGCGTTCTGCGCCCGCGCATCGATCGTCGCCGCCAGCCGCGTCAGCGCCTCGCCCAGCGCTTCAGGAGCCCCGAGGGGAGGGGTCGTGCTCATGCTTCCTCCGTGATGCGAACCGGCGCGCCTGCGTCCGCAATGGCGCGTTTCACCTCCGCAATGCTGACTTCGCCGAAGTGGAAGATCGACGCGGCCAGCACAGCGTCCGCCATGCCTTCAGTCACCGCCTGCGCCATGTGCCGCGCATTGCCCGCGCCGCCCGAAGCGACAATTGGCACGCTCGCCACATCGCGCACCGCGCGCAGGAGTTCGATGTCGAACCCCGCCTTGGTCCCGTCGCGATCCATCGAGGTAAGAAGTATCTCCCCGGCGCCCAGCTCAACCGCGCGCTTCGCGAACTGGATCGCATCCTTGCCCGCCGGCTTGCGCCCGCCATGCGTATAGACGCCCCATCGCGGCGGCTCATTGGCGCCCGTCTCGCGCCGCACGTCCAGCGCCATCACCACCGCTTGCGACCCCACCTTGCGCGCGCACGCCGTCAGGATCTCCGGTTCCAGAACCGCAGCGGTGTTGACCGCACACTTGTCCGCGCCCGCTTTCAGCATCGTCACCATATCGTCCGGCGAACGCACGCCGCCGCCGACGGTCACCGGCATGAAGCACTGGTCCGCCGTCCGCTCGATCACGCCGATCATCGCCCCGCGCCCCTCGACCGAAGCGGTGATGTCGAGGAAGCAAAGCTCATCCGCCCCCTGCGCATCATACGCCTTGGCCAGCGCGACGGGATCGCCTGCATCGCGCAGGTCCACGAAGTTGACGCCCTTCACGGTGCGCCCGTCCTTCACGTCCAGGCAGGGGATAACGCGTACTTTCAACATGCCGACCCAATGACGCGCCAGACCAGGGAAGGCAAGAGGCGGCGGCCCTCGCCATCATCCATCATCCGCCCCCATGTCTTTCAGCAGGTGCGGGGGCAACCGTGTCTCAAGGCTCCGCCGGGCGGCGCGGCGCAACCGGCCGTCCGCGTCCGAATCCGGTGGAGGCCGCTCCCGTTTGAAGCGGCCAGCAATAAAGGCGAGGCAGGCGGCGCAGCGCGCCCGCCAGTCATGCAGTTTCATGTGAGGTCAAAGCCTGTGATCAAAGGCCGGCATGCGCCGTTCACGCGCCGTTTCGCGGCCGCGTCAGTCGGTGCTTATTGTTCCCGAAGGCCGCGCGAGCGGCGGAGGCTCAGTGATGATGTCGCGGTCGCGACGCATCCGCCGGATGGCGAAGCCCGAGAGAACCTGCCGGCTGGAGGGTGAGGGGATAACGGTGGGTCATCTTGTTCGCCTCCTTCGATCAAAGGCTGGGCGCGAACGCCCGTATGCGTTCTCTCTATAATAGAGTGCAGATGCGGGCAATGAGGCCCACGAAAACCCGCCCGGTGCGTGTTTCCCGCCGCGCGCCGCTGAACGCCTACCCGCGCGCGATCGCAATCGCCTCCGCGGGAACAATGTCCCCGTCATAGAGCGCGCGGCCCAGGATCGCGCCTTCAACCGGCGTCCCCGCGCGCGCCTTCAGCGCCTTGAGATCGGCGACGCCCGCCAGCCCGCCCGATGCAATCACCGGAATGGAAACCGCGTCCGCCATCGCGCCGGTGAACTCCACATTCACACCGGTCTTCATGCCGTCGCGCGAAATGTCGGTCACGATCAGCGCCGCCACGCCGCAGCCCTCGAACACTTTCGCCAGTTCAACGGCCAGCATGTCCGTGGTTTCCGCCCAGCCTTGCACAGCCACGCGCCCCTCGCGCGCGTCGATGCCCACCGCGATGCGGCCCGGATGCGCCTTCGCCGCCGCCTTCACGAAGTCCGGATCGCGCACCGCCGCCGTGCCCAGGATCACGCGTGCAATCCCGGCGGACAGCCACGCCTCAACGCCCGCCATGTCGCGAATGCCGCCGCCCAGCTGAACCGGGAAGGGCGCCACTTTCAGGATCGCCGCCACCGCCTCGCGATTGGCCGATGCGCCCGCGAACGCCCCGTTCAGGTCCACCACATGCAGCCGGTCGAACCCCATGGCCGCAAACCGCTGCGCCTGATCCGCCGGATCGTCATTGAAGGTCGTGGCCTTGGACATCTCCCCGCGCAGCAACCGCACACAGGCGCCGTCTTTCAGGTCGATGGCGGGATAAAGGTTCATCGTCTCGTCCTGTTACGGCTTCCAGCGCAGGAAATTGGCCAGCAGGCGTTGCCCGGCCTGCTGGCTTTTTTCCGGGTGGAACTGCACGCCGAAGATATTGCCCCGCGCCACGGCCGCCGTGAACCGGCCGCCATAGTCGCACCACGCCGCCACATCGCTCGCGTCCTGCGCCGACAGCGCATAGGAGTGCGTGAAGTAAACATGCGCGCCGTCGCCCGACTTTGAGCCCAGCCCCGCCAGCACGGGGTGATCGGCGCAACCGGTCAGCTCATTCCATCCCATGTGTGGCACGGGCAGGGCGGCGCCTGTCCGGCTGAGCGACGGCCTGATCCGTTCGACCGCGCCATGGATCCAGCCGAGCCCCGCCGTCTCCACATCCTCGCGGCCAACGTCCGCCAGCAGCTGCATGCCGACGCAGACGCCGAAAAAAGGAACGCCGCGCTGGCGCACCGCCTCGGTCATCGCCGCCCGCGCGCCCGGCGTTGCGTCCAGCCCGGCGGCGCAGTCGGCGAAGTGGCCCACGCCCGGCAACACGATGCGGTCCGCCTTCGCGATGGCGGCCGGCTCGGCGGTAACCTGAATATGAAGCGTCAGTTCCGCCTGCGCCGCAGCGCTTTCCAGAGCGCGCCGCACGGAACGCACATTGCCCGAACCATAGTCGATGATGACGACGCTGTTGGCTGCGCTGGTCATGGCGGTCTCTGTTCCGGTGTCTGTGCCGGTCTCTTGCTGCTTCGCCTCACGCGCGAGCGCGCAAGCGATCCGGCGTGCTCTAACGCGTCCATGCGCTCATGTCATGCGCATTTGATTCGCGGCGTTCAGCGCGCGCACAACATGCTCCGCACACGCCGTTCGCTGCATTCGTCAACGCGCGGACTCTTTCGCGTAACAAAAAACATGCGCGCGAGACAAAAAAAGTTCTCGCGAAGAGTCGCGCGCCCGTTTCTGGAAAGATTGTCTTCAGTTTCTCGCTGCAAATCTCGCGTCATCACACCGCGCCTGTTCGGCGTCTCGTGAAACGCGAACGACGACTGACGCTCAACAACGCCTACGGGCAAGCCTCCGGGCAAAACATTGGAGACGACCATGAAGAAGACCGTTGCGAAGACGAAGAAGCCCGCCGCGAAAAAACCGGCCGCGAAAAAGCCTGCCGCGAAACCCGCCGCCGCGAAGACGGTGAAGGCGGTGAAGAAGCCGGCCGCGAAAGCCAAGAAGCCCGCCCCCCGGAAAGTGGTGAAAGCCGCTTCGGTGAAATCGCCCGCGAAAAAAGTCGCCCGCAAGCCGGCCGCGAGAAAACCGGCCGCAAAAAGAGTGAAAGCCGCCGCTGCGGCCCCGGTCGCGAAAGTGGTCGCCCCGGCTCCGGCCGCCGCCAAAGGCAAAGGCAAGAAGAAGGGCTAAGGCCCGCTTCACCTCACATGGAAACGCCGCGCGCTGGTCTGATCACCCAGCGCGCGGTTTTCTTTTGAGGATAGAGGCGGAGTCCGGTGCGGGACGATCTGCCGGAAGATCAGCGGGAAGCGGGCGCCGCCTAAAGCGAGCCCTTCGTCGAGGCGACTTGCCCCTTCAGCCGTGTGTCCACCATCGCCGCCGTGCGCAGCGACCGCGCCAGCGACTTGAAACTGGCTTCCGCGATGTGGTGCGAGTTCTCGCCATACAACAGCTCGATGTGCACGCACGCGCCGGAGTTCATGGCGAACGCCTGGAAGAACTCCTTGAACAGCTCCGTGTCCACTTCGCCGACCTTGTCGCGCGTGAACGCGACTTTCCAGATCAGGTAAGGCCGGTTGCACAGGTCCACGGACGCGCGCGCCAGCGTCTCGTCCATCGGCACATAGGCGTGGCCGAACCGGATCACGCCGCCATAGCCGCCCACCGCCTTGGCGAAGGCCTGGCCCAGAACGATGCCGACATCTTCCATCGTGTGGTGCTGGTCGATGTGAAGGTCGCCCTTGGCGTCCACCTCGATATCCATGGCGGAGTGCTTGGCGAAGCTCTCAAGCATGTGATCGAAAAAGCCGACGCCCGTCGAAATCTTCGACTTGCCCGACCCGTCCACGTCAACGCTGACGCGGATCTTTGTCTCTTTTGTCTCGCGCACCACTTCGGCGCGACGGGCTGTTTCGGCCATGGCCGGTCTCCGCGATTAACTGCGTATTCGCTTCCAGGTCATAGCCTAGACCACGGAAAGTCGAGGATTCCTGAACGCAACAAGGTGCATTTAGGGCTTCGCGCGGATTAACGCTACGGGCTTGTGGGCGCTACAGGGAATGAAGGCTGAAAGGCCACGGAAAAGGCGGGGGGTCAGGCTGGGCCTCGCGGGCCGGGTCGCCGCCATCGGCTGCGCCGCCGCGGTGGCCGCCACCGTATCGCAATGGGCGATCACCCCCATCCTCGCCGCCCAGGAGATCAAGACCCAGCGTGGAACGGCGGTAAACAGCGCCGCCCGCACCCTGTCCGGCGTCACCGCCCTCTACGCCGACAAATGGACGGCCGAGCAGCTCAAGCCGGTCGTGGACACTCTTTCCAACGCCCTGCCGCAGGGCCAGGCCCTCGTCTATGACTATGACTGGCGGCTGATGGGGCAGGCGGGCGACAATGTTTTGCCTCCCCCCAAGGCCGACCTGCAAAAGCTCGCCCAGACGCCCGGCCGGCCCATCGAAAGCGGTCCGCGCATCTACACCGTCAATCCGGTCGTGGCTGACGATCATATCGTCGGCTACGCCGTCTTCTCCTTCCAGCCGCGCACCATTTCGCAGATGTGGCTGGGCATTGTCTGGCGCAACGCGCTGGTTCTCGTGCTGGCGCTCAGCGTGATCGCCCCCTTCCTGCTGCCGCTGGCCCGCCGCGCGCTGGCGCCGGTCACGTGCCTCGAACACAAGATTCGCAACCGCGGCCCCAACGACAAGTCGCGCCTGGCCGAAGGGGTGGAGGATGATCTCCTCACGCCGCTCCTCTCCGCCATCGACGAAATCCACGAGCGCACCGAAACGGCGACAAGGCGCGCGCTGCGCATCGCCTTCGCCGATCCGGTGACGCGCCTGCCGAACCGCCTGCGCTTCATGTCGCGCCTCGACGCGCTGATCGAAGCCGAACCCCGCGAGGCCACTTTTCTCATCATCGGGGATGTCGACGGCTTCCGGAAGATCAACACCAGCCTCGGCCCGCGTGTCGCTGACAAGGTTCTGGTGACGATCGCCGAACGCCTGCGCGCCTGCACCGCGACGCTCCAGCCGGGCTCATTCATGCTTGGCCGCGTCGGCACCGATCAGTTCGGCATGATCGTCGCCAGCGCTGATCGCGCGTCCATCTCCAGCCTGCTTTCAGACGCCGAACGCGCCATCGCCGGACCGATGGAAATCGAAGACCAGAAGATCGCCGTCGCCATGTCCTTCGGCGTCGCCGCATGGCCCGAGGACGGCTCCAGCGGCTCGGATCTCATGAAGCAGGCCGAACTCGCCGTGAAGGAGGCCAAAAGCGCCACCGGTCCGCGTCTCGCCTTCTTCGATGCGCGCTTCCTTGAGAAAGCCCGGCAGCAATCGCGTCTGGAGGAAGAACTCCGCGAAGGTCTCGACCGCGGGGAGTTCATCGCGGTGTTCCAGCCCAAGGTGAAGCTGGAAACCGGCGAGCTTGTCGGCGCCGAAGCGCTGGCCCGCTGGCGCCGCCCGGATGGCGCGGTCGTCTCGCCCGGCGTCTTCGTGCCGATGGCGGAGGAGCTGGGCCTGATCTCGCGCCTCGGCGCCTGCGTGCTGCACGATGCCTGTCATGCCGCCGCCGCATGGAACCGCAACGGCGCCAACGCCCGCATCGCCGTGAACGTCTCGCCGCTGCAATTCAACGATCCTGAATTCGTGCAGACTGTGCATCAGGCGCTCGACGAAAGCGGCCTCGACCCGCGCCTGCTCGAACTGGAAATCACCGAAACCGCCGCCGTCAGCGAGCCGGAGAAGGTCGCCCGCACCATGTGGCCGTTGCACAATCGCGGCGTGCGTCTGGCCATCGACGATTTCGGCACCGGCCATTCCAATTTC
>CAZJZQ010000151.1:0-6471 GCA_964550535.1 uncultured Rhizobium sp.
CAGATGGTGAAGGACCTGCGCACGGGCGTGGAGACGTCCGACACGCAGGGCGTGCTGGACGGCGATATCGACGAATTCCTCGCGGCGTCGCTGTCGCAGAAGATCGGCGCTGGCAACGAGCCGGTCGAGGATCTGGATTAAGGTTGGCTGCTCAGGCGGCGCCCGTTTGAGCTGAGGCAGGGGCAAATCACAAATCACCAAACAAAAAGGCCGCGCGAAAGCGCGGCCTTTTCGGTTTATCTGCCCGATTTACAGGCTGACGGATCAGACCTGCGGGGGGACCTGCTGGTCGGCCGTCGGGTCGGTGGCGTGCTTCACGCCGCCTTCGAAGATGGCGTTCGGTTCGATGGCCAGCGAGGCGTGGATGATGTCGCCGCGAACCTTGGCGCCGGTGCAGAGCTGGACCTTGCGGCCGCGGATGCGGCCTTCGATCGAGCCGCGAACCACGACGGATTCCGCGATGACTTCGCCCTTCACCGAGCCGGTTTCGCCGATCGTCAGCGTGGCGGCGCGAACGTCGCCCTCGATATGACCGTTGATGTCCAGGTCGCCCTGGGAGGTGACGCCGCCTTTGATTTTCACGTCGGCGCTGATGATCGACGGACCAGCCGCTCGCGCGCCGGTAATCAGCGGACGCTTCGGCGGTTCAACCGCGATCGGCTTTGGCGCAACGGCCGGCGGCGCCTCTGGAGTCTTACCCTTCGTGAACATGCTTGCCGGCCCTCAAAAACTTGATCGGATCATATGATTTGCCGCGATAGAAAACTTCGTAGTGGAGGTGATGCCCTGTGCTTCGTCCCGTGGTGCCCATGGTACCCAGTTTCTGGCCAATCGCCACCTCTATGCCTGCCTTTACAGTAATCGACTGGAGGTGAGCGTAGCGGGTCTTGAATCCCAGACCGTGATCGACTTCCACCACGCGGCCATAGCCTCCCCTGACGCCAGCAAAGGTTATCTTGCCCGGTGCCGTGGCGACGATCGGCGCGCCAGGGTACGCAGCAAGATCCATGCCCTCATGCCACGCGGTGCGGCGGGTGAACGGATCGGACCGGTAACCAAAGCCCGAGGTTTCCCTGTATGTGACCCCGACAGGCGCCCCAAGCGGCAGGGTGTGGATCAGGGTCTCGAACAGGCTGGCTTCCTGAAGGCGGGCGGCGACCTCCTGCGTCCGCAGCGTAAAGCTGTCGGGTTCGGCGCCGGCGGGGCCGGTCATGTTCGCGATTTCGATCAGCGGGCCGCCCTGGCCGGACTCTTCCAGCACGCGGGAGAGAGGTACGCCGGTCTGGCGGATCACGCCGCGGGCGCGTTCAGCCCGGTCAACGGCCTCGTCCTCGGCAGTGTCGAGGAAGGCCTGCTGTTCAAATTTGAGCTTGTCGAACTGGGCGCGGAAACCGGCCGTCTCGTTCATCGGGGCGACGGCGAGTTCGTCGCGCGCCTGGCGGGGGGCGGCTTCCTCGATGGTCGAATCGACGAGTAGGACGGTGTTATCGCCGCCAAGGGCGACGGCGGCGGCCGAGTCCTGGCCTTGCAGGTGGGCCATGAGGATTTTTAGGGTGGAGTGGCGCTGCTCGGCCTCGCCCAGCAGATCCTGGAATTCGGTGGTGCGCTTTTCCAGCAGCGAAAGGGCGATTTGTTCAGCGGCGCGGGCTTGTTTGGCTTCGCGTTCGGCGCGGGCGATGCGCCGGTCGGAGCCGCTGAATTGCGGGTCGAGGGAAGGGCCGCGCAGCAGCACGGCGGCGGTCGCGAACAGGCACCAGCCGACAACCATCGTCGCAGCGCCAGCGATCATCGCCTGACGCCACGGGGAAATGGAGACGTAGCGGACCGATCCGCCGCTACGGTGATAGATCTGTCTTTCGGGGAAAGCCTTTTCGAAGAACGCCCTGGTGCGAGACTTCAGGTTCACCGCCATTTACGCCGCCCGCTCAATTCTGTACGCGCCAAGCCCCGGCCGCCCCGCCTGAAGATGTTGCCCGGCAGCCACATGGATAACCCAGAAACTCGCGCACGCGAACCCCTGAGTTTCTATTTTTCATCCAGAATCGCAGCGGCTGATTAAGGCCTCGTGAACGAATTCCGGATGGGTGGCTGCTGGCTCTTAACGTCAGGCTGAGATGATATCGTAAACTGCTTCGGCGTGTCCGGGAACACGGACACGCCGCCACACATGCATGATTTTGCAGTCAGGCCCGATCAGGAACGTCGATCGCTCGATGCCCATGTATTTCCGGCCGTACAGGGTCTTTTCTGTCCATACGCCGTAGGCCTCGCAAACCTTGCCGTCTTCATCGGACAGCAGCGGGATTTTCAGCTCATATTTGGCGATGAACTTCTGGTGCGCCGCGATCGAGTCGCGCGATATCCCCAAAACCGCCACGCCCTTGCGCTTCAACCGGGGCGCCATGCCGCTGAACGCCAACGCTTCCTTTGTACAGCTCGTGGTATCATCCTTGGGGTAGAAGAACAGAACCAGCGATTTGCCCTCGAAATCCTTCAGGCTGACGGAGCGGCCGGAAGATGATGGAAGGGTGAAGCGGGGAGCTGAGTCGCCCGGGTTTAAGGACCCGGATTTCTGAGGTCCGGGTTTCTGGGACAAGGTCACTTTTGGTCCGCCATGTTGCGTTCGGTTAGAGCAGCCAGAGTGTACCGCCTCCCGGGGCGGGCCGTGAACCCTGTGCGGGTCGCAGCCTTGTGGGTGGATTCCACGTTTGACTACGGGCCGGAGACGCGCCCGTGAGGATTTCGCCGAAACTGCTGGTTTTCGAGATACTCGCCTTCCTGCTGTTTGCGGTGCTGGCGGGCGCGGGCTTTCTGGCGTGGCGGCTGACGCAGGGCCCGATCGATCTGTCTCTCATCAAACCGCAGGTAGAGCGTTCGCTGTCCGAGGCGCGGGGCGGGCGGCCGGTCGATATCGATTCCCTGGCGCTGGAATGGGTGAGCGAGCGCGGACGGGTGGAGGTCGCGGCGCGCGACCTTCGCGCGCTGGACAAGGAAGGCGACGAGGTGTTCCGCGCCGGCCGCGCCGTGATGTCGTTCGAGGCGGCGGCCCTGCTGTCCGGCAAGTTCAAGACCGAGCGGATGCGTCTGGAGGATGGCGGCGCCACTGTGGTGCGCAGCGCGGAGGGCGTCTGGTCGCTCGCCGACATCGTCATCGCGCGCGAGCCGCAGTCGGGCGGCCGGCCGTTTGATCCGCTGCGCGATCTGAACTGGTCCACGCTGGCGACGCCGATCCGCGCGCTGATCTCCGCCGGATCGTTCGAGCGGGTGGAACTCACGAATTTCAATGTGACGGTCGAGGACCGGAAGCTGGGCGCGCGCTGGGGCGCCAATCCGGTCGAGGGATTGTGGACGGCCGGGCCGGACGGCGTGGCGTTCAGCCTGGACGTGAAGCTGGTCGGCCAGCACGAACCCAACCGCGTCGGCATCACTCTTTTCTCCAATGGCGATGTGAGCGAGGCGCGGGGAGAGCTGAATCTTTCCGGCGTCGATCCGATGTCGATTGCGCGGATGTTCGGCTACACGGGCGACGGCTTCTCGTCCGGCATGCCGGCGAATGCGGTGTTCAGCGTGGAGGCGACGGAGGCTGGCGGGTTGCAGAGTTCGCGGCTGATGCTGTCGGATGTGAACGGGCGCGCGCGCGTCGGCGGGTTCGATATCTCGGTCGCGGGTCTGGCGCTGGACGCCGGCTATGATCCGGCGACCAAGGAACTGACGCTCGACTCGCTGTCGATCAAGTCGGACCGGCTGACAGGGGAGTTCTCCGGCTCCGCCAGCCTGGTCACGCTGATGGCTGGCGATCTATCGAAGCCGGTGCCGTTCAAGCTGAACGGCGAAGATTTCGAGGTCGGGCTGACGCCCGTGTTCGAGGGGCCGTGGGCGATCAAGGCCGCGGAAATCAGCGGCGCGTATGCGCCCGGTCCGCAGACGCTGCGCATCGACAGTCTTGATGCGTTGACAGGCGAGGCGCGTGTTCGAGGCAAGGGCGATATATGGAGCGGGCCCATCGGCGGCGCGGCGGATGCGCCGTACGCCATCGGCATGAAGGCGACCGCGACGGCCGAGGGAGTCATCACGCCGCAGCAGGTGTTGCGCTTCTGGCCGGTGAATCTGGGATCGGGCGGGCGTGAGTGGGTGCGCAATCATATTCCCGACGGCCGCGCCACCCGCGCCGACTTCTCGATGGACTGGCCGCCGGGCGCGACGTCCGTGGGCTATCTGCCGGACGAGCATCTGACGCTCGATTTCGAGGTGGCCGAGGCGACGGTGAAATTCCTGCCGGACTTCCCCCCGGTGACCGGCGTGAAGGGCGTTGGCCACATGGAGGGCAACAGCCTCGTCATCGACGTGTCGGGCGGGAAGCTGGGCACGTGGCAGGTTGATGAGGGCAAGGTGACGCTGCCTCGTTTCCATCCCAAGGGCGAGATCATGGAAGTGCATGCGACGGGACGCGGCGAGTTGCGCGACCTGATGCGGGTGCTGGAAGAGTCCAACCTGAAAGTCGGCACGAAGTACGGTCTTGCCATCGAGCGCATGGCGGGGACGGGCGGGATCGAGGTCTTGATCCGCATGCCTATGCAGGACGACCTTTCAGACGGGATGAAATACGAGATCACGGGCGGCTTCCGCGAAGCCGTCGCGCCCGACATCGCGGCGGGCTTTGGCCTGAGCAACACCGACGCGCGGTTCGAGGTGACGGAAAGAGGGCTCACCATCAGCGGCGGCGGCAAGTTCGGGCCCGCGCCGGTGGTGTTCGAGTGGAAGGAAGATTTCAAGGTTGCGGACGGTGCGGACGGCGCGCATCTGACGGCCTCGGCGCGGGCGACGCCGGATCTGCTCAACGCTTTCGGCTTCGCGGCGCGCAACATCATGCAGGGCGAAGCGGCGGTTCAGTTGCGCGCGGAGGGTCCGGGCGGGCGCGACTTCTCGTCGATCACCGCCGATGTGGATCTGACGCTGGCGGCGCTGGAGATTGCGGAGCTGGGCTGGCGGAAGGGGTTCGACACGCCCGCGCGCGGGCAGTTCCGCTATGGCCGCGACACCGGCGGCGCGACGGTGACAGGCGATATCCGCTCTGACGGGCTTGAGCTGATCGGCGAAGTGAAGCTGGACACGGCGGGCGATTTCCAGTCGGCGCTGATTGAGCGCATCTTCTCGCGCGATGCGGTGGACCTGCGCGGGGGCGTCGCGAAGAAGCAGGATGGCGGGCTGCGCTTTACCGTTTCCGGCCCCTATTTCGATTTCAGTCCGTGGATGAGCAACATCATGTCGTCGAAGGACGAGGCGGCTGTGCAGCCGCCGTCCGATGGCGTGAGCCAGGGCGGACCCGATCCGGCGATGGACTTCGCGGTGACGGTGGACCGGTTGAAGCTGCGCGACGAGGCGGTGCTGTCAAATGCGGTGGTGAATGTCGAGATCGACAGCTCCGGTCCGCTGCGCGGGCGGGTGAACGGCCAGATCGCGGAGGGCAAGCAGCTGCGCATTGCGGTGGTCCCGCAGGGCGATGCGCGGCGCATCACGCTGCATTCCGACGACGCAGGATTTGGCGCGCGCGTGCTGGCGGACATCGGCTATTTCCAGGGCGGACAGCTACAGCTTGACGGCACGATGAAGGACGGCGCGACGGAGGCGACGATTACGGCCACCGATGTGCGGATGCTGGATACGCCGCTGGTGGCGCAGCTGCTGTCGCTGGCGTCGCTGCGCGGTCTGGCGGACGTGCTGAACGGCGAGGGCGTGCTGTTCACGCGCATCGAGGTTCCGGTGAAGTTGCAGGCAGGCCGCGTGGAGCTGCCGGGGCTGCGCGCTTCGGGGCCGGCCATGGGACTGACGGCGCGCGGGTGGGTGGCGCCGGCGAGCGGCGAGATCAGTCTCGATGGCGTGCTGGTGCCGTCGTTCGGCGTGAACTCGGTGCTGGGCGGCCTGCCGATCATCGGCGACCTGTTCGTGTCGCGTCAGGGCGAGGGACTGTTCGCGCCGACCTACTCGGTGCGCGGAACGCTGGCGCAGGCGCGCGTGTCGATCAACCCGGTGGCTGCGATGACGCCCGGCGTGCTGCGCCGGATTTTCGAGAATCCGTCTGAGCCGCCGCCGGAAGTTGCGCCGGCGAATTAAGTGCTGTGAGATTTATGAGCGTTGCGCCTCATGAGGTGCGGTAGGCGCAGGTTCTCTTTGTCCTTTGTGACCTTGGTGGACCTTTGTGTCTTGGTGTTTGTCTTTGCTGCCGGTGAAGAGAAACACCAAGGCGCGAAGGGTTCACAAAGAACACGAAGATGACGGCGGATGTGGTTGGGCCTTCGCACGGGTTTGAGCCCTGCGGGATGCTGCCATGTTTTAGCTCCGGGCATGAGGGAGCGGGGCGCGCGATAGCGCGGTCTGCGTGGCGGTCAGCTTTTTGAGGGCTGAGCGCCGGGTAGTCTGTAGTTCGGTGCGCATTCACGCGCCCCGGTGATTGTTTTCAGGGCTGGCCGGAGC
>CAZJZQ010000152.1:0-2954 GCA_964550535.1 uncultured Rhizobium sp.
ATCGCCGACACCATCGGCACGACTTCCTTGAACACCTTCCGCCCTTCCTGGACGAACAGCTTGTCCGGCTTGCCGGCGCCTTCCGGATCGCCGCGATTGAGAAAGCCGAAATTGTTGCGGATGTTGTTGGAGAACTGCGTCTTCAGCCGCGAGCCGAGGATCGACCACCCGCCGCGCGGCGCAATATCTGCGGACTCAACCAGCACCGCCGTCGCCACATCGCCAAAGATGAAGTGGCTGTCGCGGTCGGTGAAGTTGAGGTGGCCCGAGCAGACTTCCGGGTTCACCATCAGAACCGACCGTGCGCTGCCCGAACGCACGAAATCCGCCGCCGTCTGTATGCCGAACGTAGCTGACGAACAGGCGACGTTCATGTCGAACGCAAAGCCGGACGTCCCCAGCGCGTTCTGCACCTCAATGGCCATCGCGGGATAGGGACGCTGCATGTTGGACGCCGCGCAGATCACCGCATCGACATGCGCGGGGTCGCGGCCCGCAGCTTCGAGCGCCTGTTTCGCGGCGCTCACGGCGATCTCGGCCAGCAGGGATATCTGGTCGTTCGGCCGGTCGGGAATGTTCGGAGCCATGCGCGCGGGATCGATCACGCCGGCCTTGTCCACCACGAAGCGCGATTTGATGCCGGAGGCCTTTTCGATGAATTCGACGGAGGAATGCGTTTTGGCCTCGGCGCGCCCCGCCGCGATATCGTCTGCATGATCCGCGTTCCAGCGGTCCGCCCATGCGTTGAAGCTGGCGACCAGTTCAGCGTTTGAGACCGAGTGCGGCGGCGTGTAGAGCCCTGTCGCCGAGATCACGGGCTGGGCCATGCGATATCCTCCCGGGCGCTTCCATTCGATAAGCACGCGCGCCTCTTGTCGCGCCAGAATAGGCGCCACGCAGCGCGGGCGTCGAGTAGCGCTGGCGCCTGCGCGCGCCTTGCCGCAGGAATGAGGACCTGGACAAATCGCGTGGCTTGAATGGAGGCGACGATACGCAAACTGATCCTCGCAATGGCCATGGCCGCTGCGTCAGCGCTGCCAGTCGAGGCGCTGACGCGCGCCGAGAACACCATTGTGAAGACTGTGGATGCCGGAAACGCGCGCGGTCTGGCGCTGCTTGAAAACCTCGTGAACGTGAACTCCGGCACGATCAACCTGCCGGCCGGTGCAGGCCAAATGCGCAGCGATTCTGATGACGCGCCTGTCGAAAGAAAAGCGCTGACGTTCGGCTGTTGCCTCAGCTCAGCCAGGACGGGCGGACGTAAGGCAGGCCGAGATCCTTCGCCAGCGCTTCGTACGCGATATTGCCCTCGGCGACGTTGAGACCAGCGGCGAGGTGCGGGTCGGATTTCAGGGCGGCTTGCATACCCTTGTTCGCGATATCCAGCGCAAAGGGCAGCGTCACGTTGTTGAGCGCATAGGTTGAGGTGCGCGGCACGGCGCCGGGCATGTTGGCCACGCAATAGTGCAGGATGCCGTCGATCTCATAGATCGGATCGTCGTGCGTCGTGGGATGCGATGTCTCGAAGCATCCGCCCTGATCGATGGCGATATCCACCAGCACGGCGCCCGGTGTCATCTCCTTGAGCAGCGCGCGGCTGACCAGCCTGGGCGCCGAGACGCCGGGCACGAGCACCGCGCCGATCACCAGATCGGCCTGCACCACGGCGGCGTCGATGGCGTCCTGTGTCGCATAGACCGTATCGACCGCGCCCGCGAACTGCGCATCCAGTTCCTCAAGGCGCGGCATGGATTTGTCGAACACGGTCACATTGGCGCGGCATCCGATCGCTATCTCGGCTGCGTGCGTGCCGGAGACGCCGCCGCCGAGGATCACCACCCTGGCGGGCGGCACGCCGGGCACGCCGCCCAGCAACAGGCCGCGCCCGCGTTTCGTCCGCATCAAGGCGTTGGCGCCGACAAAGACCGACATCCGCCCCGCCACCTGACTCATCGGTTGCAGCAGGGGCAAGCGGCCAGCGCGGTTGGTCACCGTCTCATAAGCAATGCATGTGGACCCGGAGGCCATCAGCGCTTCGGCCAGCCGCTTGTCGGCTGCGAGGTGCAGGTAGGTGAACAGGGTGTGGCGCGGGGTCAGCATGGCGCATTCCTGCGGCAGCGGCTCCTTCACCTTCACGATCAGGCTGGCTTCGGCGAACACCGATGCAGCGTTGGGGAGAATATTTCCCCCGGCTTTGCTGTAGGCGGCATCCGTTGCTCCAGAGCCCAGACCCGCTCCGGCCTGCACATAGACCGTGTGCCCCGCACGGGTGAGTTCCGCGACGCTCTCGGGCGTCAGGCCTACGCGATATTCCTGCGTTTTGATTTCGCTCGGAACGCCGATTTTCATGCGGGTCTCCTGGTCCAGGGAGGCGGAGGCTGACTTATGGCATCATGCCGGACGCCTGCGCCAGCCGGAGCTGTTCTCCACTTCAAGAGGGGCGGTCAGCCAGAAACGCGTGGAGATCACGGACGGTTTCGTCCGGCAACTGTTCCATCAGAAGATGGCCGCCCACATTGTCCATGGATGTTATACGCGCAGGCCGCGCGGGCGAACATGCAGGATGCGCTCAAAACGAAAGGCCGCTGCGTCGCCGCAGCGGCCTCCGTAGTCCTGACGCATGCGCGTTGCGCCTGCGTTTCGGGAGGAAAGACTAGAGCGCCTTGGCGATCGTGAAGACGATGTTGTCGTCGTCGCCGCCAATGTCGCTCTGGTAGTAGCGCAGGTCGAGATCAATGCCCGACACCGACCAGGTGCCGCCGGCGTTGAAGCCTTCCCAGTCGGCGGCCCCGCCGGTGTCGCCGTCGTCGAGCCATGCGCCGTAGCCGCCGCTGAAGCTGATGGCGTCAGACAGGGCGTAGGAGATCGACAGGTCGCCATACAGCGTCTCGTTGTCCGGATCGTAGTTCAGCGAGCCGCCTCGAAGGAATTCGGCGCGGTCGGCCTCGGCGGCT
>CAZJZQ010000152.1:2964-6463 GCA_964550535.1 uncultured Rhizobium sp.
TCAGCGAGCCGCCGAGGCCGACCGCGCCGAATTCCTTCGAGGCGGCGACATACAGTTCCCAGAAGTCGAGATCCGCAACGTCTTCATCCGGGTAGGCGTAGTAGATCGCGCCCACATCCCAGCCGAGGCCAGCCGCTTCGAAAGCGTAGCCGGCGTAGAAATCGAGTTCGATCGACGGCGAAGCGTCAGCCAGGCTGGACGCCCACGTGCCGGCGTAGAAGCCGCTTTCCGTGGTGATGTCGAAGCCGCCCTGGATGGCGTAGTCCTGGTTGGTCTGCGTGACGTTACGCCAGTGATAGTCCGTGGTCAGCGCGACGTTACCCGAGATAGTCACTTCCTGAGCGAGAGCCGGCGAGGCCGACACGGCCGCCAGAGCTCCGAGAACCAGAAGGTTGCGCATTCGTATTTACCCTTTTCCCCTCGTGTTTGAACAACGTCCCGCGGACGAATTGCGAACCCGACTCCGCAGGGGAACGTCGCCGGCTTCGCGCTGCACCATGGCGACGGCTTCGGACACACCGGAAGCGCATTGCCGCCGGGAAGGGGGCTCTGCGCATCTCCGCCTGATGCTTGGTCAGTCCGTATGCGGACTGACCAGTAATTAGGCGATCCAGGGCTGTTGAGGTCGTCTGGTCAGCCCCCTCAGGGTCGTTTTGGACCCATAATGAGCGGTTAACGTTACCTGCCATTGGCGGATTGAAGCCGAATCCATCGCCCCCTATTGCCGTGGAGCCACACCCGGGGGCATCAAGCGGCATGAACGAAAAGATACACCCTGAAGGCCTTACCCAGCTTGGCGCCTTGGCCCCGGCGCCCGTCTCCCCCGAGGCTGCGGTGCTGGAGCGGGTGGCCAATCCGCATGCGGACACGCTCTATCTCGCGCGCTTCACCGCGCCGGAGTTCACCTCGCTGTGCCCGGTGACGGGACAGCCGGACTTCGCGCATCTGGTGATTGATTATGCGCCCGGTCAGTGGATCGTGGAGAGCAAGAGCCTGAAGCTGTATCTCGGCGCGTTCCGCAATCATGGCGCTTTCCACGAGGACTGCACCGTTGCGATCGGCAAGCGGCTGGTCGCGACGCTGTCGCCGAAATGGCTGCGCATCGCCGGCTACTGGTATCCGCGCGGCGGCATGCCGATCGATGTGTTCTGGCAGACGGGCAAGGCGCCGGACAGCCTTTGGGTTCCGGACACCGGCGTCGCCCCGTATCGCGGACGCGGCTGACGCCGCGCCGCTATTTCTTCGGTCTGAACGCGAGCAGCACATTGCCCGGCGGCTGGCCGAAGCGGGCGTAGCCGGACTGCACGTACAGCGTTCCACGCGCCGCGACATAAGGGTGACTGTCGAGGCCGCCACCATGACCTTCCACGCCGTTCACCGTGTCCGGGAAGGGGCGGTTGGTCATGTAGCGGAACAGCACCTCGCCGGTGACGCCGTCAAAGACGTACAGCATGCCTTGCGTGGTGCCCTGCACGACAGCGCCGTCGACAACGATCGGCGCAGGCGAGAAGCCAAGGCGGCATGGCCCGCCCGCGGGCGGACGTGGCGGCGCGGGCGCAGGGGTTGCGGCGGGAGCTGCGCCATCGGCTGCGGCCTGCTGCGCGGGCGCTGGCGCGATGGGTTGGCGCGGCGGGGCCGCAGACTGTGCGGGCGCTCCCGGCGGCGTGTAGATGTTCCAGGTCGCGCGACTGGCCGGCGTCATCGGCGCGGCGATGGCGGTCATCGCCATGCCCGGCGCCGGACGTGTGGTGCGGCCTTCAGGAACTTCGGCCCCGCAATCTGCGGGCGTCGGCTTGTAGCTCCACAGAATGTCGCCGGTATCGATGTCGAGCGCGTGCAGGCCCGGCCCCCAACTCGGATGACCACCGGAAGACGGGCGGTCGTTCGACGGCGCATAGATGCGCTCGCCATCCGAAGCGAGGCCCCAGTGAATGCCGCCCGTGGCCGAGCCGCGTGAAACGCGGTTGGACCACACCAGCGATCCATTGTTGTCAGGGTCCACAGCCCAGACCACGCCGGACTTCTGACCGGCGACGACAACGCTGCCACCCGTGCTCGTCTTCGCGATAACGGTGGAGCCGCCGAAGTCGAAATCGGGAGAGTGATATTCGCCCGGAAAATCGCAGTTCGCGCCACGGCGTCCACAGGCATAATTCCAGATATCCGCCGCCGTGGCCTGGAATACCCAGCGCCGCGCGCCAGAGTCGAGGTCGTAGGCGATGATGGCGTCGGACGTGTCCGTTGCGGGCCACGACGTATTTTCACCGGTGGCCGCGTAGAGAACGTTGCGTTCTTCATCGATGGCGGGCGTCGACCAGATGATCGCGCCCGACGGTCCCCATTGTTGCGTGCCGGTGCGGCCCGTCAGGTTCGGCTTCGCTTCTTCCATCGTGCGGCCGGTCCACAGCGTTTCGCCCGTGGCGATATCCAGCGCCACAACGGCGCCCTGGCCGCGGCAGCACTCATAATCGTCGAACTGGGTGAAGTTCACCTCGATCGCCGACAAGGGCGCGAATACGCGGTCGCCCAGCACGACAGGCGCGCCGGTGATGCGGTTGAGTTCTGTCAGCTTGACGTCCGCCACCCACATTTTTGCGCCGTTCAGCGCGTTGACGGCGTGCACCTTGCCGCCCGCATCGCCCATCACAATGGCGGGCGGCGAGCGGTCTGTCGCCTCGGCGAAAGACAGCGACGAACGAAGCGTCATGTCCGCGCGATACATCCATTTGACGCAGCCGGTGTCTGCGTCGAGCGCGTAGAGCCGCCCCGCGTCAGTGGTCGAGATGAACAACGTGTCGCCGACAACCACTGGCTGCGAACGCATGGTGGGCGAGTTAGGGAAGGCGACGGTCCAGGCCAGTTCCAGATTGGCCATATCGGCCGTCTTCAATCCTGCCTCTTCCGCTGTGAGGTGGCGGTGATTGTCCAGCCCGAGGCCGACATCGATCGCGGTGCGCGCGGCGCCGTCGAGGCGGACCTGCCTGCGTTTGATGGAGCAGCGCGCCTCTTCAACCCAGGCGTCGCCGGCCGCCTCATCGCGGGGCAGCCAGTCGATGAGTTGTTCGAGTTCATCCTTCGGCACGTTCTGCGCCTGTAGCTTCATGTAGCCGAGTTCGAGCGCATAGCGGACAGTCGCCTGGTTCAGCGTGCGCAAGGCGGCCAGCGAGGGGCCCCCTGAAGTCTCGCCGCTGTCATGGCAGGATGCGCACCATTCCTGATAGACGGCGCGGCCGGGGTGTTCGGCGTCCACGGTTTCGGTGCGGGCCGCAGCCGCGGGATCGGGACGCGGCGCGCAGGCCGCCGCCAACAAAGCCGCCAGCATGACAGCGGCGGGGAAATGCGGCGCAAACGATCCGCGCTGCGCCGGGGCGCTGCTGTGCTGCATGTTTCCCTCCCGTGGGACGTCTTGTTTTTTGCGAAACTAGAGAGGCCGGACGCATTTTCCTAGAGGCTGTTAGGGACTTGGGCGATGGCTGAGACGGCTTTGTTGAGCATGAGG
>CAZJZQ010000153.1:0-6449 GCA_964550535.1 uncultured Rhizobium sp.
CGTCTCGCGTGTGGTTCCGGCCGATCAACTCATCGGCGAGGCGAAAAAGACGGCGAAGACCATCGCCGGCATGTCCCGCCCGATCGCCATGATGACCAAGGAAAGCGTCAACGCCGCCTACGAAACCATGCTGCGCCAGGGCCTCATGTTCGAGCGCCGGATGTTCCACTCCATGTTCGCCACAAACGACCAGAAGGAGGGCATGGCCGCCTTCATCGAAAAGCGCCCGCCGGGCTTCACAAATACCTGATCGGGAAGGGCGGCCGGAGCGGCGGGATTTCGCCCCCTGAAATCCTTCGCGTCATTCCTTCCACAGGCGAATTGACCGCCCTCTCGACCGCTGATATGACGCCGCTCCCCTGAAGCCGGGTCCCGTATCCGGGGGCAGGGGTTCCAACGCCCGAAAGCCGTTTCGAAAACACTGGGACCAGACCGATGGCCAATACCAAATCCGCCAAGAAAATGGTGCGCAAGATCGCGCGGCGGACCGAGGTCAATAAATCCCGGCGCTCGCGCGTCCGCAGCTTCATCCGCAAGGTTGAGGAGGCTGTGGCGTCCGGCGACAAGACAGCGGCTGAAACGGCTCTGAAGGCTGCCGAACCTGAGATCATGCGCGGCGTGACGGCCGGCGTGCTGCACAAGAATACGGCGTCGCGGAAAGTGTCGCGTCTCGCGGCCCGCGTTAAGGGCGTCGCGTCCTAACTTCCACGTCTTGGGGCGCGATTTTCTGGCGCCCGTTTTCCAATCCACTGACAGGCGAAAACCCGTGCTTCGCAGCAGGGCTCCCCGGAGCTTTGCGCGGCGCAAGTATTCGTCTGTATGCGGCAAAATTTCATCGCTTCAGACGCCGCATTGACAATCGAATTTACCGACCTTTCCCAATGAATACAAAGGCAAGTTCTTTTTTAACTAAGTGTGAAGGTTTTTTCTCACGTGAATGCCTGCCGGGCTGTTGACGGTTGGGCCTGATCGAAGAAAACTCCCCCCTGTAGCGAGTAAATTTCCCAGTTCAAAGATCGTCGCACGGGTCCCCCGTAAAGGGCCCGGCAGGGGGCGCGTGTCTCTGAGTGGGCTTGTGAATAAGCGCTGAAACAAGGACCGGAAAACGGTCCATACGGGTTGATGAGGGGCTGATGATTAACAAGCAGAACACGACTCGATTCACACATGGCGCAGCCGGCGGAGCCGCGCGTCTTGGGGAGTCCGCCTTGCGCGCTGGCGGGCTGGCCGGTGATGAGCCCGGCGTCCCCCTGATCTGGGCCGGCGTGCGCGTCATGCTGCGCGAGCGCATGGGCGACCAGCGTTTCGACAACTGGATCGCCCGCCTGGAGCTGATCGCCGAGGTCAATGGCGACATCCTCGTGGCCGCCCCGGGCGAGTTGGAGCGCGACCGTGTCCGCGCCAGCTTCGGCCACCTGATCCAGCAGGCGTGGGAGCAGGCCGATCCGCGCCGCCGTCTGGTCACCATCGAAGCGCGCGAGCGTATCGCCCGCGACGTGCTGGCGCTGGCCCTGCCGCCCGCTCCGGAAGCCGCCGCCGAAGAGATCGAACCGGAGGAGGATTTCTCCGCTTCCGCCCCGGCAGGCTCGGGTGAGCCGCCGGAAACCGGCCAGTCGCTGGATAATTTCCTGGTTGGCGACTCCAACCGCGTGGCCTTCGGCCTCGCGCGCCGTCTCGCCGTCGGCGCCAGTGTCGCGGCCCAGGTGGTCACGCTGGTCGGCCCGCACGGCGTCGGCAAGTCGCACCTTCTCCGCGGCATCGAAAGCACGCTGCGCGCCGCGAAAGGCGACAGCGGCGTCCTCTACATGAGCGCGGAAGACTTTACCGTGGCCTTCGTCGAAGGCGTGAAGCGCAAGGATACGTCGGATCTGCGGGCCCTGTTCCGCCGCGCCCGCGTCGTCCTGCTCGACGATTTCCAGTTCATCTGCTCGAAGCCTGGCACACTGGTGGAGTTCTTCTCCCACATGCGCGCCGTTGTCGCGAATGGCGGGGTGGTGGTGCTCGCCTGCGACCAGCCGCCGTCGGCGCTGGATACGCTGGACGACCGTATGCGCGATGAAATCCAGGGCGGCGTCATCGCCTCCATGGAGCTGCCGGAGCGCAGCCTGCGCCGCGAGATCGTCCGCGCCAAGGCGGACGGCGTGCAAGCCGCCGACGCCGAATTCCACTTCGAGGACGAGTGGGTGGATCTCCTGGCCGACCGTCTTCCGGCGTCCGGCCGCGCGCTCTACGGCGCTGTCCGCAACGTCTATGTCGGCACGGTTCTGGCGGGCCAGCCCGTCACCCGTGCCGCCGTCGAAAAGGCGGTCCAGATCCAGATGGGCGGTTCCGCCCCCCGTCCGCCGCGCATCGACACGATCAAGGACGTAACCGCCAAGGTCTATGGCGTCACCAAGCACGACCTTGAATCCGCCTGCCGCAAGCGCCAGTTCGCCCAGCCCCGCCAGTACGCCATGTATCTCAGCCGGACGCTGACGACCTGCTCCTATCCTCAGATCGGCCGTCTGTTCGGCGACCGGGATCACACCACCGTGCTGTTCGCCTACCGCAAGGTCGCCCGTCTGGTGGCGCAGAATCCGGCGCTGGCCGAAGAACTGCGCCAGTTGGAGCAGCGTATCCTCGCCGATCCACGCAATACCCGCTGATAGCGGTGGGCAAAGGGCGTCTGCCCCCTTTGCGGCGGCGCCAAATGCGTTAATCTTCCGGCCCGTCCCCTTCCGGGGGCGGGCCGTGTCGTCTCCGGAACCCAGGCTGCCCATGCGCGGGCGGCCGGACGCTCAGGAGACAATCCGGAACGTACGAACGGGCGGGGAGTCCGGACAAGTCCGCCAGAGGCGCGGCCGTTCCATGCGGGAACGGGCGCCAATCGCGAGGTGAGGGCGAATGAAACTGACCATCGACCGCAACGCCCTGATGCGTGCGCTATCCCACGTTCAGGCTGTGGTGGAGCGGCGCAACACGATTCCGATCCTTTCCAACATTCTGCTCAAGGCGGAGGATGACCGTCTGCACGTGACCGCCACCGACCTCGACATTGAGGCGTCGGACGCCGCGGAGGCGTCGGTGAAAAAAGCCGGTGAGGTCACCGCCCCCGCGCAGACCCTGTTCGACGTGGTGCGCAAGCTGCCCGATGGTGCGGAAATTTCGCTCGACCTTTCAGAAGGCCGGCTCTCCATCACTGCGGGCCGTTCCAAATTCGCGCTGCCCACGCTCCCTGCCGCCGACTTCCAGACGATGGCGAGAGAGGAAGCGCCGATCCGCTTTGAAGTCGCCGCCGCCGAACTGCGCCGCCTGATCGACAAGACGCGCTTCGCGATCTCGACCGAGGAGACGCGCTATTATCTTAACGGCATCTACCTGCACCACGCCAAGGGCGCGAACGGCGCCGTGCTGCGGGCGGTCGCCACCGATGGTCACCGCCTCGCGCTCGCCGAAGCGGATGCGCCGGAAGGTTCGGCCCAGCTCAAGGGCGTTATCATCCCGCGCAAGGCCGTGAACGAAGTTCGCCGCCTGTTGGAAGACGCGCCCGAAACGCTGATCGTCGAATGCTCCGACGCCAAGATCGTCTTCCACATCGGCGAAGCCACGCTGACGTCCAAGCTGATCGACGGCTCCTTCCCGGATTATCAGCGCGTGATCCCCAAGGATAACCAGCGCATCCTCGTCGTCGACAACAAGGCCTTCGCCTCCGCCGTCGATCGCGTGGCCACTGTGTCGGCGGAACGCTCGCGCTCTGTGAAGCTCTCGCTCTCGACTGGAAAGCTGACCCTCGCGGTGACGCATTCCGAAACCGGCTCGGGCGCGGAGGAGATCGAGTGCGACTATGACGCCGAGGCGATGGAGATCGGGTTCAACGCCCGCTACCTGCTCGACGTGGCGCAGCAGATCGAAAGCGACGAAACGCGCATCGAGTTCGGCGACGCGGCCTCGCCCGCGCGCGTGCTGGACGCCGCCGACACCGGCGCGCAGTACGTGCTGATGCCGCTGCGCGTGTGACGGCGGCCTTCGCCATCCGGCCGGACGATGCCCCGGGGCAAGGAGCGGCATCGGTTCCGCAATTGCGGCTTGTGCGTCTTGGGCTGCGCGACTTCCGTAACCATGCGGCGTCCGCGCTGGCGCTCGATGGTCGCCATGTCTGTCTCTTCGGCGCCAATGGTTCGGGCAAGACCAACCTGCTCGAAGCCGTCTCGATGCTGTCGCCGGGCAGGGGATTGCGCGGCGCCGACCTGGGTGAGATCGCGCGCATCGACGGGCAGGGCGGCGAGGGGGCGCCACGCGGCTGGGCCATTTCCGCCACCTTGCGCGACGGCGACATTGATTGCCGCCTTTCCCTCGCGCTGGAACAGGACGATCAGGGACGCTCGCGCCGTCTGGCCCAGGTCGATGGCGCGCCGGCCGCGCAGAATGAACTGGCCGACCGCATCCGCGTCATCTGGCTTACGCCCGCGATGGACCGCGTGTTTGGCGGACCCGCGGGCGACCGCCGCAAGTTTTTCGACCGGCAGGTGCTGGCGCACTCACCCACGCACGGCCCCGCCGCCGCCGCTTACGAGAAGGCGATGCGCCAGCGTAACGCGCTGATGGAGCGCGGCCGTCCAGATCCCGCCTGGCTCGATGCGCTGGAGCAGAACATGGCTGTCGCCGGCGCCGCCATGGCGGCCCATCGCGCCACGGCGCTCGCGCGCATGCAGGCGGAAATCGACCGCCGCCCCGAAGGCGCTTTCCCCCATGCCGATCTCGCCCTCGAAGGCCGTTTTGAACAGCGCGCGGCGGAGGGCGCCTCGCAGGACGATCTGGCCGGTGAAATCGCTTCTGTTTTGCGCTCGGGACGTATGCGCGACCAGGCAGCGGGACGCACGCTGGAGGGCGTTCACCGCACCGATCTGAGGGTGATTCACCGGCCCAAGAACCTGCCTGCGGCGCAGTGCTCCACAGGCGAACAAAAAGCCTTGTTAATAGGGCTGATTTTGGCAAACGCGCGGGCGCTTTTTGGGCGTGATTTCGCACCCTCGCCTCTGCTATTGTTGGACGAGGCGGCGGCCCACCTTGATTCTGATCGCAGGGCCGCCTTGTACGATGAACTGGCCGCGCTTGGCGGCCAGGCCTGGCTGACAGGAACGGACCGCAACCTGTTCGACGCCTTTGGCGATCGGGCGCAGCGGTTTTCGGTTTCGGGCGGCCAGGTTCGCGAAGACTGAGCGGTAGCGCTGCCCCGTGCGGGAGCGCCCCGCACGAGGAGTTCCGATGGCGGAAGACGCCCAATCCAACCCGGCGAAACCGGGCCCCGGCTATGGCGCCGAGTCGATCAAGGTGCTGCGCGGGCTCGACGCCGTGCGCAAACGCCCCGGCATGTATATCGGGGACACGGATGACGGCTCGGGCCTGCACCACATGGTGTACGAGGTCGTCGACAACTCGATCGACGAAGCGCTCGCCGGTCATGCCGACTTCGTGCGCGTCACGCTGCATCCCGATGGTTCGGCGGAAATCGAGGACAATGGCCGCGGCATCCCGGTCGATATCCACCCGGAGGAGGGCGTCTCCGCGGCGGAAGTCGTGATGACCCAGCTGCACGCGGGCGGCAAATTCGCCAACACCGAGGAAGAGGGCTCCTACAAGGTTTCCGGCGGTCTGCATGGCGTGGGCGTGTCGGTCGTGAACGCGCTGTCCGAAACCCTCGACGTCCGCATCTATCGCAATGGCAAGAAGCACGAGATGCGCTTCCGGCTCGGCGACGCTGAAGCGCCGCTGCAAGTCACGGGCGATGCTCCCTTGAAAGACGGCAAGCCGGTCACGGGCACGATGGTGCGGTTCCTGCCGTCGCCGCAGACGTTCTCGATGGTGGAGTTCAACCGCACCACGCTTGAACACCGCCTGCGCGAACTCGCCTTCCTGAACTCCGGCGTGAAGATCGTCTTGCAGGACCTGCGCGGCCCGGAGCCGTGGGAGATCATTCTGCAATACGAAGGCGGCGTCGAAGCCTTCGTCCTGCATATCGACAGGCAGCGCACGGCGCAGATCCCCAAGCCGATCTACACCTCGTCGAAAAAGGACGGCGTCACGGTCGAGGCCGCGCTCCAGTGGAATGACGGCTATTACGAAAACGTCCTCTGCTTCACCAACAACATCGCGCAGCGCGATGGCGGCACGCACCTCGCCGGATTCCGCGGCGCGCTCACCCGCGTAATCAACAAATACGCCAATGAAACCGGCCTCGCCAAAAAGGAGAAGGTCGATATCTCCGGCGACGATGCGCGCGAAGGTCTCACCTGCGTGCTGTCGGTCAAAGTGCCCGATCCGAAATTCTCGTCGCAGACCAAGGACAAGCTGGTTTCCTCCGAAGTGCGCCCCATCGTCGAACAGCTGATGAGCGATGCGCTGTCGCAATGGTTCGAGGAAAACCCCGCGCCCGCAAAAGCGGTTATGCAGAAAATCGTCGAGGCCGCCGC
>CAZJZQ010000154.1:0-894 GCA_964550535.1 uncultured Rhizobium sp.
TATGGCAGAGTTAACTGCCATGTCGGGCTCAACCTCTGGTATCCAAGGCTCGGCCGCGATGATCGCCGCCTCTCTCGCCTTCTGCATGGGGTCAGCCATTGGGTTCATCCCCGTCGAGATAGCTTATCAGCACCAGAACGATGATCGCCGCAGCTATGCCGGCCAACCAGATCCCTGCATCAAAATAGGGGTTCTGGAGCAACTCTGCTTTCTGTTCAGGAGTGAGGCTGTCCCAACTAGCGCCCTCCATTCTCCCGCTCCTTCAGTATGGCGGCCACGTCGCGGCCTAGTGGGGTGAGGCCAGCGGGTTTGCGGAGCCTGTCGCGCGGGAAAGCGATAGTGCTGTTGAATAGGCCCAACCGAATAAAAGCACGCGGCATGTCTCCGGGCACGATCACAAATTCACTTCCCGGCGGGTTGTCTGCCGCAAGATCAATCAGCGCCCGTCGCTCCTCCGCCCCCAACTCCCCCGCCACCCTTTCAGCTTCTTCACGGTTGGTCATTGGGCTGGCCGCGACAAGTTCAGGTGCTCCGCTTCAATAGCCGCCGCTCGCTCGCGGGATACGCTCGCCGCAATTGGGGCGCCCGCCAGCTCAGCCCGGCCTACGGTGAAGCTATGCCGATACGCAGCAGATCGGTTGGGTCCGGGGTCGAGACATTTGCGGTCACGACCATCGCGATATCCCTGCACGAACTCATCAGCTAGCCAACCCTCTGGCGTCGTCATGTCTCTGTCCTTCCGTGAGGGGGAAAGCACGCCTCAGGAACGGGCGCTGCAAACTGTCTGCAAACTGCGCCTGTGAATAAGCGCGAGCAGGAATTGCGGACTTTGTTTTGGAAGGAGTTTTTGGCGCGCCCGAAGAGATTCGAACTCCTGACCCCCAGATTCGTAGT
>CAZJZQ010000154.1:904-6398 GCA_964550535.1 uncultured Rhizobium sp.
TAGCCAACCCTCTGGCGTCGTCATGTCTCTGTCCTTCCGTGAGGGGGGGAGCATTGGAGCGCGGATCTTGGAGGGGCGCTCAAGTATTCGTGACCGCTTGCCGGTGAAGCGTTGGGACGCCTCAAGAACGGCCCTGTAAAACAACTGTAAAACAACTTGCTCGCTGCGGCGAAAAAAGGCAGAGAGATCAAGGCGTGGCGGGTGTAGCTCAATGGTAGAGCAGAAGCTTCCCAAGCTTACGACGAGGGTTCGATTCCCTTCACCCGCTCCAGATTCGCAGTTAAAATTCCCGGACCCCTCATATAAGCCCCCGGGCCGCCGCTGCCTGCGTCAGACCGCGTCCCGCTTTATTTGCCAATGTTAAAAAAACGCCATGGCGTTGTTAGCGATCAGCTAGCGGAAGCGAAATACATACCCGTTCTTGGGGGCGCGCAGACTTGGGAATGAAATATTTGCGAGCTCTCGATTTTCATTTGACTTGTGTAAACCAATTCGCGTGCTAATGGCGCGAGATTGGCCGCCCAGGGGGAAACAGGCGGATGCTGAGCGAAACGGCCTTCAGGGCTGAAGGGGATTATCGAGTGATCGAAGCAAGTGCGATTGCACGCCTGCTGGAGCAGACGGCCCGCGCCATTTACGACGCACGCGGCCCGCGCGCGATCCATCCGGGGCAATGGGCGGTGCTGCGCTATCTGGCGCGTGCAGGCCGTCAGGCCCGCACCGTGGGCGGCGTCGCCACCTACCTTGGCGTGACGCACGCACCCGCTTCGCGCGCCGTCGCCGCGCTTGCCCGGAAAAACCTGGTCACAGTCCGCGCGGACGCTGAAGATCGCCGTGTGCGCCGCATCGACCTGACGGCCACGGGCCGTTCGCTGCTCGACCAGGACCCTGTCCACCGCCTGACCTCGGCGATTGAACAGCTTCCTGCCGACCGTCAGACGGCCTTCGCCGGCACGCTGGAACTGCTTTACGACACCCTCGCCAAAGCGTGATCCTGCGCGCATGGCCGGGCAGGTTTCGCATTGGGCGGAAGACATCGCCGCGCGCTATGCGCAGGTCGGGATGGAAGTCGCGGGCGTCGTCGCCGGCGAAACTTCGCGCACCGCCCGCTACGCCACCACGATCTCGCTTCTCGTGTCCGCTTTCGGGGAGCGGTTCTTCTGGTGCGGCTTCTACGAGGTTGATCCGCTGAAGCCGGGCGAACTGGTGGTTGGCCCTTACCAGGGCACGCTGGGTTGCCTGCGCATTCCGTTCGGCAAGGGCGTGTGCGGCGCGGCGGCGCTGGAGCGCAGGACCATCATCGTTCCCGACGTGCATGCTTTTCCGGGTCATATCGCGTGCGACAGCCGCTCCAATTCAGAGATCGTCGTTCCCGTGTTCGATCCCTCCGGCGCGCTTGTCGCGGTGCTCGATATCGACTCGACGGAGCCTGGCTCGTTCGACGAGACCGATGCGTGCGGCCTCGAAGCCGTGCTGAACGCGATGATGCGCGGTTAGTCCGGGGAACCCTCTCACTTCAGGACGCGTTGAATGCACGGTTGTGGGCGGCTTCTTGCGCCCGCTGTTCGTGAGGGTGCTCCATGCGGGCGATTCTTCTCTGGCTTGTTGGCGTGCCTCTGCCGGTCGTGCTTCTGCTCGCCTTCTGCACCGACATCGTGTGACGCTGGCTGATCTGACGCTACGCGATCAAACGCGATCGCTTATCCAGGGGGCTGCGGAGTGCACGGTGAAGGACAGCTATGGCCGTTTGCCAAAATCCTAAACAAGAAGCCCCGGAGCATCACTGCTCCGGGGCTTTTTCGTTGCGCCTTCAGGCGTTGGATCAGGCTTCCGCAGGCTTCTTTCGAGTGAAGCTGGAAACCAGCAGCCACACGCCCCACACGGCGAACACCGTCACTACCAGCGACGTCACGACGTCGAGGCCGGTGTCGATCCGCGCCGTGAGATCCTGCGCGCCCCAGGTCGAGAGGCGTCCGATATCCAGCACCGCGCCCACCGGGCCAAGGTCCTGGAAGCGCAGATAAAGGCTCGCAAGACCAATGATGCTGAGAACCAGGCCGACGCGGAAGCCGCCATCGCGCACCGGACCGCCTGCCTTGATCTCGCGCTTCATCGCCAGCGCCTGCATGGCGAGAAAGAAGACAGCGACGCCATAGAAAGGCGTGACCCACCAGAACGCGTCGGTCAGGCCAGCTGCTGACGCCTGCACCACCGACGGCGCGATATCCGGCAGTTCAGCCAGCTGCGCCGCGGGCATCTGCAGATACTGCGTCGCCTGTTCCTTGGTGATGTCCAGCGCGGTGGCCGCGCGTTGCGCGCCGAACTCGGTGGACAGGATGCCCACCATGGTCGGGCCGCCGCCAAGGCCGATGATGTTCAGCACCATCAGGAGCAGCGCGCCCGCCATTGTCCGTTGCGACGGTTTCACCGAGTTCTGCACCACGGCCAGGGCCGGGGCGAGATACATGATGGTGAGGAAGGTCGGGACCGCGAGGACCATGAGCGCCGATTCCCAGCTGGTCGAGACGATATAGCCGAACCAGAAGGGGACCGAGACCGTCATCGCGATCAACGGAACGAGCGCGTACCAGACCTTGGACCGCTTCGCCATCTTGTCGGCCAGCCAGCCGGACATCCAAGTGCCGAGGCCCATGGAAACGGCGAGCATGCCGGCATACCAGACCGCCATCTCCTCGCGGGTGATCCCCTTTACGCGGATCAGGAAGGAGGCGTTCCAGTTGAGCGCGCAGTAACCGACGAATGAGCACAAGCCGCAGGCCAGCGCCGCCCACAGCAGCACGGGACGATTGACGAACTCCCACGCCGTGTTGGTGAAGCTGGCTTTCTCCGTCGCCATCGCTGCGATGTGCGGTGGGTCCATCGCGCCGCGCTTGGGTTCGCGCACGACGACCAGCAACAGCAGCGAGGCGATCATGCCCGCCACGCCGATGCCGATGAAGGCCATTTCCCAGCCGAACATGGCGTCGATCTGGGCGCCGAAGGCTGCGCCAAGCGCCTGACCGAACGGCACGCCCAGTGAGAAGATCGCCAGCGCCAGCCCGCGTTTCTCGGGCGGGAAATAGTCGGAAAGGATGGAGTAGGACGGCGGCGCGCCGGCCGCTTCGCCCACGCCCACGCCGACACGTGCGGCCAGCATGGTGGGGTAAGTCTTGGCCAGACCGCACGCCATGGTGAAGAGCGACCACAGGAAAGCGCCGGCGAACAGGATGTTGCGGCGGCTGGTGCGGTCCGCGAGGAAGCCCACGACGACGCCGAAGACGGTATAGACCAGCGCGAAGTAGAGGCCGGTCATGTAGCCCATCTGCTTGTCGGTGAAACCGAGGTCGCGCTTGATCGACTCGGTCAGGATCGACATCAGCTGCCGGTCGAGAAAGTTGAAGATGTAGATGAAGCAGAGCATCGACAGCACGACCCAGGCATAGGGTGGCGTGCGGCGAACGGCCGGCGCCTCGGCAGAGGCGGTTTCGGTCGTCATGGGGTTCCCTCCGAAGTTGACAGGTGCGCACGGCCTTCTACCGGGCCGGTCGCGGCGGACATTTCCATAATGCAATGGATTAGACGAGAGGCTTTATTTGGCGTGCTGCGGGTGCGAAATTCGCTTGCTGCAAGCGTTTATTCAACCCGCGTCCAAATGCCTCCGGTCCCGCGCGTGTAGAAAGTGAAGCTGGATGTATCCCAGGGCGGAATATCCTGTCCGGTGGAATGGAACAGCGCCTTGCCCGGCCGCTCCTCCCACCAGGTCGCGCTGCCGGTGACGCCGAACAGGCCGCAGGCGTCGTAAAGCCCTTCCTCGGCTGCGGCTTCCAGCTCCGCGCGCAGTTCGTCGCTGGGCGACAGGGTGAAGGCGGGGCCATACGCGCCGGCGGCCTCCGCCGGGCGAACGGCGCAGCGGGCGCGCTGGTTCTCCGGGGCGGTCTCCAGCGTTTTCAGCGCCACGGCCTCCGCCGTCTCGCCATCCAGCGGGAATATCTCCAGCGCCTGCATTTCATAGGATGCGCCGCCGGCCTCAAAGGGCGGGAAGGCGGCGGTCAGAACATTGCCGGAGAAGGCGAACGACATGCGCGGACCGTCATCCTGCGTGCAGTCCAGCGCCCGGAACACCAGCGCCTCGTCCGGCGAAAGAGCCGCCTCCTGCGGGGTCCATACACAGTGGGGGGCCGGCATTTCATGGTTGCTGTTGATCTTCAGGTACAGCGCATCGCCCGCATCCGTGCACAGCCCGGTCAGCGGCAACGCGGTTCCGGCGCAGGCTGGAGCGGCCGGGGCCGCCGCCTCCGTGGCGCTCGCCTCCGGCGTGGCGGCGGCTTCGCTTGCCGGCTGGGTCTCCGGCCCGCATGCGCCCAGAAGGGCGAGGGCGGTCAAAGCCGCCGTCAAAAGGCCCCCGGCCCGGTATTTCGCAGTCGCGCGCATCCGAATCTTCCCGCCACAGCCCCGCCATGCTTGATCTTGCCCGGCCGGCTTGTCATCTAGCACGCGAATTCGATCCGGAAGATCGCCCAAAGGATCGCCTCCCCCAAAGGACCTGCCATGCCCGCCTATCAGTATGTTTACCACCTGGACGGCCTGACCAAGATCTATCCGGGCGGCAAAAAGGTGTTCGAGAACATCAAGCTGCACTTCCTGCCCAACGCCAAGATCGGCGTCGTCGGCGTGAACGGCTCGGGTAAGTCGACGCTGCTGCGCATCATGGCGGGCGAGGACCACGAAATCCTCGGCGAGGCCAAGGCGGCGGACGGCGTCAAGGTCGGCTATCTCCCGCAGGAGCCCAAGCTCGACACGACAAAGACGGTGTTCGAGAACATCGCCGCCGAATGCCCGGAAAAGCAGTGGATCGACGAATTCAACGCCATCTCCGCGAAGCTGGGCGAAGACTACAGCGACGAACTGATGGAGCAGATGACCGCGCTCCAGGAAAAGATCGACGCTGCCGATGCGTGGGACATCGACTCCAAGATCGAGATGGCGATGGAAGCGCTGCGCTGCCCGCCCGGCGATGCGGACGTCAGCAAGCTGTCGGGCGGCGAGATCCGCCGCGCCGCCATCTGCCGCCTGCTGCTCTCCAAGCCCGACATGATCCTGATGGACGAACCGACCAACCACCTCGACGCGGAGTCGGTGGCGTGGTTGCAGAACTATCTCACGGATTTTGCGGGCTGCGTGATTCTCGTCACCCACGACCGCTACTTCCTCGACCAGATCACTTCGTGGATTCTCGAACTCGATCGCGGTCAGGGCATCCCCTACGAAGGCAATTACTCCACCTGGCTGGAGAAAAAAGCCAAGCGCATCGCGCAGGAACAGCGCGAGGAAGAAGGCCGCAAACGCTCGCTCAACAAGGAACTGGAATGGGTGCGCTCCAGCCCGAAGGCGCGCCAGGCGAAATCGAAGGCGCGTATCAACGCCTACGAGGAAAAGGCCGCGGCGGCCGAGCGCGAGAAGATCACGACCGCGCAGATCCGCATCCCGCCGGGCC
>CAZJZQ010000155.1:0-6392 GCA_964550535.1 uncultured Rhizobium sp.
GCGTCCGGCAGCCAGGTGTGCAGGAAGAACTGCGCCGACTTGCCCATCGCGCCGATGAACAGAAGGATGCCGACAATCTCAAGCCCGTAAACATGCAGCCAGAGGAAGTCGAACGTCACCGACTGCACAGGAACCGCCGACGCCGCGCCGACAGGCTGCACCAGCGCATTGTTCTGCAGGACTGCGAAGACGGTGTCGAAACCAACGCTGGAGAATTGCGAAACGCCCAACTGTTCGAGGTATGACGCCGCCACCTGGCCATCAGCGCTCACGAACTGCGCCGGAACCTGCACCATGAAGACCAGCGCCATGATGCCCAGCGCAAAGCCGAAGTCGCCGACACGGTTGACCACGAACGCCTTGATGGCCGCCGAGTTCGCCGAGGCTTTCTTGTACCAGAAACCGATCAGCAGATACGAGGCGAGTCCCACCCCTTCCCAGCCGAAGAACAGCTGGATGAAGTTGTCCGCCGTCACCAGCATGAGCATGGCAAAAGTGAACAGTGACAGATAGGCGAAGAACCGCGCACGGTGCGGATCATCAGCCATGTAGCCGATCGAATAGATATGCACGAGCGATGACACGCTGGTCACCACGAACATCATCACGATGGACAGCGTGTCGACCCGGATCGCCCAGTCGGCGATCACTGTGCCGACGTTCAGCCAGTTGGCCAGCACGATGGTGTGGCCATGCGCCTCGCCCTCATGATGTCCGAACGCGTGGTTGAAGAACTGCCATGCCGCAAGAACGGCCGCAGTCACCACCACGCTGGTGGTGATCGTCATGGCGACCTTGTCGCCAAGAAAGCGCTGCCCCAGCCCCGCGATGGCGGCGGCTACGCCCGGGGCGAGCACGATGAAAATTGCGGCCCAGTCCTGGAAGTCCACGTCTTGCTCCCTGCCCGCTAGCCGCGCAGCACGTTGACTTCCTCAACCGCGATTTCGCCGCGGTTACGGAAGTAGACCACAAGAATGGCGAGACCAACGGCTGCTTCGGCGGCCGCGACGGTCAGCACCATCATTGCGAACACCTGCCCCTCGATCGTTCCCGAGAAGACCGAGAAGGCGACGAGGTTGATGTTCACCGACAGAAGAATGAGTTCGATCGCCATCAGGATGACGATGATGTTCTTGCGGTTCACGAAGATACCGAACACGCCGATCGTGAACAGCGCCGCCGATACCGCAATATAGTGCTCTAGCCCGATTTCCATCTCGCTTGCCCTATATTCCCTGACCCGGTTGAACGTCTTTCAGTTCGACCGCGTCCTTGCGTTTGCGTCCGGTCTGCTGCGCGATATTCTGGCGTTTCACGTTGGCGCGCGTGCGCAGAGTCAGCACGATGGCGCCCATCATGGCGACCAGCAGCACGATGCCGGCCATCTGGAACAGCAACAGATTGTCCGTGTAGAGCACCTTGGCCAGCGCTTCGGCGTTGGTCGGCGCGCCGGGAGCCGCGTTGAACCGCTCCGCATCGCCGCCGCCCAGCGCCGCGATCACGACACCAATCTCGGCCAACAACACCAGCGCGATGATGGCGCCCTGTATGAAGTAGTTCTGGAAGCCCTGCTTCAACTCGACGAAATCGATGTCCAGCATCATCACGACAAACAGGAACAACACCGCGACGGCGCCGACATACACGACCACCAGCAGCATCGCGAGGAACTCCGCCCCGATCAGCACCAGCAGGCCAGCGGAGGTGAAGAACGCACAGATCAGCCACAACACGGAATGCACCGGGTTGCGGGCGGCGATCACGAACAGGGCCGATAAAACGACCACAGTCGAGAGTACATAGAAAGCAATCAGCGGCACGCTGCGCCTCTTCCTCTTGGTCTCGCGGTCCCGTGGGACCAGTAAACGTCCTGCCTTCGCGGCCCCCTGCCGAGTCGGCGCCTTTTATCTGTAGCGGGCGTCCAGTTCCAGATTGCGGGCGATCTCGCGTTCCCAGCGGTCGCCATTCTCCAGCAGACGGTCCTTGTTGTAGTAGAGTTCCTCGCGAGTTTCCGTGGCGAACTCGAAATTCGGGCCTTCGACGATGGCGTCCACCGGGCAGGCTTCCTGGCAGAAGCCGCAATAGATGCACTTCACCATGTCGATGTCGTAGCGCGTGGTGCGGCGCGAACCGTCATCGCGCGGCTCGGCCTCGATGGTGATGGCCTGCGCGGGGCAGATCGCCTCGCACAGCTTGCATGCAATGCAACGCTCCTCGCCATTGGCGTAACGGCGCAACGCATGCTCGCCGCGGAAACGCGGGCTCAGCGGGCCCTTCTCGAACGGATAGTTCACCGTCGCCTTGCGCGTGAAGAACTGCCGCATGGCAAGCACGAAGGCAGACAGGAAGTCCGTCAGCAGCGCGCCCCGAATGGCCTGTCCGATCGACATGCTAGTTGCCCGCTCCGTCTTTGTATTCTTTCCAGCTGATCAGGCCGTCGCCATTGGCATCCATGCCAGCCGGCAGCGTCACCGCCGCCAGTTCGCTAGCTTCAAGATAGCCGCTTCCATTGATGTCGATACGGTCGAAGTCCGGCCGCGCCTGCGCGTTCTGCCAGGTCACATACCCGCCAACGGCCACTACCGCCACCAGCGATGTCGGAAGAAAGATCTTCCAGCCCAGCCGCATCAACTGATCGTAGCGATAACGCGGTACGATGGCTTTCACCATCGCAAACAGGAAGAAGAAGAACGTCACCTTCACCGCGAAGACCAGCAATCCGCCGAGGCTCACCAGCCAGTCCGGCAGGCCCGTCACCGGAACCGGGAACGGCAGGTGCCACCCGCCGAAGAACAGGATGGTCAACATCGAGCACATCAGCACGATGGAAACGTACTCCCCGATCATGAACAGCAGGTACGGCGTGGACGAGTATTCAACCTGATAACCGGCTACGAGTTCGGACTCAGCTTCCGGCAGATCGAACGGGGGGCGATTGGTCTCCGCCAGCGCCGAGATGAAGAAGATCACAAACATCACGAACATGACCGGGAACATCGCGATCCGGTCCGGCGTCAGCAGGAAGCCGTGCCAGTTCCAGAAGCCGCCGGCCTGCGCGTTCACGATATCGGTCAGGTTCATCGAGCCAACGAGCAGCAACACAGTCACGATCACGAAGCCGAGAGACACCTCATAACTAACCATCTGCGCCGCGGAACGCAGGCCGCCGAGGAACGGGTATTTCGAGTTCGACGCCCAGCCGCCCATGATGATGCCGTAAACGCCCAGCGATGAGATCGCGAACAGGTACAGCACGCCCACATTCAGGTCGGCGATGACCCAGCCCGGAGCGACCGGGATGACGGCCCAGCCGACCAGCGCCAGCGTCAGCGTGATGATCGGCGCCAACAGGAACACCGTCTTGTTCGCGCCGGCCGGAATGACCACTTCCTTGAGGACGAACTTGATGAGGTCCGCGAACGACTGCAACAGGCCGAACGGGCCCACCACGTTGGGGCCCTTGCGCAGCTGTACCGCCGCCCAGACCTTGCGGTCGAACAGCAGCAGGAACGCGATGGACACCAGAAGGATAGCCACGAAAACGAGGATCTGAAGCACGGCGAGGCCGATGCCGCCCCACACGCCGCCGCCCCATTCGAAGAGCTTTTCCATCGCGCCCTCCTATTCCGCAGCTACGGCCGGGGTGGAGCCCGCGGCGAGTTCGGCGCATTCCGCCATGGTGCGCGACGCGCGCGCGATCGGATTCGTCAGGTGGAAGACCCGCACCGGCGACACGAAGGCCGCCGAGTTCATCGATCCGCTTGCACCATAGGGCGGAGCAACCGAGGACGCCGTCGCGCCCGGCGCAAAATCCATCCCGAGGAAGGTCGGATGATCTGCAACCAGCTTCTCGCGCAATTGCGCCAGCGAGTCATACGGCAACGTCTTGCCCAGATATCCGGACAGCGCCCGGAAGATCGCCCACTCTTCGCGGGCCTCGCCCTTCGGACCGACGGCGCGTTGCGTGCGCTGCACGCGCCCCTCGGTGTTCACATAGGTCGCCGACTTCTCGGTATAGGCCGCCGCCGGCAGGATGATATCCGCGCGGTGCGCCCCGGCGTCGCCATGGCTGCCGACATAGATCACCTTCGCCGCGCCCAGCTTCGATGTATCGATCTCGTCGGCGCCCAGCAGAATCACCGTCTTGATCGCCCCCGACTGAGCGCCGGCCAGAATACCCGCAACGTCCTTGCCGCCCTTGCCCGGCAGGAAGCCCAGATCGAGCCCCCCGACACGTCCCGCAGCCGTGTGCAGCACGCTGAAACCGTTCCAGCCGTCCTCACCCTTGAAGGCGCCAACAGTCGCCGCGAAGGCCGAAACCGCATTCAGCACCGCCGCGCCATCATCGCGCGCCAGGGCGCCCTGCCCCACGATCACCAAGGGGCGCTTCGCCTTGGCGAAATCATCAAACAGCGGATTGCCAGCCTTCAACTGCGCCAGCGAATCCGGACCCGCACCGAGATAGGCGTAGTCATAGGTTAGGTCGGCCCGCTCGCCGATCACCGCGATCCGCACCTCGCCGGTCAGCCACGCCTTGCGCAGCCGCGCGTTCAGCACCGGAGCTTCCTTGCGCGGATTCGCGCCGACCAGCAGGATCGCATCCGCATCGTCCACGCCGCGAATGGTGGCGTTGAACAGCCAGCTCTCCCGCGCCAGCTTCGAACCGTCAGCAGCCAGCCCCAGCTTCGCGCCATCCTGACGGCAATCCAGCGACGTCACGCCCAGCGACGCGCACAGGTCCATCGCCGCCTTCATGCCTTCAGCGTCCACCAGATCGCCCGCGATCACACCAACCGAGTCCGCAGCAACCTTCAGAGCCTCAGCCGCAGCCTTCAGCGCTTCATCCCACGACGACGCCCGCAGCTTTCCGTTCTCACGGATATACGGGCGATCCAGACGCTGACGGCCCAGACCGTCCCACACGAAGCGCGTTTTGTCCGAGATCCATTCCTCGTTCACATCCTCATTGATGCGCGGCAGGATACGCATCACCGCCGGTCCGCGCGCATCCACGCGGATCGCAGCGCCCAGCGCATCCATCACGTCGATGGACTCAGTCTTGCGCAGTTCCCATGGACGCGCATTGAACGCATACGGCTTGGACGTCAGCGCGCCCACCGGGCATAGATCAATGACGTTGCCCGACAGTTCGGACGTCAGCGACTTCTCCAGATAGGTGGTGATCTCCGCATCCTCGCCGCGATTGGCGAGACCGATCTCCTCCACGCCCGCGACTTCCGACACGAAGCGAACGCAGCGCGTGCACTGGATACACCGGGTCATGATCGTCTTGACCAGCGGCCCCATATTCTTGTCGTCCACCGCGCGCTTGTTTTCGGTGTAACGCGACACGGCGCGGCCATAGCCCATCGCCTGATCCTGCAGGTCGCACTCGCCGCCCTGATCGCAGATCGGGCAGTCCAGCGGATGGTTGATCAGCAGGAATTCCATCACGCCATTGCGCGCCTTCACCGCGCGCGGCGACTTGGTTTCGATCTTCGGCGGCGAACCATCGGGATTCGGGCGCATGTCGCCCACGGTCTGCGCGCAGCTCGCGATCGGCTTCGGCGCGCCGACCCAATCGACAAGGCACATACGGCAGTTGCCCGCGATGGACAGGCGCTCGTGATAGCAGAAGCGCGGGATCTCGGCGCCCGCAACCTCGCATGCCTGCAACAGCGTATAGGACTTGGGAACCTCAACCTCGGTTCCATCGACGACGAGTTTGAACGTGTCAGACATCGCCCTACTCCGCCGCCACTGCGGCGCCCTGCACGTGCGGGCGGCCGGTCCGATAGTTCGAGATGCGGTCTTCGATTTCCTGGCGGAAGTGACGAATCAGGCCCTGCACCGGCCACGCAGCCGCGTCGCCCAGCGCACAGATCGTGTGACCTTCCACCTGGCTCGCCACGTCGAGCAGCGTATCGATCTCCGCCGTCTCGCTCTCACCGCGCGCCATCCGCTCCAGCACACGCCACATCCAGCCCGTGCCTTCACGGCACGGCGTGCACTGACCGCAGCTCTCATGCTTGTAGAAGTACGAGATGCGCGCAATCGCCTTCACCACGTCCGTGGACTTGTCCATAACGATGACCGCCGCCGTGCCGAGGCCCGACTTCACATCGCGCAACGCATCGAAATCCATCAGCACCGTGTCGCAGATATCCTTCGGCAGCAACGGCACGGACGAACCGCCCGGGATCACCGCTTTCAGATTGTCCCAGCCGCCACGCACGCCGCCGCAATGCCGGTCGATCAACTCGCGCAGCGGAATGCCCATTTCCTCTTCCACGTTGCACGGCTTGTTCACATGGCCGGAAATGCAGAAGACCTTGGTGCCGGTATTGTTGGGGCGGCCCAGCCCTGCGAACCAGTCCGCGCCGCGGCGCAGG
>CAZJZQ010000156.1:0-6390 GCA_964550535.1 uncultured Rhizobium sp.
GCAGGGTCGCCACGTCCACGGTGAAGCCGTGGTTCATGGAGACGATCTCCACCTTGCCGGTCGTGAAGTCCTTTACGGGATGGTTCGCGCCGTGGTGGCCTTGCGGCATTTTCTTTGTCTTTGCGCCGAGGGCCAGCGCGAGCATCTGGTGGCCGAGGCAGATGCCGAGGATGGGCACGCCCGAGTCGATCAGCTTGCGGATTTCGGGGCCGGCGTATTCGGCGGTGGCGGCCGGATCGCCCGGGCCGTTGGAGAGGACGACGCCGTCCGGCTTGAGGGCGAGGATGTCCTCGGCCCTGGTCTTCGCGGGGACGATGGTGGCGCGGGCGCCGACGGCGGCGAGGTTGCGCAGGATGTTTTTCTTCACGCCGAAATCCATCACCACGACATGGAAGCGCGCGGCGGCGACGTCGCTGAAACCGGTTCCGAGGCGCCAGAGCGAGGAGGTGTTCTCGAAGCGCTGGCCGGATGAGACGTTGATGGCGAGGTCGGCTTTCTCGACGCCCTTCCACGAGCGGGCGGTTTCGATGAGGCCGGCGGCGTCGATGCCGCCCTGCGGGTTATGGGCGATGGCGGCTTTGGGCATGCCCAGCTCGCGGATGCGGCGGGTGAGGGCGCGGGTGTCCACGCCCGACAGGCCGATGATGTTGCGGCGTTGCAGCCAGGGGCCGAGATGGTCCTGCGCGCGCCAGTTGGCGGGCGGGGTCGGGGGCGCGCGGAACACCGCGCCGCGTGCGCCGGCGGCGCCCTGGGCGGACGATTCTTCCAGATCCTCGGCGTTGGCGCCGACATTCCCGATATGGGGGAAGGTGAACAGCACGATCTGTTCGGCGTAGGACGGGTCCGTGAGGATTTCCTGATAGCCGGTGATGGCGGTGTTGAAGCAGAGTTCTCCGGGAGCGGCGCCGGTGTGGCCCCAGCCTTCGCCCCAGAAGACCGTGCCGTCTTCGAGAGCCAGCGCGCCGGTGGGTAGTTTCGTCATGGAATCGCCTCGCTGACGGGATGCCTCACGGCGCGCAAACGGTGGCGTAGATAGGTCTGGCGGGGTGGGGGGTCAAGGACGCGTTGCGCCCTGTGACAGTGTCGCCGGGCGCGCGGGGGGCGGAGGCCTCAGCCGGTCTGGCCGCGCTCGGCTTCCATGGCGGCGATTTCCTTGCCCAGCGCCTTGATCTTCTCGCGCAGGGCCTCGGCTTCGGCGGCGTTTCCGGCGGTTTCGGCCCGGCCGAGGTCCTGCATCAGGCGGGACCAGTCGCGGCGCAGCTTGCGGATCGGGGATTGCTTCATGGCGGTCTCCTGAGCCGGGCTTCTTACATCGCGCCGCGCGCGGGCGATACGGGGCTATCTTGCACCCCGGCCGGAGGTGCGCCAGCGTCGGAGCATGGCGAAGACGGATACCGGCGTTCTCGACGTCACCAATGCGGATGAGCTTTCCGCCGCCGTGAAGCGGTTGGCGAAGGGCTGTGCGGTGATGAAGGCGGCGCACAAGCGGATCGGCGTTCCCCAATGGCGGACGCGGCCGGGCGGCTATGCCGGGCTGGCGCGGATCATCGCGTACCAGCAGCTTTCGACCAAGGCGGCGGGGACGATCTGGGGGCGGGTGGAGGATTTGCTGGGGCGGGTGACGTCCAGGGCTGTGCTGGCGGCGGAGATTGACGATCTGCGCGCCTGCGGAATGTCGCGGCCCAAGATTGCGCATATGCGGTCCATCGCCATGGCGGTGGAGGAGAAGCGGCTCAATTTCCGGCGGGTGGGACGAGCGAGCGACGATGAGGCGCGGGCGGAGCTGACGGCGGTGAGCGGCGTGGGGCCGTGGACGGCGGACGTCTATCTGATGTTCTGCCTTGGCCGGTGGGACGTGTTTCCGCACGCCGATATCGGGCTCTCGGAAGCGTACCGGATGATTACCGGCGAGGCGGAACGGCATCCGCCGAAACTGTTCCTTGAGACGGGGGAACGCTGGCGGCCTTACCGGGGCGTCGCGGCGCATATGTTGTGGGGCTATATCAACGCAGTGAGGGACGAACAGCGGGGCGGGGCGTGACTTTCGGGCCGCATTTTGGGGGCTAACGGCTTTTTCCGGGGCCGGAACATCTGGACATACCGCCATTCAGTCACGATCTTGTCGCCGGGAATCGTTACTCAGGCAGCGATCTCTCTATCCCGTCTGCTGGAGCCAGGTGGCGCAGGCGGGGAACCGGCCGGACCGTGTGGCAAGCGCCCGGCCCCGATTGAGCGGAAGACGCATGGCGGAAGTGATTTCGCAGGCGCCCCATGGATGCCCGGCCCTCGTTCTGAACGCCGACTTCAGGCCCCTGTCTTATTATCCCCTGTCGCTATGGCCCTGGCAGGAGGCGGTGAAAGCCGTTTTCCTGGAACGGGTCGAGGTGGTGGCGGAGTACGATCAGTACGTCCATTCGCCGTCCTTCCGGATGCGCATTCCCAGCGTGATCGCGCTGCGGGAGTTCGTGCATCAGGACAGGCAGCCGGCCTTCACGCGGTTCAACGTGTTCCTGCGTGACGGCTTTGCATGCGCGTATTGCGGGTCGGGCGAGGATCTCACCTTCGACCACGTGATCCCGCGGTCGCGCGGCGGGCGGACGAGCTGGGACAACATCGTCGCCGCGTGCAGCCCGTGCAATCTGCGCAAGGGCGGACGCATGCCGCATCATGCCGGGATGCACCCGAGCGTGCGCCCGCATCGTCCCAACACCTGGGAGTTGCAGGAGATGGGCCGGCGCTTCCCGCCGAACCACCTGCATGAAACCTGGGTGGATTATCTTTATTGGGATGTTGAACTGGAGACTTAGCCGCTGCGCGGCTGGGCATTCGGCAGTTGGCGTTAGGCAGTCGGGTTCGTGCTGACTGTCTGGGTCGAACGCGCTCCTATGTCCGCTCATTCCGGCGAAAGCCGGAATCCAGGGACGGTTTTCCAACGCGAACAGGCTTGAAGCGTAAGGCCGGAACAAGCCTCGCTGTCAGCCCTGGGTCCCGGCTTTCGCCGGGACGAGCGGGGATGGGACTGTGGTTCTTCGACTGCCGAATGCCTACTCCAGCGGCGTTTCCTTCCAGCCGTTTTGCGGGCGCATTTCCGATGCTGAGGGCGGTTTGAGTTCTTCGCAGGCGCCGGGCTCCATCGTGGAGAGGATGGTGGCCACGCGCCATGCGTCGTCGAGATAGACGAGGTTCAGCGCGTCGATGCCGCAATGGATCACCTCGCCATTGTCGCGCAGTTCGTAGGGCGCCCACACCGTGGCGATGTGGCCGCGCACGAGGACGATGGGGTCCCAGTAGCGTTCGAGGAACGGGTCGGCGTCGCTGTCCGGCTGCATCATGTCGCCGTTGACGAAGGGGCGGACCGTGCCTTCCTGTCCGTTCTCGCGCTGCTGGAACCAGGCGACGCCTTCGTTGATGAGGATGTCCTGCATTTCTTCGCTGTCGTGGTTGCCGACGGCCAGCATGAAGCGGTCGACGACGGCGAGGACGGCTTCCTTCTCCGCTGCGGCGGCGCCTTGAGGCCGGGCTGCTGTTGCAGCGGCGGGCGGCTCCGGCGCGGGCTGTGTCGCGCAGGCGGCAAGACCGAGGAATGCGGCGGGCAGGAGGACACGCAACATGGGGCGGGTTCCAGATTGAGGGAGGGGGCTGGAAGCTAGGCATGGGGCCCGGGATTGTCCATCTGGGCGCGGAACCATGGCCAGCGGCCCGATTCCGCCAGATTCCGCTGGCGTTTCAGCCTTGGTATTCGCTAGCACTAGTGACCAGAAGAAGCGGGGCGCAGGGAGCCGACCATGCCGGAACAGCTTATGACCATGACGGCGCCTATGCTGGCGCTGATCGTGTGGACACTGATCATGCTGGTCTGGCTGTATGCGCTCCGCATTCCGGCGATGCGGGCGGCGGGCGTCGATGCGCGCAAGATCAAGGGCAAGGAGACGATGGGCGCGCTGGCGAGCATTCCTCCGCGCGTTCACTGGCCGGCCGACAATTACAACCACCTGCACGAGCAGCCGACGCTGTTCTATGCGCTGATGATCTATTCGTATCTGGTGGGCGTGGCGGACACGCTGAATGTCGGGCTGGCGTGGACCTATGTGGCGCTGCGTGTGGTTCACAGCATCGTGCAGGCGACGACGAATTTCGTGCCGCTGCGGTTTGCTTTGTTCAGCCTGTCGTCGATCGTGCTGGGCGTGATCGCGGTGCGGAATGCGATTGAGCTTCTGGCGGGCTGAGCGCCGCTTGTCCGGCGCCGGACCGGCCCGGCGTTCCGGTTCCTGCCGGGGCGGCGGGGCCGTTGCGGGATGTGGATGCGTGGCCGGCACTGGACCTTGGCGAGCGGCTGGCGCATAGGGTCGCGCCATGGCAGCCCTTTCCGAATCCCGCCTCCGGCAGATCATCGACCGCTTCGATCAGGTCGAGGCGCGCATGGGCGTGGCCAGCGAAGCCAAGGAAATCGTGCAGCTTTCGCGCGAGCATTCCGAGCTGAAGCCGGTGGCCGACAAGGCGCGCGAGGTGTCCTCGCTGCGCCGTCAGCTTGAAGACGCCGAGGCGCTGATCGAGGATGCGGCGGCTGATCGCGAACTGGTGAACATGGCGGTGGAGGAGCGCGCAGATATTCGTGATCGCCTGCCCGCGATGGAGCGCGAATTGCAGCTGATGCTGCTGCCCAAGGACAGCGATGACGAGGGCAGCGCGATCATCGAAGTGCGCGCGGGAACCGGCGGCGACGAGGCGGCGCTGTTCGCGGGCGATCTTTATCGCATGTACCAGCGCTACGCCTCGACGCGCGGCTGGCGGGTGGAGCTGGTGTCGGCGTCCGAGGGCGACGCCGGGGGCTACAAGGAGATCATCGCCGAGGTGCAGGGGCAGGGCGTGTTCGGCCGCATGAAGTTCGAGAGCGGCGTGCATCGCGTGCAGCGCGTGCCGGCGACGGAGGCGCAGGGGCGTATCCATACGTCGGCGGCGACGGTCGCCATCCTTCCGGTGCCGGAGGAAGTGAATATCGAGGTGCGCGACCAGGACATCCGCATCGACACCTACCGCTCGTCGGGAGCGGGGGGGCAGCACGTGAACAAGACGGACTCGGCGGTGCGCATCACGCACATGCCATCGGGCATTGTGGTGACGTCTTCGGAGAAGTCGCAGCACGAGAACCGGCGCAAGGCGATGGAGCAACTGAAAATCCGTCTCTATGAGGCGGAACGCAATGCGAAGGACTCGGCGCGCGCCGAGGCCCGCAAGAGCCAGGTGGGGTCGGGCGACCGGTCGGAACGCATCCGCACCTACAACTTCCCGCAGGGCCGCGTGACCGATCACCGGATCAACATGACGCTGTACAACCTCGACACTTTCATCGAGGGGAATGTCGACGAGATGCTGGATGCGCTGATGGCCGAGGACCAGGCCGAGCGTCTGGCCGCGATGGAAGCGCAGGGGTGAGCGGGACTGTCGCCTCCATCTACCGCCATCCGGTGAAAGGGCTGACGCCTGAGTTGCTGGAGGGGGTGGAACTGGAGGCGGGGCAGTATTTTCCGATGGACCGGAAGTGGGCGGTGGAGGCGGGGCCTTCGGGCTTTGATCCTGCCGCGCCGGGGCACATCTCGAAGATGAAGTTCACTGTGCTGGCGCGCTTTCCGCAGCTTGCGAAGCTGAAGACGCACCTGCGCGGCGAGGGCGGGGTGTTTCATATCGGCGATGCGTCGGGCTTTGGCGTGGATGCTCCGCTGGAGACGGCGGAAGGGCGCGAGGGACTGGCGAACTTCCTTCAGGCGTGGCTGGGCGAAGATGCGCCGGGGAAGCTGCGCGTGGTGTCTGCCGAGGGTCACCGCTTCATGGATCATCCCCTGGGGCATGTGTCGCTGATCAATCTGGCGAGCGTGCGGGCGTTTGCGAAAGCCATCGGGCGGGAGGTCGATCCGCTGCGTTTCCGCGCCAATCTGTATGTCGATGGGGTGGCGCCGTGGGCGGAGGATGGGCTTGCGCCGGGCGCGCAGGTTGAGGCGGGGGATGCGTTGCTGACGTGCTTCAAGCCGATCGTGCGCTGCATCGCGACGCATACCGGTCCGGATACGGGCGAGCGCGATATCGATGTCGTGCCGCTGCTGCGCGAGCATTTCGGGCGCGACACGTTGGGGGTTTATCTGCACGTCGCGCGCGGCGGGCGGGTTGCAGCGGGAGATGCGGCGCGGTTGGCGTGATCTGCCCGCCTGCGCTTTGCGTCCTTCGTGGACCTTTGTGTCTTGGGGTTTGTCTTTGCTGCTGATGAAGAAGAACACCAAGGCGCGAAGGTGAGCACAAAGACACGAAGATAGAAGCGGGTGCGATTTCTCTTTCACACGGACTTTGAGCCCTGCGGGATGCTGCCATGTTTTAGCTCCGGGCATGAGGGAGCGGGGC
>CAZJZQ010000157.1:0-6314 GCA_964550535.1 uncultured Rhizobium sp.
TGTGGAAGAGATCCAGCTCACGGCCCAGCTTGCGGTGATCGCGCTTCTCGGCTTCTTCCAGACGTACGAGATACGCCTTGAGGTCAGCCTCGTTCGCCCAGGCCGTGCCGTAGATGCGCTGGAGCATTTCGTTGCGATGGTCGCCGCGCCAGTATGCGCCGGCCAGCTTCATCAGCTTGAACGCCTTGGGCAGTTTCCCCGTCGACGGCAGGTGCGGCCCGCGGCACAGGTCGCTCCACTGATCGCCGTGGAGAACGGCTCCTTGCGTGCGAAGTCGTAATAGAAGCCGTCTTCCACCGTCGGCCCGATCGTGACCTGCGTGCCGGGGAACAGCTCCTGCACCGCCTGGGCGAGGACGTGCGCCGCGTCGTGACGGATAAGCTCCAGCGTGTCGGCGTCCTTGTCGGACAGCAGCGCGAGTTCGACATCGCTTTCCAGCGGCCGCTTCAGGTCCTGGAGCTTGCCATCCACTTTCGCCACCAGCGAGCGCTTGGCCAGCGATTTGGAGATGCCCTCTGCGATGGCGAAGGGCGTGATCCCCTCGGGATACTCCCGCACCGAGCCATCGGGGAATTTAACATTGATCATGATCGCGTCTTTCGTCGTACCGGCGGAGGTCTAGGGCAATTTGAGCCCAGCTTGAACCCACCTTCTGGCCTGTCCGGCAAGACAGCCCTTCGGGGGAACTCCGCAATTCGTGGGTCAGGAAAGGCCCCGGCCGTCCGGCGCACGCTTCAGGCCCGGTCCACGCTCCAGACGCCATAGCGCCAGGGGGCGAACCAGCGCGCGCCGGTGCTAGTGAGGGCCGGCGCCGGGTCTTCCCCGTGCGATCCTCCGGGCCGGCAGCGCGAAAACCGCGCCAGCCCCATCCACAAACCTGCCCACGCCCCATGCCGGCTGACGCATTGCGCGCAGTATTCCGAGCAGGTCGGCGTATGGCGGCAGTGCACGCCGATGGCCGCGAACAGCGGCGACAGCGTCCACTTGTAGCCCCTCAAGAGGGCGCCCGCGACGGGCCGGTATGGCTGGGCATGGTCCATGCCGGGGATATAGACGAAAGGGGACCGGCTTTCAAATCGCCCCTGCCGGGGCGCCGGAACCTAGAACTTCACCTGCGGCGGCACGTTGAGCTGCGCGCGCTCCGTCTCGCCCACGTCGAAGAACTCGCGCTTCGTGAAGCCGGTCGAGCCCGCGATGATGGATGCGGGGAATTGCTCCACAGCCGTGTTGTAGTCGCCGACCGACGAGTTGTAGAAGCGCCGCGCCGCAGCGACCTTGTCCTCGATGGACGACAGCTCGGTCTGCAACTGTAGGAAGTTGGCCGACGCTTTCAGATCCGGATAGGCCTCGGCCAGCGCGAACAGCTTGCCCAGCGCGGCCGACAAATGCCCTTCGGCCACGCCCATGGCCGCCGGGCCGTTTGCGGCGGCGGCGGCGTTGCGCGCGGTGATGACGGCGTCGAGCGTCTGCCGTTCGTGGGCCGCATATCCCTTCACCGTCTCGACGAGGTTGGGGATAAGCTCGCGGCGCAACTTCAGCTGCACGTCGATACCCGAAAACGCCTCGTTCACGGTCTGCCGCTTCGCGACGAGGCCGTTGTAGATGAGGATGATGGCCAGGATGACGAGCGCCACCACGCCCAGGGCGATATAGACCGGCAGCATGTCCGCGTCCCCTTATGTCCGTCGCCGGGCCGATTCCCTGCGCCTGTCAAAAACTACATGATGCTGCCGCCGGGTCCAGTGGCAGCAAGGGGCCGGTAACCCGGGCGGATTACTGGCCAGCCGGCCCCGGACGGGACTGGGGGGCCGGGCAGGACTGGACGGATACCGGTCCGGCCCTAGTGTCCAGCGAAAATAGATGGAAGGTCGCGGGATGGCTCGGTCTTTGGGGCGACAGGCAATTGTGACAGGGGCGGGCATGGCGGGTCTTGCCGCCGCAGCCGCCCTTGCGCCCTTTTTCGAGCGCGTGCTGATCCTGGACCGCGACGGCCTTCCCGCTGGCGATACGCCTCGCGCGGGGGCCGGTCAGAGCGCCCATATCCACCAGCTTCTCAAGGGCGGCGAAGAAGCCCTTGAACGGCTTGTCCCGGGGTTCGAGGCGTCTCTGCACGCCGCTGGCGGCGTACCTATGCGCGTGGGACTCGACATTGACCTGATCGATTTCGGCGGGCTTCTGCCCAAGGCGGACGCCGGCTTCACCGTCGCCTCGCTCTCGCGCCCCGCCTATGAGCGTGTGCTGCGCGAGAAAGTCGCCGCTCTGCCCTCCGTCGCCATCCGCGCGGATGCAGGCGTCGCGCGCTACACCATTGCTGATGGCCGCTGCACCGGCGTCGAGCTGGATACGGGCGAGGCGCTGGCCGCTGATCTGGTGGTCGACGCCGCAGGCATGAACGCACCGCTGATCGAGCAATTGGCGGCCAGCGGACTCGCCGCCTTCGAGACGGAGAGCGTGAAGATCAACGTGGCCTACACGACCTGCCGCTTCGCCAGGCCGGAGGCGTATCGCGGCGAGCGGCGCGGCTTCTTCGCCCTGCCCGCCGCGCCGGACCATCATTTCGGGCTGCTGCTGCCTATCGAGAATGACGAATGGATCGTGTCGCTCGGCGGCCGCGGCGCCAATCTGCCGCCGCGCGATCTTCCGGGCTTCATCGCCTATGCGTCGGAATTCGCGACGCCGGAAATTCATGCCCGCATCCGCGACGCCCGCCCGCTAACCGAGCCGCGCATGTTCCGCAAGACGTTCGCGACGCGCCGCCGTTTCGATCAGGCGGCGAGGTGGCCCGAACGCCTGATCGCGCTGGGCGACGGGTTCAGCAGCGTCAATCCCACCTACGGCCAGGGCATGTCCGTCGCCGCGCTGCAGGCGGTGGAGCTTGAGCGCCAGCTTTCGGAGCGCGCCGGAAAACAGCAGGGGCTCGACGGTCTGCACGCCGCCTACCTTCCGGCGGCCTTCACGCTGTCCACGCGCGCATGGTCGCTCGCGACGAACTCTGACTACGCCTATCCCGAAACCGAAGGCGAGCGGCCCCCGAACTTCGAAATGTCGCGCGCAATGGCGGCGGTGCTGCGCAAGCTCTGCGACACGGACGAGGAGTTCATGGTTTTCCGCTATCGCATGGCGCACATGCTGGAGACAGCAGAAGCCCTGCGCGAGGGCCCCCTCGCCATCCGCTTCTTCACTGCCCTGCAAGGCGCGATGTCGCCGGGCTGAGACGAAGGGTCACGAGCCGTTGCGGCGGTAGATGTCGAGATAGCCGATGGTCGTTTCCAGCGTGTAGCCGGTTGCCAGCAGGGACTGGAATTCCGGGAATGCCGGAACCGACTCATGCTTCTCGCCGCGCCAACCCGTGCCGACCACGATGTATTTCGGTGGCGCCAGTTCGAGCGCCTGCAACGTCTCCGCGCGATAGAGGGCGAGATGCTCGCCCTCCAGCAACAACGGCATGTTGAAGACGAAGCGCGACGGATTGGGACGGTCGAGCAGATAGGTGATCGTGGCGTCATTGCCCCACACGAACACGCCCTCTTCCGGGGCCGTGCTGGTTTCGAGATAGCGTACCGCTTCCAGCTCGTCGTGAGCGTTGTAGGTCCAGTAGGTGAAACCGCTGTACCAGCTGACCGGCATGCCGGTGACCATGTACTTCGCCCAGCTTAACACCGAGCGCGCGGGCGTGAGCGCGGCGCCGGCGAGGAATGTAAGCGCCGCAAAGACGGCGATGATGGCGGCCATCCCCTCACGCGAGTCACGGAAGACCGCATTGAGACCGAGCGCACCGGCGAAGACCAGAGGCGGATAGAGAACGAACCAGTGGTAGGGGAAGTATTTCCCCTGCACGACCACAACCAGCCAGGCCATCACGAGCCAGGAGAACAGCGATACGAGCATGATCCGCTCGCGGCGCAGCGACCACAGACCGGCTGCGGCGAACATCGCGCAGAGGAATGCGTGCGGCTTCACGAAAAACTCGACCGAGCCCCACAGCAGCGCATCCATCCCGCGCCCATGCTCGACATAAGTGCCGAGGTTATAGGCGATCAGCCCCTCGATCATCGCGGGCAGCCCGCCGAGCGCCGCGATATAACCGACCACGACAATCACCGGCGCCAGCGCGCCCGCGAACAGCCACGCAGCCAGCCGCGCGCGGTGCGCGACGCCAAATCCGGTAGCCATCAACACGACAAGAAGCGGCGAAAGCCCGAAGCCGGCGAAGAACGGCTTCACCAGCGCCGCACACCCGACAAGCGCGCCGGAGATCAACAGCGTCCTCGCCTTCAGGGTTTCCGGCCGCACCATCAAAACGGCGACCGCGACGCTGACGGCAACCCAGATGTCCGGCTGGGCGGAGAAGAACCAGCCCTGCGATGCCAGCCAGAAGTGACAGGCCACCACCGCGCCCACGCCCATCAGCAGGCTGGTGCGTACGGCCAGTGCGCGGGCGATGAACCAGAAGCAGGGAATGAGGATCAGGATTTCGATGATCCGCATACCCCACATGTTGGAACCGAAGATCAGCGTGGAAAGACCGTAAGGCAGGTACGCCATCGGCCCCTTGATGTCCCAGGCGTCGCGGTATGGCAGGCCGCCCCGGGCGATCTCCTTGCCCACCGAGGCCATGATTCCGTGGTCCCACCCCATCGGCAGCCAGAGCGATGACAGAGAATAGATCGCGGCGGCCGCCACAATGGCGATCACCACATTCCGTTCCGCGAGGAGATTGCGAAGACTTGCCGCCATGTTTCCCGACCTCGCGCCTGCCCACGCTTGCGGCCTGCCTGTCCCGAAGTGGGACAAGCGCGCCGTGCGGCCTTGCGCGAATATGGTCCGCGCGCTGCCAATTGGCGCACTTCAAGCCTTGCTGGAGTTTATGGGCGCAAGAGCTGCGCCATGGCGCGGCGCCGGAAACTATCCGGTGAAGCGGCCATTACGGTTGAAGCCCTTGGGCGCAAGACGGCCGGCCTGCGAACGTTTGCCCATCCAGTCCTTCCAGTCGTCCGCCGATTGCTGGCGGCCGGCGGTATCGGTCCAGGTGAGGCCGTCGGCCTTCTTGAACGTCTTGACGTCCACCAGCACGCCGTCAGCGAAGGACTGGATTTTCACGCCCTTGCCCCGCGTCATCTCCGGCATTTCGTCGGTCTTGAACACCAGCAGCTTGCGGTTCTTGCCGATCGAGGCGGTGAGATCGCCCTCCACCTTCACGCAGGAAACCAGCGCCTCCTTCGGAGCGACGTTCAGGATGATCTTGCCCTTGCGGGTCGACGACACCAACTCCGCTTCCGGCACGATGAAACCATAACCCTTGCCGGACGCCACGATGCGCCGCGCGCCCTCTTCCGGAATGAACATCTCGACGATGGTTTCGGACTCGGGAACGTCCAGCGACAGGCGGATCGGCTCGCCATGTCCGCGGCCACCGGGCAGCTTGTCCGCGCCGATGGTGAAGGCGCGGCCGCCGGACGCCATCATCACCACCTTGTCCGTGGTCTGGCACTCCAGCGTCAGGGCAAGTTCGTCGCCCTCCTTGAACTTCACTTGATCGAGCTTCTGGTTGTGCCCTTTGAGCGCGCGGATCCACCCCATCTTCGAGAAGACGACCGTCACCGGCTCCTTCACGATCAGGGCCTCCATCGCGGCTTCGGTGTCCACCTCGACCGCCGTCTCGAAGTTGGAGCGGCGGCGGCCCAGCGCGTTTTTCGGATCGAATATCTCCCGCGCGGCTTTGAGCTGGCGCTTCACCTCTGTCCATTGCCGCCCGGTGGAGGCGATCAGCGCGTTGAGATTGTCGCGTTCGTCCGACAATTCCTTGTGCTCGCGCTTGATCTCGATCTCTTCGAGCTTGCGCAGCGCACGCAGGCGCATGTTGAGGATTGCTTCCACCTGTATCTCGGACAGGCGGAATTTCTTCATCATGACGGCTTTGGGGTCATCCTCGTAGCGGATGATCCGGATCACCTCGTCGATGTTGAGATAGGCCTTCAGCAGGCCGTCCAATACTTCGAGCCGGTGTTCGATCTTCTGCAACCGGTGCTTGGCGCGGCGCACCACCACTTCGCGGCGGTGATCGAGATAGCAGCCGAGAATATCACGCAGCCCCATCACCTTGGGCACGCCGCGATCCAGCACGTTCATGTTGACGGCGAAGCGCGTCTCCAGCTCGCACAGCCGGAACAGGCTGGCCATGAGCACTTCCGGCTCCACCGTGCGCGACTTGGGCGTCAGGACGATGCGCACGTCTTCCGCGCTCTCGTCCATTGCATCGTCGAGCAGCGGCGCCTTCTTCGTCTCGATCAGTTCGGCCAGGCGCTCCATCAGCT
>CAZJZQ010000158.1:0-5731 GCA_964550535.1 uncultured Rhizobium sp.
ATCGAGGTGACGTTCGACATCGACGCCAACGGCATCGTCAACGTGTCGGCGCGCGACAAGGCGACGGCCAAGGAACAGAAGATCACCATCCAGGCGTCCGGCGGGCTGACCGAAGCCGAAATCCAACAGATGGTGCGCGACGCGGAAACCAACTCCGCCGAGGACAAGAAACGCCGCGAGGCGGTGGAGAGCCGGAACCAGGCCGAAAGCCTGATCCACGCCACCGAGAAGCAGCTGTCCGAGCATGGCGACGCCGCCGGCGCGGCGGTGAAAGGCGAAGTCGAAGGCGCAGTGGCGGCCCTGAAATCCGCGCTGGAGAAAGACGACACCGCCGACATCAAGGCCAAGTCGCAGGCCCTGGCGGGCGCTGCGATGAAGCTGGGCGAGGCGATCTACGCCCAGTCGCAGGGCGCCGAAGGCGCAGCGGCGCCTGAAGGCGAATCTGCCGCAGACGGCGACGATGTCGTTGATGCGGACTTCGAGGAAGTGAAAGACGACAAGAAAAGCGCCTGAAAACCGGGCATTAATGATGCGGTTTCCGGTGGACTAAAACAAGGGCCGTGACCAGCGGGGGCTTTAATCCTCTCCAGTCACGGCCCATCTCTTTTCAGCTGTTGATAATCCCTGCCTGACATACGGGCGGACAAAGGGACCGGCAGGCAGGTTTGAAGATGTTCCGGGTTCGAGCGCAAAGATGAGCGAGCAATCTTTCTACGATGTGCTGGGCGTGGCTCGCGACGCCGACGAGAAGGCGATGAAATCCGCCTTCCGCAAGAAGGCGATGGAATACCATCCCGACCGCAATCCCGGCTGCAAGGTTTCCGAGGGCAAGTTCAAGGAACTGTCCGAGGCGTATGAAACCCTTTCCGACCCCCAGAAGCGCGCTGTCTATGACCGGTTCGGGAAGGCCGGGCTGAATGGCGGCGGCGGTGGCGGACCCCGCCCCGAAGACGTGATGCGCGACGCGTTCGGCGACATCTTCTCCGAGTTCTTTGGCGGACGGCAGCAGCAGCAGCGTTCCGGCCCCGCACGCGGCGCGGACCTGCGCTATGACTACGAAATCACGCTGGAGGAAGCTTTCCACGGCAAGCAGGCCGAGATCACCGTGCCTGCGACCGAGAAGTGCGAGTCCTGCACAGGTTCGGGCGCGGAGCCGGGCACGCATCCGGAAACCTGCACGACCTGCAACGGTCAGGGCCGCGTGCGCGTGAGCCAGGGTTTCTTCACCATGGAGCGAACCTGCGCGCGGTGCCAGGGATCGGGCCATGTCATCAAGACGCCATGCCGGGCGTGCAGCGGGCGCGGCGCGGTGCGCAAGGATCGCACGCTGTCGATCAACATTCCGCCCGGCATCGAGGACGGGCAACGCATCCGCCTTGCCGGTGAGGGCGAGCCGGGTGCACGCAACGGGCCGAAGGGCGACCTCTACATTTTCGTTTCGGTGCGCGAGCACGATCTGTTTGAACGCGACGGCCAGACGCTGTTTGCACGCACGCCGGTGCCGATGTGCACCGCCGCGCTGGGCGGCGAGATCGAGATGCCGACCATCGACGGATCGCGCATGCGCATGTCGATCCCCGAAGGCGCGCAGACCGGCAAGCGGATGCGCCTGAGGGGCAAGGGCATGCCCAGCCTGCGCGGCGGGCCGCAGGGCGACATGGTGGTGGAACTGTTTGTCGAGACGCCCACCCAACTGTCCGCCAAGCAGAAAGACCTGTTGCGCCAGTTCGCCGAGGAATGCTGCCCCAGCGGGAAATGTCACCCGGAAAGCTCCGGCTTCTTCTCCAAGGTGAAGCGTTTCTTCGACCAGGAAGACAGCCGGGCCTGAGGGCTCTCCTCCTCCCTCCTGATCCGCCCCGTCTTCCTTCTCCCTCTCGCCTTTCGGCGCGAGGGGCGATAAATCCGTTTGCATGACTGTGAAGATCGCGATTGCCGGGGCTGCGGGCCGGATGGGACAGGCGCTGTTGCGCGCCGCCGGGGATGGCTTCGCCGTGACCGGCGGGTCCGAGCGCGCCGGTTCGCCCGCCATCGGACAGGTGTTGGGCGCAGGCGTGGTTTCCGAAAGCGTGGCGCAGGCGATTTCCGACGCCGATGTGTGGATCGACTTCACCGCGCCGCAACCGACCGTCGATGCGCTGGAGCACCTGAAAGCCGCGCAGGCGGCGGTGATCGGCACCACGGGCCTGACGCCGGAGCAGGAAGACGCGGTGGCGAAACATGCGAAGCGCATCGCCATCGTGCGCGACCGGAATTTCTCGCTGGGCGTGAACCTTCTGGTCGGCCTTGTCGAACAGGCGGCGGCGCGGCTGCGCGAGGGATGGGATATCGAGATCACCGAAGGCCATCACCGCCGCAAGGTGGATGCGCCGTCGGGCACCGCGCTGATGATCGGCGATGCGGCGGCGAAGGGGCGCGGCGCGAAGCTGAGCGATCTGCGCACGGCGCCCTATGACGGACAGACGGGACCGCGCCGGAACGGGTCAATCGGCTTTTCCGTGATCCGTGGCGGCGGCATTATCGGCGATCACGAGGCGGCGTTCATTTCGGACGAGGAAATTCTCTCCATCAATCATCGTGCGCTGGATCGTGCGATCTTCGCCAAGGGCGCGCTGGTTGCGGCGGGCTGGGCGGCGGGGCGTGCGCCGGGGCTCTACACCATGCGGGACGTTCTGGACCTGTGACCGCAACGAACTGCGCCTGCGCCTTGTCTTCCCTGCCCCGGACCATGAGATTTCCGGCGTGAGTTCTACACCCGATCATTATCGCACGGCCCGCGCTCTGCTGGAGGACGCCGCCAGCGGAGGCATCAGCGCGGCGGACCTGCTGGAGCTGCATGTCGAACGGTATGATGCGGTGAACCCGGCGGTGAATGCGGTGATCCGCACGGACCTGCCCGCCGCTCGCGCTCGCGCGCGCGAGTTGGACAGGATGACGAAAGCGGGCGAGAGCGCCGGACCGCTGCACGGTCTGCCCATCACCATCAAGGACACGTTCGACGTCGAGGGCATGCCTGCGACGGCTGGCGCGCCAGAGTATGCGAAGCGTCCCGCGAAGGCGCCGGATGCGGCGGCGGTGGCGCGATTGCGCGCGGCGGGCGCGGTGATCTGGGGCAAAACCAACACGCCTTATCTCGCCGCGGACAACCAGACGTTCAACACGCTGCACGGGCGCACGCTGAACCCGCACGACCTGTCGCGCACGCCGGGGGGATCTTCGGGCGGCGCGGCGGCGGCGCTGGCCACGGGGATGACGCCGCTGGAGCTGGGGTCCGACATTGGCGGCAGCCTGCGCATTCCGGCGCACTTCTGTGGCGTGGCGACGCTGAAGCCGACATGGGGCGCGGCGCCGATCCTGGGCCATGTGCCGCCTGCGCCGGGAACGATCAGCGCGCGCGACCTGAACGTGGCGGGGCCGATGGCGCGCAACGTGGCGGACCTGCGCCTTCTGTTCCAGGTGATTGCGGGACTTCCTGTTTCTTCCGCGAGGAAAGCGACGCTGCGCGGCAAGCGCATTGGCGTATGGGGGCGCGAGCCGGGATTCGCCTTGTCCGCCGCGTGCGCCGAAGCGGTGGAGACCGCCGCCGAAGCCGCGAGCGAGATGGGCGCTGCTGTCGCGCTCGCCAAGCCGGATGTCGAGGGAGCGGCGCTGCTCGATCTTTATCTGCAATTGCTGTTGCCCATTCTCGCGTCCGACATGCCGCCGCCGATTGTGCGAGCGATGGAAGCGGGGCGGCCGATTGCGCGGGTGCTGGCGCGGGGGGAGACTTTCTCGCGCTCGAAATGGACGCTTTATTCCACCGCGACGCATGCGGACTGGCTGAAGGCGAACGAGGCGCGTGAAAAACTGAAGCGCATTGTCGCGGGGTTCTTCGAGAGATGGCAGGCGGTGATTGCGCCGGTCGCGCCATCCGAAGCGTTCGCGCACACGGATACGGGCGACGCGGTGACGCGCAAGCTGGCGGTGGATGGCAAGGCGACGCCGTTCCACGCCTTTTATTCGTGGATCGCGCTGGCGACCGTGTGCCACCTGCCCGCCGCCGTTATCCCCGTGAAGCGCAAGCCGGGGCAGTTGCCGCGCGGCATCCAGATCATCGGACCGGAAGGCGCCGACCTCGAAGTGCTGGCCATTGCGGAGGCGCTGGAGGCGCGCATTGGCGGATTTGAAGCGCCGGAGGAAGCGGGGCTGTTCGCGCGGCCCGTTCCGGGCAAGAGCCCATCGAAAGCGCCGGCGAAGACGCCAAAAAAGCCGAGGCCGCTTAAACCTCCCAAGCCGGTGAAACCGGCGAAGTCAAAAGCGAAGGCGCGCTGAGGCGCCCGGCCCTGCTCTACCAGCTTCCGGTGTTGGGCGCGGAGGACCATGGCTCCTGCGGCGCGAGGGGGGCGCCCTTTTGCAACAGCTCGATGGAGATGCCGTCCGGCGAGCGGACAAAGGCCATGCGGCCGTCGCGCGGCGGACGGTTGATGGTGACGCCGATATCGGCGAAGCGCCGGCACGCCGCGTAGATGTCATCGACGCGATAGGCGAGATGGCCGAAATTGCGCCCGCCGCCATATTCGCTTTCACCCCAGTTATAGGTCAGCTCCACCATCGGCAGGCCGGCCGGCATTTTGCCTTCGCCATTCCACCCGGAACGCGCCACATCTTCGGGCGCGGCCATGAAGACCAGCGTGTATTTGCCGTCCGGGTAGTCATTGCGGCGGACTTCGGTGAGCCCGAGGCCATCGCGGAAGAAGCGCACGGCGGCGCCGATGTCGCCGACGCGAACCATGGCATGCAGGAATTCGACGCTCATTCTGTCTCCGGTATGAAACGCTCGCGGCGCGCATCGGCCAACGCGGCGCGGATGCGGGCGGCGAGGCTGCTGCGTTCGTCGGGGGTGAGAAACTCGCCCAGCGCATAGGTGCGGCGGCCATGGGCGATGCGCAAGGCGTGGGGTCCGCGCGCCGCGGGATCGAGTTCGACGCGCGCGAAATGCGCGGGGAGCGAGGCGCGGGCTTCACGGCCGTGGGCGTCCACTTTCCTCACGTCGATTGCTTCAGCGGTGATGCGGACATAGGTGCGGGCCGACTGCGCCCGGAAATTCATGCGGAAGATCAGCCACAGGACGACAATCTCCAGCCCGAGAAATCCGGTGACCGGCCAGGCGCCCGCGAGAAGGAATCCGGCGCCGAGGATGAAGGCCGCCGAGGCGAGCCACACCATCACGCGGTCGAACCCCGCCGGCGACAGCGACCGCGGCGGCTCCAGCACGGCGTCGAGATAGATGGGCTGGGACATGAGGGAAGTGTACGCAGGAGCGGGGAAATGGCCAGATGCGGATGGATGCGATCAGGCAGGAGGGGGCTTTCATGTGCGACGCCGGTTTTGATGGACGCATCCGCGGGAGTTGGTGAAATCCGCTGGCGCGGCCATGGCGGCCTGCTCTAGTTTGCCGCGCATGAAAACTGTAGCGAAGAAAGCGCCGGTGAAACACGCGCGCGTGAAGAAGGCGCGGCCCTTCACGCGCGAGGAGGCGGGGGAGCTTTACCGGCGTCTGGCGGTGGTGCGGCCGGACCCGAAGACGGAGCTGGTATTCAAGGATCCGTTCACGCTGGTGGTCGCCGTGGCGTTGTCGGCGCAGGCGACGGATGTGTCGGTGAACAAGGCGACGAAGGGCCTGTTCGCCGCCGCCGATACGCCTGCGAAAATGGTGGAGCTGGGCGAGGATGGCGTTGCGCAGCATATCCGCACC
>CAZJZQ010000158.1:5741-6309 GCA_964550535.1 uncultured Rhizobium sp.
GACGCGCTGGAGGCCCTGCCCGGCGTGGGCCGCAAGACGGCGAATGTCGTGCTGGCCGAAGCGTTCGGCGAGGCGACGATTGCGGTGGACACGCACGTCTTCCGCGTCTCGAACCGTACGGGGCTGGCGCCGGGCACGACGCCTGACGCGGTGGAGCGCGGGCTGATGAAGATCACGCCGGAGAAGTATCTGCACGGCGCGCATCACTGGCTGATTCTGCATGGCCGCTATCACTGCCTGGCGCGCAAGCCGGGGTGCCCGACCTGCCCGGTGCTGGAGCTTTGCCGGTATGAGGCGAAGACAGAGTTTTAGGGAGGCAACTCGTCCGCCGAACCATCCGCTTTCGCTATGCTCTGGCGCGACAAGCGAAGATGGCGGCGGATGTGGTTGAGCCTTCGCACGGGCCTTGAGCCCTGCGGGATGTTGCCAGTTTTTAGCTCCGGGCATGAGGGAGCGGGGCGCGCGATAGCGCGGGTCTGCGTGGCGGTCAGCTTTTTGAGGGCTGAGCGCCGGGGGTAGTTCGTAGTCTGGTGCGCATTCACGCGCCCCGGTGATTGTTTTCAGGGCT
>CAZJZQ010000159.1:0-6113 GCA_964550535.1 uncultured Rhizobium sp.
GGGCCAAGAGCTACAGCATCCCAGGCGCTCAGGCGGCCTGAACGAGAAACTGCGCCTACGGCTCTCTTCGTGTCTTCGTGCCTTGGTGTTGATCTTCCCAAGCGAAACACAAAGGCACAAAGCCCACACGAAGACCACAAAGGCGCAAAGCCCCGCTCCTACCCATCAAGGTCACCATGACATCAACGCCCCCGACCAAGCTAAAAGCCGGCACGCCGTGGCTCACCGAGCCGCCGAAGACCGACCCGCGCATTCGCCTCGCCCAGAAACGCGCGCGCCGCGCCCGGCGCGCCGGCCTTCATGCAGAGGCCGGTGAATGGGCGCGCTTGGCCTTGAGCATCGCAGCCGGACTTGCGCGCCAAGACAGGGCCGCCGCCATCGGCGCGCGGCGGCGTGTGCCGGTGCTGCTCGATCCGAAAGGGTACTCGCCCAGCGGCATCCCGAACTGGCGGCTCAACCAGCAACGACTGGAGCGCGCCGGCCTGATGCCGCCCCCGGCCTATTCGGGCTGAGGCGCCGCGAGGCGATCATCCGTAAATCAGGCAATCCCGCCGTTCGCTCTCCCACGCCGTCTCATCCGGCAGCGTGATCGCATCCAGATCGCCCGGCGCCGCGCCATCATCATCCACCCATTCCCGCAACAGCGGCGAGCCATTGATGATGTCGATGGCCAGGTGTCCGGTGGTGTACTCGTACTTGAAGTCCGCGCCGCGCCAGATCGGGTAACCAGGATACAGCTTCCCGATCGCCTTGAACGCCAGCGACTGAACGCGCCACGGCTTGAACGCGGCATGGTCATACTGGTCCGCCGCCTCGGTATGGATCATCACGCCGCTGCACAGCTTGCCCGTATGTTTGTGGAATGTCGGCTCGAAGAACGTCTCGCGCAGCGTGCAGCCCTTCAGCCATTGCGGCGCCAGCGTCTGCATCTCCGCAATCACCTTGCGCCCGTCGATGTCCGGCGCGCCAAACAGCTCCAGCGGCCGCGTCGTGCCGCGTCCTTCGGAAAGCGTTGCGCCTTCAACCATCACCGTCCCCGCATAGGCCCGCGCCATCCACAGATTGGGCGCGTTCGGCGAGGGGTTCACCCATGTGCGTTCGCTAACCGGCCAGCCATGTCCGGGCGCCGCATCGGGCTCATAACCCTCCATCTCAACCACGCGGTAAGCGACATCAAGCTTGTAGTGCCGGATGAACCACAGCCCCAGCTCGCCAAGCGTCAGCCCATGGCGCATCGGCATCGGCCCCGCGCCCACAAAGCTTTCATATCCCGCGCGCAAGGTCAGGCCTTCGACCGGACGTCCCACGGGATTGGGCCGGTCCAGCACCCACACTTCCTTGCCGTCCTTCGCGGCGGCTTCGAGGATGTAGAGCAGGGTGGTGATGAAGGTGTAGATGCGGCACCCAAGGTCTTGCAGATCCACCAGCACGATATCGAACGTGCTCATCATCTGCCCCGTAGGCCGCCGCACATCGCCATAGAGCGAGAACACCGGCATGCCATGGACCGGATCGTTGTAGTCCGGGCTCTCCACCATATTGTCCTGTTTGTCGCCGCGCATCCCATGCTGCGGACCAAAAGCGGCGGTGATGTTCACGCCCGCCGCGATCAACGCATCGAGCGAATGCGTGAGGTCCGCCGTTACGCTCGCCGGATGCGCCAGCAGCGCGACACGCCGCCCCTCCAGCTGCTTGCGCAGCGCAGCGTCGGACAACAGACGATCAATGCCGAATTTCATGTGCGGTCCGGTCCCGTCCGTCCTTCAAGCCAGCCTGTCATCACGGCGCGAGGTTCAATATGAACCCGTCCGGGTGATGAAAGTCTGGTTTTCCCGTTGCATGGGTCAACGCCCAGTATGTGCGCTGCCCGGCGTCATTCTCGATCACTGCGCTCACCGCCAGCCGCCATGGCTTGCGCGCTGTTTGTGTTTCCGAAAGATCAATCATCACCGATAGGTCAAGCGCGTCCGCCTCATGATCTGCCAATATTTGCGGAGGCGGGATATCCAGCGCCGCCATGCCTTCGCGATATCCGCTAAAGCTGTAAGCCGCCCATTGCGTCGAGGGCGAGACGTTGATCTCGCAATAACCGCTCTCGCCGTCAGCGCGAATGAACGCCTCAAAACAAGTATGCTTCCAAAGCTCGTCCGTGCGCGCCGGCGCCGCCTGCCGGGGAATGGCGATGTGATGCAGCACGCCGGTCAGCCGATACCGCAAGCTCAACAGATCGCCTGCGCGAACGGCGTCGGCGTTCAGGCCCCTCACGGGGCCATGCTGTGAATCCGGATGTGGGACCAGTTCCCGAACCATACCGGCAGCCTAGCCGGACTCGGTCCGTGCGCCAGCGCCTACTTCTTGCCGGTCGGGTTCGCCGCCGCCGCAGCTTCCGCTTCCTTGGCGGCTTTCTCGAACGCCTTCATCCGCTTCTTCAGGTAGGCGGACGCCGTCTTTTCCAGTTCCTCCAGCTTGCCCTGGTAGAAGTGGTTGGCGCCCGTCACGGTCGCGCGTTCGATAATCTCGCCCTTCTGCACGCGCACCTTGGTCAGCGAGCGGTCGATGTCTGCGGGCGGGGCCACAATGTCCTTGTCGCCCGAAATGATGATGCCCGAAGCGGGGCAGGGCGCGAGGAAAGACAAGTCATAGTGATTGGCCGGGGGCGCCACCGCGATAAAACCGTCAATCTCCGGCCGGCGCATCAGAAGTTGCAGGCAGATATAGGCGCCAAAGGACGACCCGGCGACCCAGCACTGGCTCGGGCTCTCATTGAGAGATTCGAGGTGGTCGAGCACATAGGCGGCGTCCGAAAGCTCGGCCACGCCTGAATCGAACTGCCCCTGCGACCGGCCCACGCCACGGAAGTTGAAGCGCATGGTCGAGAAGCCGTGCGCGGAAAACATCTCGAACAGGGTGATGGTCACCGGATCCTGCATCGTGCCGCCCGCCTTGGGGTGCGGATGCAGAATCAGCGCGATCGGGGCGTTTTCCTGCGGCGCGGGCGTGTAGCGCGCCTCGATACGGCCAGCAGGCCCCGAGATGATGAGTTCAGCCATTTCGCGCTCGCTTATTGGCGGGGCGTTCCGGGGGCCGGAACACTCCTTCGAGAGGGTGCGACAAACTCCATTCCGCCGGGATTTTCAAGTTTTTCGTGTGATCCGCCCTTCGCCCCGCTCCGTAAGTTGACCTGATCGTCAGGGTATTTCCCTGAAGAGGCGCTGAGGATGTGCGTATGAAAGTTGGTTCCAAGGGACGCTATGCCGTGGTGGCGCTCATGGATATCGCCCTGCATGACCATCGGGGCTCCGTCCCGTTGGCGGAAGTGGCCGAAAGGCGCGGAATTTCATTGTCTTATCTGGAGCAGCTCTTTGCGATGCTGCGTCGCGCGGGGCTGGTGATAAGCGCCCGTGGACCCGGGGGCGGGTACCGCCTTTCACGCCCGGCGGGCGAGATTTCCATCGGCGAGATATTCCGCGCCGTGGAAGAGGCCGGAAATGGCGCGGACCGCGAGGATCGCCTGGCCGATGGTCCGGCGGCAGACCTCTGGAGCGCTCTGGAAGGCCATATTCAGGCGTTTCTGGACCAGAAAACCCTCAATGACGCCCTGGGTAGCGGGTTGGATGACGTGCAGACCGCCAACTCTGTCTTGAACGGCTGAAATGGCCTAAGACCGGGCTCATGACCGGCCCCCGCATATATTGCGACTATAACGCCACCGCCCCGCTGCGCCCCGAAGCGCGCGAGGCGATGGAGCGCGCGCTCGATCTGACCGGGAACCCTTCGTCCGTGCACGCCGAGGGCCGCCGGGCGCGCGGCATCGTCGAGGGCGCGCGGGAAACGGTCGCTGCGGCGATCGGTGCCTGCCGGGATGACATAGCTTTTGTAAGCGGCGGGACCGAAGCGGTCGGCGCGGCCCTGCGGGGCGCCCTGCGCGCAACTGGCGACGCCGTTCTGCTGGCCTCCGCGATCGAGCATGACGCCGTAGCGAGCCTTGTGACGGGCAGCGAGACATGGCCGGTCAGCGCCAGCGGGATCGCTGACCTCGACTGGCTGACGGCGCAGGTGGCCGCTCTTGTCCGGCAGGGCTACCGGCCGCTGGTGTCGCTTATGCTGGTGAACAACGAAACCGGCGTCATCCAGCCGGTTGCCCAGGCGGTGGAGATTGTCCGCAAGGCAGGCGGGTTGATCCACTGCGACGCCATTCAGGCGCTGGGCAAGACAGGGGTCTCGGTCCTCGACTTCGATGTCGATTACCTGTCCCTGTCCGCGCACAAGCTCGGCGGGCCGCAGGGCGCCGGTGCAATCTATGTAAAGCCCGGCGCGCCATTCACCGCCGTACAGACGGGCGGCGGACAGGAATTCGGCCGCCGCGCCGGAACCGAAAACGTCGCCGGCGCCGCAGGATTTGCCGCCGCCGTGGAAGCGGCGGACCGCGACATTCCAGCCTACGCCGCCCTGGCCCAGCACCGTGACCGGATGGAGGCCGCGCTCAAGGCGGCGGTTCCGGGTCTGCGGGTGCATGGCGAGGGCGCGCCTCGCGTAGCAGGCGTTTCCTGCTTCGGTGTTGAAGGTCTGCCTTCGGAAACCCAGATAATGGGTCTGGATCTGGCCGGTTTCGCCGTCAGCGCCGGTTCCGCCTGCTCGTCGGGCAAGGTGAAGCCCAGCCGTGTGTTGACCGCCATGGGCCTGTCGGATACCGCCGCGCGATCCGCCATCCGCGCCAGCTTCGGCTGGGCCACGAGGCCGGAGGATTTCGACGCTCTGGCGGATGCGTGGCTGAAGATGGCGGTCCGTGCGCGTCCGCAACTGGTGAACAGGGAGGCCATGGCGAATGCCGGCCGATGACAGTCGCAACGTTTCGGCCAGGGTGAAGGACGGCGTCGAAGCCGGCACTGTCGATGCCGTGCGCGCGCTCGAAGCCGACAAATACGCCGAAGGCTTCGTCACCGACATTGAGATGGAACTCGCTCCCAAAGGGCTGAACGAGGATATTGTCCGCTACATCTCCGCCAAGAAGGAAGAGCCGGAGTGGATGCTGCAATGGCGGCTCGAAGCCTTCCAGCGCTGGAAGGAAATGGTCGAGCCGGCATGGGCGCTGCTGACCTATCCGAAAATCGACTACCAGAACGCCCACTACTACGCGGAGCCCAAGAACGCTGCGAAGTACAAGTCCATCGAGGATGTGCCCCAAGAAATTCTCGACACCTACGCCAAACTCGGCATCCCGCTGAAGGAGCAGGAAGTTCTGCTCGGCGTCGAGGGCGCCATGGAATCCGCCGCCGCCGCGCGCGAAACGCCGCGCGTCGCTGTCGATGCGGTGTTCGACAGCGTTTCCGTGGCCACCACCTTCAAGGCGGAGCTTGCGAAAGCCGGCGTGATCTTCATGTCGATCTCGGAAGCCGTCCGCGAATATCCGGATCTCGTTCGCCAGTATCTCGGCACCGTCGTTCCCGTGACGGATAACTTCTTCGCAACGCTGAACTCCGCCGTTTTTTCGGACGGCACCTTCGTTTACATCCCGAAGGGCGTGCGCTGTCCGATGGAGCTGTCGACCTACTTCCGCATGAACGCGAAAGGCACCGGCCAATTCGAGCGCACGCTGATCATCGCGGACGAAGGTTCCTACGTCTCCTATCTCGAAGGCTGCACCGCGCCGATGCGCGACGAGAACCAGTTGCACGCCGCCGTGGTCGAACTCGTCGCGCTGACTGATGCGGAAATCAAATACTCCACCGTCCAGAACTGGTGGCCGGGTGATGCGGACGGCAAGGGCGGCATCTACAACTTCGTCACCAAGCGCGGCGATTGCCGGGGCGCCCGGTCAAAGATTTCGTGGACGCAGGTGGAGACCGGCTCTGCCATCACCTGGAAATATCCGTCCTGCGTGCTGCGCGGCGATGACTCGGTGGGCGAGTTCTACTCCATCGCCGTCACCAATGGCCGTCAGCAGGCCGACACCGGCACCAAGATGATCCATCTGGGGAAGAACACCCGCTCGCGGATCATCTCGAAGGGCATTTCGGCGGGCAAATCCAACAACACCTATCGCGGCCTCGTCTCCGTGCACCCGCGCGCTGCAAAGGCCCGCAACTTCACCCAATGCGACAGCCTCCTCATCG
>CAZJZQ010000160.1:0-6082 GCA_964550535.1 uncultured Rhizobium sp.
CGGCGCGCGCCGGGGCAACCATGAAGTGATGATGCGCGGCACGTTCGCCAACATCCGCATCAAGAACCATATGGTTCCCGGCGTCGAAGGCGGCGTGACCAAACACTATCCGGACGCGACGCAGCTCTCGATCTACGACGCCGCGATGCAGTACATCGAAGAAGGCCACCAGCTGGTGATCTTCGCCGGCAAGGAATACGGCACAGGCTCGTCGCGCGACTGGGCCGCCAAAGGCACCCGCCTGCTCGGCGTGCGGGCCGTGATCGCGGAAAGCTTCGAGCGCATCCACCGCTCCAACCTGATCGGCATGGGCGTGCTTCCGTTGCAGTTCTCCGGCGAGGACAGCTGGAAATCGCTGGGCCTTACGGGCGCGGAAACTGTCACGATCGACGGCGTAACCCGGGTGCAGCCGCGCCAGACGGTGGCGGTGAACGTGGCGTACCCTGACGGCTCCACACGCTCATTTACCGCGAAAGTCCGCATCGATACGGAGAATGAGCTGGACTATTTCCGTCATGGTGGGATTCTTCATTACGTTCTGCGTTCACTGGCCGCAGGCGAGTGACACTGTCTCACGCCCTCTTGATTCGTGCGTGCGGTATGGGCCGGGTATCCGGGGTGTAATGAAGTCAGCTCTCATCCGCGTTGTTTCTGCCGTAGCTGCGCTTGCGTTGCTCTCCACCGCTTGGGCGCAGCAGCAGGACAGGTCGCAGAAGATCGCTGCGCAGACCCCCGCACAGCAGATCGTGATGTCGGTGCCGCAGCACCCTGAACGGCCCGTTGTGGTCGAGCTGTTCTCCAGCCAGGGGTGCGGCAACTGCCCTGAGGCCAACCGCAACCTCGCCGAGATGTCCAAGCGGACGGATGTAATCGCACTTACATATCCTGTCGGCTACTGGGACTATCTGGGCTGGGACGACACCTTTGCGAAGCCGGAGTTCACCGAGCGTCAGAAGCGCTACAATCGCGTGCTGGGCCATCGCGGGCCTTATACGCCGCAGGTGATCTATTCCGGCCGCCTGCACGGATCGGGCGTGGACCTGAAAGGCATCATGCAGCAATTCGCCAAGCGCGATATCACGCCCTACGCCACGAAGGTGGATTTGAAGGCCGGCGAAGTCGTGGTGACTGGCGTGGCCAAGGAACCCGCCGGCGTCATTCTGGTGCGCTATGCGCCGGGCACCCAGAAGGTGACGCCCGGCAAGGGCGCCAACCAGGGCAAGGCGATGACGTACTTCAACCTCGTCACCAGCATCGAGCATCTGGGCGAATTCACCGGTGAGACGGCGACGTTCAAGACGCCGCAATGCGGCCGTGGCTGTGTGGTCATGGTGCAGACCGGCGGCAGCGAAGGCACGATCATCGGCGCCGGCCTGCGCTGATCGCTGCTCTCTTCCGTCCGCCCTTCCCGATAGCGTTCCGGCTTATTCCGCGAATGACGCCAGCGGCGCGGTGAGCGCGCCCCAGTCATTGCCGCTGAGGGCGAAGGCCCAGCCAGCGGCGCGGGCGTTGATCGCCGCAGCCTCGGCCGCGACAGCCGCTTCGGCGCCGGGCAAGGCGGACGCCGAGACCGACACCCATCCCCGCGCGCCGCCGCGCCATGCGCTGAGGCGGATTTCGAGACCGTCATGGGTGCGGGTGATGTGTTCGCCCTCGACGCGCAGGGGCGCGACTTCGCTGTGGGGGGCGACATCCACCGGCGCAAAGCGCGAGAGGACGCCCGCAGTGACGGCGGGGCCAAAGCTGGCGATCAAGCGGCGGGCGTTGTGCGGCGGCGCGAGGCCGAAGCGGGCGCCCTGCTCGTCCAGCGGCGTGAGGCGGTAGGCGGGACCGGCGGCGGGACGCACATCGACCTCGCGGATGCGGGCGAGCGGCACGGCCACGACATCAATGTCGAGCCAGCGCGCGCCGCGTTGCAGGGGCGGCATGACTTCGCCCGACACGGCCCATGCCTGAAGGTCGTCGGGATGGCGGATATAGGTGGTTCCGTCGCGATAGCCGACGATGAGTTTGAGGAAGCTATCGCCACGGCCATTGCCGATTTCGAGCAGCGCGCCTGTGCCGCCCTGCGCGGGATCGCCGAGACCGACGCGGTCGAACTTCTTCGGGTCGCGCGTCATCGGGCGCGCATAGCGCATGGTGGAGATGGCGCGCAGCAAGTCCTGCATGCGGCCGGGGCGGACGGGATAGCGGCCCTTCTCCGTCAGCACCCAGCCCTCGGGATCGCGGACGAGATGGTAGAACTCCTCCGACGTGGTGGCCATGACGAGGTTCACATCGCCTGCCCGCTCCGCGAAGGCGGGGGCGACAAGTTCTCCCACTTCGGCGCGCACGGCGGGGGCGGACGGGGGCAGCAGGGAAAGGCTGCCGAGGGCGGCGGCGGCGAGCGCGGCGGCGCCAAGGGCGAGCAGGCTGCGGCGGCGATGCAGGCCAGGATTCGGGCCGGGATTCTGGCCAGGATTCTGGTTCAGCTTCTCGCCGGCTTTCTGGCGGGTCATGCGGGCGTCCTCCGCCTGCGGCTGCGCCAGGCGAAGACGCCCAGACCGATGACGGCGATGGCGATGGGCGGGGCCCAGACGTTGATGAACTCAAGCTGCGTGGCGAGCCGGTCGATATCTTCGCGGAAGGCGCGTTGCACGCCACGCTGGCGCAGCTGGATCGCGGCTATGGCGGCGCGGTGTTCGGCCAGCTCCGCATCTGTCCGGGCGACGGCGAGCGCGGCTTCGGCTTCGGCGAGAGCAGCGGCGAGCGCGGCTTCCTCGCGATAGAGACGCTCGCGGGCGGCGGCGCGCAGTTCATCGACACGCTGCATCGGGCGGGCGGCGGGCGCGCGCGAACGCAGGGCGAGCAAGGCCGGATCGCCGGCGAGGCTGTCGAGCGCGTTGAGGATCAAGGCCGCATTGTCCGATACGGGCGAACCGGTGGACGGGTTCACGAAGAAGCTGTCGTCGAAAACGTCAGCGTCGGCGATGAGGACGGCCTGCGCCGGGTCCTGGGCGGTGAACATCTGCGGCTGTGCGGCGGCGATCTCGTCGCGCGCCATGGCGGCCAACACAGGATCGTCCGGCAGGGCTGGCGCGGGCGGACCGTTCGGGAAAGACGTTTGCAGCACGCCGGATACGCGCGCGGCGAGGATCTGCGGGCCGTTCGCCGGTTGCAGCATGGCGGCGAGATCGCGCGGCGCGGGCGCGAGGGCGGCGGCTTCAGGCGCGACGAAGGCGGCTTCGTTGGTGGACTCGACGAGACGGATGAGGCGCAGCCCTTCCTTGCCTGTCCAGGCAATGCGGCCCGGCATGCCAAAATTGACGGCGCGGGAGAGGTCTGCGGTGACGGGGTCTTCCGCATCCATCAATGCGCGCGGGGCGGCGATGAACAGGGGCTGTCCTTCGACCACGGTGCGGCCGCCGCCAATGCCGGTTTCCACCGGCAGGGCGAGCGCGCGGTCGGCGACGACAGGGCCGGACATGGCGACGCCGAGCATCGCCTCTGTCTGGGGCATCGACGACGCGACGGTGGCCAGCGAGCTTTGCGCGGCGATGGAAACGCGTGAGACGGGATCGAGCGCGATCAGCGCCCGGCCGGTGCGCAGCATGAACTGGTCGATCTGGTAGAGGCGCCAGTCGTCCAGCACCGGCGGATGCACGATCAGCAGCACGTCGAGGCGCGGCGGCAGGGTGAGGAAATCCGGATCGACCGGCACAACCTCGAACGCGCGGCGCATCTCGCGCAGGATAAAGGCGTCCTGCGGCGAGGTTCCATCGCCCTGCCACGCCTGGAGCGAGGACAGGACGCCGATGCGCGGCGGCGCGGGATCGTCGAGTTGCGCGATCAGGCGGACGAGATCGTATTCAAGCTGGGCGTCGCGTTCGGGCGCGAGGAACGGGATGGCGATGACGTCATCCACCGAATTGCGGCCGATAATGCCGAAATAAAGCGGATCGCCGCCATCGACGGGCGCGGGCGAGAGCCCGGCGGCGGAGGCGCGGTCCTCCTCCTCCGAGAAGGGCGCGGGGTCGGTTTCGGTGATGGCGACCTTGCCATTGCCGCGCGCCGCGATCTCGTTCAGCAACTCGCGCACGCGGGCGGCATGGGCGCGGATGGCGGGGTATTCGGCGCCGACAGCGCGGGAATAAACCAATTCCATCTGTACGGGTTCAGCCACACGGCGCAGCACGATGTGGGCGGACGATGACAGCGTGTAGAGGCGGTTCTGCGTGAAATCGATCCGCGCAGGCGCGAGCCAGCGCCATGCGGCCAGCGTGACGCCAGCGAAGATGACGATGCAGAAGAAGCTGGCCACGAGGGCGTAGATGCGGCGGCCCATCAGCTGCGCCTCCCCATGCGTATCCAGAATGTGGTGAGGGCGAGCCAGAGGGCGATGAAACCGATATAGAAGACAAGCGCGCGCGCTTCGAGCACGCCGCGCTGGGCGGATTCAAAGTGCGTGAGCAGCGAGAAGGCGGCGAGCGCATCCGCCGCGCCGGGGCCGAACAATCCGCTGGCGCCGGACGTCACCAGCGGCAGGCCGGTGGCGGTGAAGACGAAACCCACCGCGACGGCGAGCACGAAGGCCACCACCTGATTGCCAGCCGCCGCCGACATGGCGCAGGCGACGGCGATGTAACCGCCCGCCATCAGAAGACTGATGAGATAGGCCAGCGCGATAGCGGCGTGATCGGGCTGGCCCAGCCATGCAACCGATATCCACATCGGCGTTGTGAGGAAAAGCGCCACGGCGGCCACTGTCCACGCGGCGAGAAATTTTCCCAGCACGAGCGACCAGGCGGGCGCGGGCAGCGTGAGCAACAGCTCCACCGTGCCGCCGCGAATCTCGTCGGCCCACAGGCGCATGGCGATAGCGGGCAGGAAAACGAGGTAGAGCCAGGGATGGAACAGGAAGAAAGGTGCGAGGCCGGCCTGATCCGTGTCGAAGAAGCGGCCGATCTCGAAGGTGAAAGCGCCCAGCGCCAGAAGGAAGATGGCGATGAAGACATAGGCCAGCGGCGTAAGGAAATAGGCTGACAATTCGCGAAGATAAACGGCCTTCGCCGCCGTGATCCCCGCCCTCACGATGCGGCCTCCTGTACGGGGGCCGGATTGGTGAGCGCGGTGAACGCAGCCTCAAGTCCGCCATGCGCGGCGGCGAGGCCGTGGGGCGTATCGTCGGCCACCACGGCGCCGCGATTGATGACGACGGCGCGCGAGCACATCGCCTCGACCTCATCGAGCTGGTGCGTGGAGATGAGGATCGCCTTGGTCTCGCACATGCGGGCGATGAGCGCGCGCATGGCGTGCTTCTGGTTGGGGTCAAGACCGTCGGTGGGTTCGTCGAGGATCAGCACGGGCGGATCGTGCACGATGGCGCCCGCAATGGCCACGCGGCGGCGATAGCCCTTCGACAACGTGTCGATGGGCGCAGCGAGAACGCCGGTGACCGCCGCATCCTCCGCCGCGCGGGCGATGGCGGCGCGGGCGGCTGCGCCATAGAGGCCGTGCATGCGGGCGAGGAAGCCGAGGAAAGCGCGCACGGACAGGTCGCCATAGAGCGGCGCCCCTTCGGCCAGATAGCCGAGCGAAGCCTGCGCGCGCGTGCGCCGGGTGATGATGGATTCGCCGTTGATGACGGCGTCGCCAGCGTCCGGTTCAAGAAAACCGGCGACCATGCGCATGGTGGTGGACTTGCCCGCGCCGTTGGGGCCGAGGACGCCGAGCGTCTCTCCGCGGCTGATGCTGAAAGCAACGCCGTTCACAGCCCGCTTCGAACCGAAGGATTTGACCAGATGATCGACCTTCAGCAATTCCATCGCGGTGAACTCTGCCGGGGGGAAAGCGAAATTCTGAGTAGGACGGCTAGCGCACGGATGGAAGCGCGGACGCGCCAATTTTTCGTTCAGATGCACATGTGATTCGAACGGCGCGGTTAACCATTGCATTAACCCCCTGGCGCAAGGCGGCTGTAAAACGCGCCGCCACGCATGCCCCTACGCATGGGCACATATCGCGCTGTATTCTATAGGTTTTTGGGGGATTAGGTGTCGGGCGAACCGTCAGTCGCAACCCTGGGGGGCTGGGGGGCTGTTGG
>CAZJZQ010000161.1:0-6044 GCA_964550535.1 uncultured Rhizobium sp.
TCTCCCACGACATCAGATGATATGTGAAATCGGCGAGCGGATCGCCCAGCGTCGACAATTCCCAGTCGAGCACCGCCAGAACCTTCGGTTCCGTGGGGTGCAGGATCATGTTGTCGATGCGGTAGTCGCCGTGAACGATGGTCGTGCGCTCGCCGGGCGGGATGTTCTTCGGCAGCCACTCCATCAGCCTGTCCATCTCGGGGATCTTGATCGTCTCCGAGGCGACATACTGTTTGGTCCAGCGATGGATCTGGCGCGCGATATAGTCGCCTTCCTTGCCGAAGCTCTCAAGTCCCGCCTTGCGCCAGTCGACATTGTGGAGCGCGGCGAAGGTGGAGAGCTTGGCCTCGAAAATCGCCGCGCGCTGTTCGGGCGCGTACTCCGGCAGCGTCGCATTCCACAGGATGCGCCCCTCCACCATGTCCATGACATAGAACATCGTGCCGGTGACGCTCTCGTCCTCGCAGAGCCCATAGGGCCGCGCCACGGGGAAGCCCAGCGGGTGCAACGCGGCGATCACGCGGTACTCGCGATCCACTGCGTGCGCGGACGGCAGCAGCTTGCCCGGCGGCTTGCGCCGCATCACGTATTTCTTCGTCGGGGTGATGAGCTGATAGGTCGGGTTGGATTGTCCGCCCTTGAACTGGCGCACCGTCAAAGGACCTTCATAGCCCTCCACATTCGTCTGCATCCACGCCGCCAGTTTCGTCTCGTCGAACTTGTGGCTGTCCGAGACTTCCTTGGTGCCGGAAAACAGGTCGGTGGGATTGGGGTCGCTCATGTCCTGCCCTGTGATTTTGGACCGGTCGTCCGCCGGACCATACCCGAGTTTCAGACCTGCTAAACACCGTTCCGGGGCGCAGGTCGAGGGGTTTTGTGGGCCAAACACCGCCAGAACGGCGGGCGGCGCAAGCCTGTCCCATCACTCGGCGGCGGTGTTGACCTCCCACGCATCCGGACGCCCGTACTCGCGCCATGCGGTCAGCAGTCCGATGCGCTTGGCGAACGCCGGAAAGCCCGGATGCTCGCGGATCTGGCGCACCGGCTCGATATCCGTCCAGAGGCTGAGCAGCATCAGGCTGCTGCCTGGGTGAGGATTGGGGCCATACGCCTCAAAGAACTCTTCCGATGCGCCGGTGAGAGCAAAACAGCTTACCGCCGACAATTCGTCTTTGCGGCTGGAGGCCTGCGAAACCATCTTCATGCCGCGGACAATCGGCTCGCGATCTTCGGGATTGCCGCTGTAGAAACCCTGCGCCGCGAAGCGCCACAATTCGGGTGTGGTGTACTCCGGCCAGAACAGGCCGCCGAACTTCACGCTCTCAGCCAGGAGACGCTCGACCGCCAGTTCATGCTCGCCGCGAGCGTGAGCTGCGGTTGCGTACATGTGCACGGCGCCGAGATAACCAAGCTCCAGAGCGCGGCGGGCGTGAATCTCTGCCGTGTCGTAATCGCCAACGCAGAGAAACGCCTGCGCAAGGATGCCGAGATTGCGGCCCTGCAATGGATCGAGTTCCACGGCCCTCTTGAGGAAAGGCATCGCGTCCCTGATCCGCCCAATCACAGCCAGACAGTAACCATGACGCCAAGCGCGATGATAAAAGTTGACGTGCGCGACATGCTGATCTCCCTTGCCCCCATAACGGGGGCGTCCACCGGGGGACCAGACCACATTCATGCGCTGATGGTCCTGATGAGGACCTGAGGGCTTTCTGATGGTATTGTGAGGAGCTTACTTCAGCGCCCGCCAGGCGATGTCGCGCCTGCAGAAACCATCCGGCCAGTCGATAACGTCAACGCCCTGATAGGCGCGCGCCACGGCTTCCTTCAGCGTCGGGGCGGTGGCGGTGATGTTCAGCACCCGCCCGCCATTCGCCACGATATCCTCGCCCTGCTGTCTGGTGCCGGCATGGAAGACCGTGACGCCGGCGATCGCGTTAGCCTCATCCAGATTGCGGATCACGCCGCCCTTTTTCGGCTCATCGGGATAGCCGCTCGCCGCCAGCACGACTGTGACCGCCGGATCCTCGAACCGCTCCAGCCGCTTGCAGCCGTCCAGCCCGCCCGTGGCGCACGCCAGCAATTGCGGCAGCGGATCGTCCTTCAGCCGCGCCATGATGACCTGGCACTCGGGGTCGCCGAACCGGCAATTATACTCGATCACGCGCGGACCGTGCGCCTCGTCGATCATCAGCCCCACGAACAGAACACCACGGTAGGGCCTGCCGTCAGCTTTCATGCCGCGAACAGTCGGCGTGACGATCTCGTCCATCACGCGCTGCTGCATCGCCTCGTCGAGGACCGGCGCCGGGCTGTATGCGCCCATGCCGCCCGTGTTGGGGCCGGTGTCGCCGTCGCCCACGCGCTTGTGGTCCTGCGCGCCCGCCAGCGCCACGGCGGTCTCGCCATCGCACAGCGCGAAGAAGCTGGCTTCCTCGCCATGCATGAACTCCTCGATGACGATGGAGGCGGACGCCGCGCCGAACCGCCCGCCCAGCATCGCGTCGATCTCCGTTTCCGCCTCTGCGCGCGTTTCGGCGATCACCACGCCCTTGCCCGCAGCCAGCCCGTCCGCCTTCAGCACATAGGGCGCGGTGAAGTTGTCGAGGAAGGCCTTGGCCTCCGCCGCACCGGTGAACCGGCCATAGGCGGCGGTGGGGATCTTGTACCGCGCCATGAAGTCCTTCGAGTAACCCTTGGAGCTTTCCAGCGCCGCAGCCTTCGCGGAGGGACCGAACACGGGCAGGTCCGCCGCCCGCAACCTGTCCGCCAGCCCCGCCGCCAGCGGCGCCTCGGGGCCCACCACCACCAGGTTCGGCCGCTCCTGCTTCGCCAGCGCAACCAGCCCGTCGATATCGTCGATTCCCACCGGCGCCAGCCGCGCCAGTTCGCCAATCCCCGGATTGCCGGGGGCGCAGACGATCTCGGTCACCCGCGGGCTCTGCTTCAGCTTCCAGACCAGGGCGTGCTCGCGTCCGCCGCCGCCAACGACTAGGATTTTCATCTAAATTCCCCTGCCGGCCTTGGCCCGGGCTATACTCGCCGCCGGATTAGTACGGGCGGCGGGGTCAGGACAAGGCTAACGGCCATGGGCGGACAAGGCGCCTTTTCGAGCGACAGCGACCTGACCGGCCTCTGGTCCGGGGAATACTGGTATTCGGGCAGGCCCTTCCCGACGCCCTTCACCGCCCACATCATCGACAGCGCGGGCAATCTCAGCGGCACGACGCTGGAGCCGAACACCTTCGCCAAGAGCTCTCTGACTGAGCTTTCGGCCGATATCGACGGCGCCCGCAGCGCTTCGAGCGTCCGCTTCACCAAGCTGTATCACCGGGCGCGGGGCGTCCACGATTACCCCATCTTCTACGCGGGCGCGGTCGATGCGAAGTTCACGGTGATCGAGGGCGACTGGTCGTTCAATCAGCCTGAAAACCTGTTCGGACGGTTCGTCCTGGTCCGGGTTTCGCGCGGATCGGTGGCGGCGGCCCGGCGCGTCGCCGAAAGCGCCAGCAACCGGCGCTGAGCGCCGGGTCAGGCCTGCGCGTGGCGCTTGCTGATCCGCAAGAGCGAAGCCAAAATCCCTGCGACTCATATGTCGGGAGGGGATCTTGAAACAGTTTGTACGCTCCGTGTTGTTCGCCGGCCTGCTATCCATGGTTCCGGCGGCTGCTTGGGCGGACCCGTTGAACCTTGCGGGCGTGAAATCTCTGGTCGAGGGGATGGGATACGAGTCTTCGGAGATCAAGAACGACGATGGATTGGTCACCAAGCTGGAGATCACGCTGCAAAGCGGTGACCTGACGGTTCCGATCGGTCTCGAAGTGTCGCCCAGCACGCGCTATGTCTGGTGCACTATCTTCTTCGGCCCGGCCGGCCATATTGACGGAACGAAGGCGTTGGAAATCCTCAAACGGCAGGGAGGGGTCCAGCCATCGCATTTCTGGATCACTGCGCAAAACGAGCTGAAGCTCGGCATCGCTGTGGATAACCGCGAGATCACGCCGGTCAGCTTCCGCTACGTGCTGGAAAAGCTGGCGGCGGACACAGCCAATACGATCGATCTGTGGGACGCGTCCTGAGCCTCGCACCTGACGCCGGCATCCTTGGCGCTATACTGCGCCGATGGATGAGTTTCGTGATTCCCCGGAAGGCACGCTGACCAATCAGCCGGAGATGACAGTCTCCGAGCTGTCGTCCGCGCTCAAACGCACGATTGAAACCGAATACGGCTTCGTGCGCGTGCGCGGCGAACTGGGCCGCGTGATCGTCGCCAAGTCCGGCCATGTCTATTTCGATATCAAGGACGCCGGCGCGACGCTCAACTCCGTGATGTGGAAAGGCCAGGCGGCGCGGCTGCCGTTCAGGCCGGAAGAGGGTCTGGAAGTCGTCGCCGAAGGGCGCCTGTCCACCTACCCCGGACGCTCCAACTACCAGCTGATCGCCGAACGCATGCGCCCCGCCGGTCTCGGCGCGCTGATGCAGCTGCTGGAGGAGCGCCGCAAGAAGCTGGCGGCGGAGGGCTTGTTCGATGCAGCCCGCAAGAGGCCGCTGCCCTGTCTCCCCTCTGTCATCGGCGTGGTCACCAGCCCCACCGGCGCCGTGATCCGCGACATCCTCCATCGTGTGCGCGATCGCTTTCCGGTCCACGTCCTGATCTGGCCCGCGCTTGTCCAGGGCGAACGCGCGGCGGCGGAGGTCGAGGCCGGCATACGCGGTTTCAACGCGCTGAAGCCAGGCGGCGCCATTCCGCGTCCTGATGTCATCATCGTCGCGCGTGGCGGCGGCTCCATCGAAGACCTGTGGCCGTTCAACGAGGAGCGTGTGGTGCGCGCGGCGGCGGAAAGCGCGATCCCGCTGATCTCCGCCGTGGGCCACGAAACCGACACCACGCTGATCGACTACGCATCCGACAAGCGCGCGCCGACGCCGACAGGCGCCGCCGAGATGGCGTTGCCGGTGCGCGCGGAGCTGATCTCCCGTGTCACCACGCTGGGCGGCAGAGCCGGCAAATGCCTGTCGCGCGCGCTTGAAAAAGGGCGCCTGCAATTACGCTCGACGGCGGCGCGCCTGCCGCGTCTCGACGCTGTGCTGCAAGGCCCGAGACAACGTCTCGATCTTGCATCGAACAGGCTTGGCGGCGCGCTGGGAAAAATGACCGCGCGTAAACGCGCCGTATTCGAGGCGCGGGCAGGCCGCCTGCAACCGGTGACGCTGCGCCGCGAGATCGGTGTGAAATCACAACGCCTCGCGCGCGCATCGGAGAAAGCCTGCGCCGCGATGGACCGCGCGATGGAGCGCCGCGCCCGCAGGCTGGAAGCGCAGGTCAGCCGTCTCCAGCCGGCAGCTATCCGCCGCGACGTGATCCAGCGCCGGGCCGAAGTGCAACGCCTGTCGGCGCGCCTCAAACCCGCCGCCGGCCGCCGCCTGTCAGACCTGTCACGCCGGCTCGCAGCGCAGGGCCGGGTGCTCGAAACCCTGTCATATGAAGGCGTGCTGAAGCGCGGATTTGCACTGGTGACCGGCGCAAACGGAGCGTTGATCCGCTCTTCACATAACGTCTCCACTGGCGACGCGCTGCGCCTGCGTTTCAGCGATGGGGAAGTCGCCGCCACCGCCGCCGCAACAACATCACCGTCCACCCGCGACCCCACACTCCCACGCCCCCGCATCCGGACCCGCCGCCGCAACACCGACGATACCGGCGATCTGTTCTAGCCGTCCGAGGCTGCCGAAAGCGGGAATGGAACAGGTGGATGCCTCCACCCGCACCGGCGCAACTCCTTCCCCGCCTTGCGGCGAAGAGTTCCCGCATTCACCGGCGCTAAACCGAAGGACAGATCGGAAGCCCCAAACTTTCTTTCCCAACCAATTCAATCTCTTCGCCGCGAACCCCGCACAAAAATCGCAGGATAGACCCTCATTTCTCCGGCGGACGCCGATTGCCCCCATACTGGCCTCGCCCTGATCGAGGGAGGTCTTGAAGGCCTCAAAGCTTCCAGGCGTCAGGGCGGTGATTGGTGTTGCGGTCAGAAGGGTGAAGTCCG
>CAZJZQ010000162.1:0-6021 GCA_964550535.1 uncultured Rhizobium sp.
GCCCGGAGCTAAAACATGGCAGCATCCCGCAGGGCTCAAACCCGTGCGAAGGAGAAGCCGCACCCACCGTCATCTTCGTGTTCTTCGTGAACCCTTCGCGCCTTGGTGTTCTTCTTCAACACCAGCGACAAAGACAAACACGAAGACACAAAGGTCCACCAAGGACACGAAGCACAAGCCGCCAGATCACACCCCACCACAGCCCATGGTTGGACGGGCGCTCCCGTTGGCCGCTGTTCACCAGAGGAGCCGCCGCAGGCGGCGTCTCGAAGGGCGAAGGACCAGCAGCAACGCTCACCAACGGCGCCGCCTCAAATATGCAACGGCCGCCCATATGCCGCGAGCACCGCCTCGTGCATCATCTCGCTCAGCGTCGGGTGCGGGAACACCGTCTCCATGAGTTCCGCCTCGGTCAGCTCTCCCTGCCGCGCGATGCAATAACCTTGGATCAGCTCCGTCACGCCCTCCCCGGCCATGTGAGCGCCGAGCAGTTCGCCCGTCTCCGCATCAAAGATCGTCTTCACGATCCCCTCAGGCTCGCCCAGCGCAATCGCCTTGCCGTTCCCGATGAACGGAAACTTGCCGACCTTCAGCTTCCGCCCCGTCTTCTTCGCCGCCTCTTCCGTCAGCCCCACCGACGCGACTTGCGGATGCGAATAGGTGCAGCCCGGCACATTCCACGGGTCGAACTTGTGCGCCCCCTTCACCCCGGCGATGCCCTCAACCACCGCCACGCCCTCATGCATCGCCTTGTGCGCCAGCCAGGGCGGACCGCACACATCGCCGATCGCGTAGAGCCCCGCCACGCCGGTCTTGCCATGGCCATCGACAACAATGTGCGTCTTCTCGACCTTCACCCTCAGCGCTTCCAGCCCCAGATTCTCGACATTCCCCACAATGCCGATGGCCAGGATCACGCGATCCGCCTCCACCGTCTCGCCCTTGTCCTTCGATACGATCTCCGCCGCAGCGCCATCGCCCTTCACCTTCAGCGACTTCACCTGCGCAGACGTGATGAACCTGATCCCCTGCTTGCCCAGCTGCTTCAGCATGAACGCGCTGATCTCCGCATCCTCCACCGGCAGGATGCGGTCCAGCGCCTCCACCACCGTCACCTCGCTGCCCAGCGTGCGATAGAAGCTTGCGAACTCGATCCCGATGGCGCCCGAACCGATCACGAGCAACCGCTTCGGCAACTCCGCCGGAACCATCGCCTCGCGATACGTCCACACCACCTTGCCGTCCGCCTTCAGCCCCGCGTCCGGAATCTCCCGCGCACGCGCGCCGGTGGCGATCATCACATTCTTCGCCTGATAGCTCCCCTCGCCCTTGCCCTTCTCGACAATCACCTTCGGCGCAGGAGCGCCCTTCTCCAGCCGCGCAGTCCCCTCCAGAACATCGATCTTGTGCTTCTTCATCAGGAACTGCACGCCGCCCGACAACTGCTTCGCCACACCGCGCGACCGCGCCACGATCTTGTCCATCAGCACCTTGGGATTATCGACGCTGAGGCCGTAGTCCTTCGCATGCGTAATCAGATGAAACACCTCCGACGACCGCAACAACGCCTTCGTCGGAATGCATCCCCAGTTGAGACACACGCCCCCCAGCTCCGCCCGCTCCACAATCGCAACCTTCATCCCCAGCTGCGCCGCCCGTATCGCCGCGACATAGCCACCGGGTCCGGAGCCGATGACAATCAGATCATAGGATTTCGCGTCAGCCACACCCGGCTCCCTGTTATGGCTTGCGGCGTTTGCGCGCCGCCTTCTTGTCGTCCGCCCGCATGCTCACACTGGTCCAGAAGAACCAGACAATTCCAAACAGCAGCAACACGCCGCCAACCACGATGCGCCCCGAATTCGGCGGCAGGCCCATCCCCTGAAAGACCGCATCGCCCAGAACCGCAAACGCCGACAGACCTAGAGCCAGAACCGCGATTATGACCTTCAGGCGAAGCGACATCAGGACGGCCTCATCTGTCCCGCTTGCTCGAACGCCCCGGACGCCGTGACCCCTCTCGCAAGCTCGGCGGCAAGAGGATCGCCACAACCACGACAAACCCAACCGCCGCCGCAATGTAGCCAATTATTCTCGGCCGCAGACCGAGGGTTAGGGTGAAGTACTCCCAGCCCAGAACGACACCCAGACCCACCGCCACGGCGACAACGGTAATAACGATCCAGTCGCGCGACGAGATCACAGCAGCATCGCCTCCGGCGTTTCCACAAACTGCCTGAACGTCGCCAGCCAGCGTGCGCCCGTCGCGCCGTCCACCACGCGGTGATCGCAAGTCAGCGTCACCGTCATCACCGTGGCCGTCTCGATCTTGCCGCCGCGCACCACCGCGCGCTTCTCACCGGCGCCCACTGACAGGATCATCCCTTCCGGCGGGTTGATGATCGACGCGAACTGCCGGATGCCCATCATGCCGAGGTTCGAGATCGAGAACGTACCGCCCATATATTCCTGCGGTTTCAGTTTCTTCTCGCGCGCTCGCGCCGCCAGATCCTTCATCTCCACCGCGATCTGCGCCAGCCCCTTGGTCTGCGCATCGCGCACTACCGGCGTGATGAGCCCGCCCGCAATCGCCACCGCAACAGACACATGCGCCGACTTGTGCTGAGCAATGCCCTTGTCTGTGAAACTCGCATTCGCATCCGGATGGGCCATCAACGCCATCGCACACGCCTTGATAAGCATGTCGTTGACCGAAACCTTCACGCCCTTCTCTTCCGCCGCCTCGTTGATGCGCGCGCGCGCAGACAACAGGTGATCGATTTCCAGATCGATGGTCAGCGGGAAGTGCGGCACCTGCATGAAGCTCTGCGTCAGCCGCCGCGCCGTCACCCGCCGCACGCCATCCAGCGGGATCAACTCATAGCTATCCGGCGCATAAACGCGGTCATCCAGCACAGCGGGTTCGATCAGGCTCGTGACGCCCGCCCCAGCAGCAGGCGCCTGCTTCGCCGCGCCCGGCTGCGCCTTCTCCACATCCACCTTGATAATCCGCCCATGCGGCCCCGAACCCTTCAGCGCCGACAGATCAACACCCTTCGCCGAAGCAATGCGGCGAGCGAGCGGCGAGGCTTTGATGCGACCACCGCTGGCGGCAACCGCCGCCGGCGCCTTTCCTCCACCGCCGGAAGGCGGGGGAGGTGGATCGGCGCGCAGCGCCGAGACGGAGGGGGCCGGTTGTGCGGGCGTTGGCGGAGCGGACGCCGCCTTGTCCGCGCTCTTTGGTGTTTGCGATTTCTGCTCAGCCTTCGCCGCAGGCGCATCCCCCTCGCCTTCCAGCTCCGCGATCACCGCGTTCACCTTCACGCCCTGCGCGCCTTCCTCGACAAGCAGTTTCGCGACCACGCCCTCATCGACGGCTTCGACTTCCATCGTCGCCTTGTCGGTCTCGATCTCCGCGATAATGTCGCCGGCCTTCACCGTATCGCCGACCTTCACATGCCACTTGGCAAGGTTCCCCTCCTCCATCGTGGGCGACAGCGCTGGCATGGTGATGGGGATGGTCATTATTCGACCTCTCGGTAGCAGACCTTCCGCGCCGCCTCGACGATATCCGCCGCATTCGGCAACGACAGCTTCTCCAGATTGGCGGCGTAAGGCAGCGGCACATCCTTCTGCGCGATCCGCAAAGGCGGCGCATCCAGATAATCGAACGCGTGCTCGACCACCGCCGCCGCGATCTCCGCGCCGACGCCGAAGAAGCGCCAGCCTTCTTCACAGCACACAATCCGGTTGGTCTTCTTCACGCTCTCGATGACGGTGGCGGTATCGAGCGGACGCAGCGAACGCAGGTCGATTACCTCGGCATCGATCCCCTGCTCCGCCAGCGTCTCCGCCGCCTCCAGCGCGAACTTCACCATCCGCGAATGCGCCACCAGCGTGACGTCCTTTCCCTCGCGCCGGATGCGCGCCTTGCCGATCGGCAGGACAAAGTCCTCCACCTCCGGCACATCGAACTCGACGCCATACATCAGCTCGTGCTCAAGGAAGACGACCGGATTGGGATCGCGGATCGCTGCTTTCAACAGCCCCTTCGCGTCCGCCGCATCATAGGGCGCCAGAACTTTCAGGCCCGGCACATGGCCATACCAGGCGGAATAATCCTGGCTGTGCTGCGCGCCCACGCGGCTCGCCGCGCCGTTCGGCCCACGGAACACGATGGGGCACCCCATCTGACCGCCGGACATATAAAGCGTCTTGGCCGCCGAGTTGATGATGTGGTCGATGGCCTGCATCGCGAAGTTGAACGTCATGAACTCGACGATGGGTTTCAGTCCGCCAAACGCCGCGCCAACGCCAAGGCCCGCAAAGCCATATTCGGTGATCGGCGTATCGATCACGCGTCTGTCGCCGAATTCTTCCAGCAGCCCGCGCGAGACCTTGTAGGCGCCCTGGTACTGCCCCACCTCCTCGCCCATCAGGAAGACGGTGTCGTCACGGCGCATCTCTTCCGCAATGGCGTCGCGCAGCGCGTCGCGAACGGAGGTTTTCTTATACGTCGTCCCCTCAGGCAGCGCCGGATCGTGCAGCCCCTCGGCCGCGGCCGCCTTCTGCTCCGGCGCGCGCAGGCGGTGGCCGTCATTCTTGGCCTTCGGCTCGGTCGCGCCCTCATCCGGCTTGCCGCCCGCCGCATCCGCCTTCGCATCGGCGCGCGACTGGTCGTCAGCCTCTTCCTGCGCATCATCCGGCGCGGCCTTGGCGCTCTTCGCGGCGGCCTCGGCTTTCGCTTTGCCATTGCCCTTCGCCGCTTTCGGCGCCGGCGCTTCATCCCCATCGGTGATCTGCGCGATCACCGTATTCACCTTCACGCCTTCCGTCCCGGCGGGAATGACGATCTTCGCAATCACGCCCTCGTCGACCGCCTCCACCTCCATCGTCGCCTTGTCGGTCTCGATCTCCGCGATCACATCGCCGGGCTTCACGGTATCGCCTTCCTTCACCATCCACTTGGACAGCGTGCCCTCCTCCATGGTGGGCGAAAGCGCGGGCATGAGGATGTCGGTCATTCGATTAGGATTTCCGATGACGGTGAAAAGTCGGAGCGGCCGAATAGTCTGATGTACAACCCTCTCGTCGGGGCAAACTCGAATAGGGCGTCCATAGATTTCTGTTGCGCCGTATTGGTCTCATCGTTGGGATTCTCGCGATAAAACCAAAGCTGTCGACTGAAAGGCGCGGTCTGCTGCTCATGAGCATGCGCTATGGTGGAAAACAGATCGACCTGCTGAATGTTCGCTCCGTTCAGCTCAAACTTGCCATCACTCAGAAGCGATACTTCAAGCGGATCGTCGCTTACCTGCGAACATCCGGCAACAGCGGCAACGAAAAGTGCGGCAACGAGAACATTCTGGACAAGGGGACATCGTGTAACTTGAATCCTGCCGTGCACGTCCAGATCTACAGGCCCCCTGCCCATCACCTGCTCTCCACCAGCACGTCGGTCCAAAGTTCAGCAGGGTCCGGCTCCGGACTCGTCTGCGCGAACTCGGCGCTATCGTTCACCACTTCTCGAACTTCTTTCTCGATCGCCTTCAACTCGTCCTCGGTGACGTGCTTCGCATCCAGCAGCTTCTTTTTCAGCATCTCCAGAGGGTCGCGGTGCTCGCGTACATCCTGCACCTCTTCCCGCGTGCGATACTTCGCCGGGTCAGACATGGAGTGGCCGCGATAACGATACGTCTTCATCTCAAGGATATACGGGCCGTCGCCATCGCGCGCGCGTTGCACCGCCTTGGCCGCCGCCTTGCGCACCGCCAGAACGTCCATGCCGTCAACTTCCTCGCCCGGAATCTCGAACGAGATGCCGCGCTTGAACAACTCCGTCTCGGCGGACGACCGCGCGACAGACGTGCCCATGGCGTACTGGTTGTTCTCGATCACGAACACGACCGGCAGCTTCCACAGCGAGGCCATGTTGAACGCCTCATAGACCTGCCCCTGGTTCGACGCGCCGTCGCCGAAATAGGCGACGCACACCGCGTCATTGCCCTTGTAGCGGTTGGC
>CAZJZQ010000163.1:0-1297 GCA_964550535.1 uncultured Rhizobium sp.
TTGTCGATGCGGCGGCTTTCGTGGCGCTCGGTGGCGAGCACGTAGAGGCCGCCGGCGTCCAGCGCTTCGCGCTTCTTGGCCTCGACGTCGGCCTCGATTTCCTGGCGCAGCGCTTTTACTTCGCCGTCGTTGAGTTCGCGGCCGAGCTGTTCGATGCGCGCTTTCGTTTCGTCCTCGACGCGCATCTCGACGTTGCCGCCGAGCTGGATGTCGGTGCCGCGTCCGGCCATGTTGGTGGCGACGGTGACGGCGCCGGGGACGCCGGCCTGGGCGACGATGTGGGCTTCCTGCTCGTGGTGGCGGGCGTTCAGCACCTTGTGCGGAATGCGCTCGGCGGAGAGAAGGTTGGACAGGATTTCCGACTTCTCGATCGACACGGTGCCGACCAGAACGGGTTGCTTGCGGCGCACGCAATCCTTGATGTCGGTGAGGATGGCTTTGTATTTCTCTTTCGCCGTGCGGTACACGACGTCGTCCTCGTCGATCCGCTTCACCTGACGGTTGGTGGGGATCTCGACGACTTCGAGTTTGTAGATGTCGGCGAACTCGGCGCTTTCGGTCGAGGCCGTGCCGGTCATGCCGCCGAGCTTGTCGTACAGGCGGAAATAGTTCTGGAAGGTGATCGAGGCGAGCGTCTGGTTTTCGGGCTGGATGCGCGTGCCTTCCTTCGCCTCGATGGCCTGGTGGAGGCCTTCGGACAGGCGGCGGCCCTGCATCATGCGGCCGGTGAACTCGTCGATCAGGACGACTTCGTTGTTCTTGACGATGTAGTCCTTGTCTTTCTGGAACAGCTTGTGCGCGCGCAGGGCCTGGTTGGCGTGGTGCACGAGCGTGATGTTCGCGGGTTCGTAGAGCGAGCCCTGCAGGATGCCCACCTGGGTCATCAGTTCTTCGATGTGCTCGTTGCCCTCTTCGGAGTACACGACCGAGCGCTGTTTTTCGTCCAGCGTGTAGTCGGCCTTGTCGAGGCGCGGGATCAGCGCGTTGATCTGCTGGTAGAGTTCCGAGCGGTCGTCGGTCGGGCCCGAGATGATGAGCGGCGTGCGGCTCTCGTCGATCAGGATGGAGTCGACCTCGTCGACGATGGCGAAGCGGTGGCCGCGCTGGACCATGTCGGCCAGCGAGTATTTCATGTTGTCGCGGAGATAGTCGAAGCCGAACTCGTTGTTGGTGCCGTAGGTCACGTCCGCGGCATAGGCCTGGCGGCGCTGCGTGTCGCTGAGGCCGTGCACGATCAGGCCCGTCGAGAGACCGAGAAAGCCGTAGAGCTTGCTCATCTGCTCGGAGTCGCGCGTCG
>CAZJZQ010000163.1:1307-5952 GCA_964550535.1 uncultured Rhizobium sp.
CGACGCTGAGCCCCAGGAAGCGGTAAACCTGGCCCATCCAGTCCGCGTCGCGGCTGGCGAGGTAGTCGTTGACGGTGATGACGTGGACGCCCTTGCCCTCAAGCGCGTTGAGATAGACGGGGGCGGTGGCCACCAGCGTCTTGCCCTCGCCGGTCCGCATTTCGGAGATGGCGCCCGAGTTGAGCACCATGCCGCCGATCAGCTGGACGTCGAAGTGTCGCAGGCCCAGCGTGCGCTTGGAGGCCTCACGGACCACCGCGAAGGCTTCCGGAAGGAGGTCGTTCAGCTTGGCGCCGTTGGCGACCTGCTGACGGAATTCGTTGGTGCGTTGCCGCAGCGCGTCGTCAGACAAGGCCTCCGTGACCGGCTCAAGGGCATTGATCCGCTGGACGAGGCCCCTGAATGGTCTGATCTTGCGGTCGTTGACGGAGCCGAGGAGTTTCGTGGCGATCCCGAACATTAACGCCTATCCGCTGTCAGTCGTCGGCGACGATCGCGACGCCCGGTGCTATACATTTGTATCCGGGGGAGTTATCCGGCCTCGGGTACGTCCACGCTCCGTGGGACAACTCCCTCGACTTGCGCTTGGGCGAGACGTAAGGACCAGCCTACCCAGTGTCAATCCGACTGCTGGCCACGGGCCTGCACAGGACCTGGTAGCCTTAGACTGCTTGATGACCGCTTAAACTGCCTCGGGAGCCAGCCATGGGCGTTCGCACGCATCTTATGGGGACAGCCGGGATACGGCCTCTGGTTCTGGCGTTTGCCTTGCTTTTGGGCGGCTGCGGGGAATCCGATACCGGCCGGCGTCTGGATGCCGTTTCAGACCCTTCGGCGGTCGCTGCGACCGTGAACGGGCAACCGATCTATGTTTCCGACGTGAACATGGAGGCGGAGGCCCAGAATCTGGTCGAGCGGGGCGGGCAGCTGGAGGTGGACAGCGCCGAATTCAACCATGTGCTCGACAGCCTGATCGACGTGAAGCTGCTGGCCATGGAAGCGGAAGGGCGGGGGCTGGACGCTGACCCGCAGGCGCAGCACCGGCTCGAATCAGCGCGCATGCATATCCTTGGAAATATCCTTGTGGACTCCGTCGTCGCCGAGCGCGTGGACGAGACGGCGATCCGCAAGATGTACGAAGCGCAGATCGCGATCTGGGAGCTGGGCGAGGAAGCGCGCGTGCGCCACATCCAGACGGCGACGCGCGAGGAGATCGACCAGGCCGCCAATGAAGTGCGCGGCGGGGCGGATTTCTCGGTCGTGGCCTCGCGCCGGTCGGCCGACGAGGCCACGCGCATGGATGGCGGCGATATCGGCTATCTGAGCGAGGATGACGCGACGCCGGAATTCGCGGCGGCGATCCGCCAGACCGAAACCGGATCGGTGTCGCGCCCGTTCCGGACGGAGCTGGGCTGGCACATCATCCGCATCGAGGAGCGGCGCAAGGAGCGCCCGCCGTCGCTGGACGAGTTGCGCGATCCGATCCTGAAGCATCTCACCACGGTGCAGATCGGCGAGGTTCTGAAAGAGCTGCGCACGACGGGACGCATCCAGAAGCTGACGGCGCCGCAGAACTCGTCGCTGGAGGTTGATCCGTTCGATGTGGACCCGCCGCCGCGCCCGGCGCCCGCAGCGCCGCGTCCGCAACAGCAAGCCCCGCCGCAGGTCGAGCCAACCCCGCAGCCGCAGGCCCGGCCGCCATCGTTTGAAGCGGCGTCGCCCACGCCGCCGCCGTCCAATCCCGCGCCTGCGCAATCGCAACCTGCCGCTCCGCAGGCCGCGCCGCCCGCGCCCGTCAGCGAAAGCCGTGAAGGCGACACTCCATGAGCAGCGGACTGGACTTGCCGGTGTCGCCGCTGGCGCCCGAACGGTTTCCCGTCATGCCGCGCGTCGGCGGGATGGAGATCGCGACGGGCTCGCTGGGGCTCTACAAGGGACGCACGCGCGACGATCTGCTTGTGGTGCATTTTCCCGAAGGCGCTTCGGTGGGCGGCGTGTTCACGACGTCCTCGACGCGCTCGGCGGATGTCGACTGGTGCCGCGAGGCCTTGGCCGCGGGCGGCGGGCGTGCGCGGGCGCTGGTGGTCAACGCCGGTAACTCCAACGCTTTCACGGGCGCCGCCGGCGTCGCCAAGAACCGCGCAACGGTCGAGACGGCGAGCGGCCTGACGGGGTGCGCGCCGCATGAAGTCTATATTTCCGCAACCGGCGTGATCGGCGAACCCTTGCCGCCCGAACTGGTGGCCAATGGCGTGAGGGCCGCGTGGAGCAGCCTGGCTGCGCCCGACTGGGAGAAGGCCGCGAACGCCATCCGCACCACCGACACGTTCGCCAAGGCGGCGGGCGAGGTGGCGGACCTGAACCGGCGCAATGTCTCCATCGCGGGCTTCGCCAAGGGCTCGGGCATGATCCAGCCGAACATGGCGACGACGCTGAACTATGTGTTCACCGACGCCGCGCTGGGGCCGCGCGTGTGCCAGGCGCTGATCTCGCGGCTGTGCGATCTCACCTATAATTGCATCACGGTCGACAGCGACACGTCGACGTCGGACACGCTGCTGCTGTTCGCGACGGGCGCGGCGGGCGGGGAGCCTATAGACGACCCGGATGATCCGCGCCTGGAAGGCTTCACGCAGGCGTTGCACCGCGTGCTGGAAGACCTCGCCGTGCAGATCGTGCGCGACGGCGAGGGCGCCAGCAAGTTGATTGAGATCGAAGTGACCGGCGCGGTGAGCGACAAGTCGGCCAAGACGATTGCGGCGTCCATCGCCAACTCGCCGCTGGTGAAGACGGCGATTGCAGCGGGCGACGCCAATTGGGGCCGCGTCGTCATGGCGATCGGCAAATCGGGCGAGCCGGTGGAGCGGGACAGCATCTCGCTGTGGTTCGGCGCGCATCTGGTGGCGCGCGACGGAGCGCGGGCGCCGGAGTATTCGGAGAAGGCGGCGACGGCCGCTGTCTCCGGCCAGACGGTTCGCATCAAGGTGGATGCAGGCATCGGGCGCGGCGCCGCGCGTGTCTGGACCTGTGATTTCACTGATGGTTACGTGAAAATAAACGGCGCCTACAGAAGTTGACCCCTCCCGTGCACGCCGGACTCACCGCGATATGAGACAACCCGACAACGCAAGACCGTTGGTGATCGTCGCCGCGGCGGCTCTGGTGCGGGACGATGGCCGGCTGCTGCTGGCGCAGCGTCCCGAGGGAAAGTCGATGGCCGGGCTCTGGGAACTGCCTGGGGGCAAGCTTGAACCGGGCGAAAGCCCGCAGACAGCGCTCGTGCGCGAACTGCGCGAGGAGCTGGAGATCGGTGTTGATCCCGCCGACCTGCAAGCCTTCACCTTCGCTGCGCATGGCTATGAGAAATTCGAACTGCTGATGCCGGTGTTTCTGTGCCGCAAGTGGACGGGCGAGCCGGACGGACAGGAAGGCCAGTCGCTGGCGTGGGTCGCGCCGGGCGAGGCGAAAAGCTATCCGGTGCCGGACGCCGACATTCCGCTGATCGAGTATTTTGTGCAGTGGTCGAAGGGGATGCGCCAATGAGGCTCTCGCTGCCGAAACGTTTCCTGCGCGACCGCAAGGGCGGCACGGCCATCGAGTATGGCCTGATCGCCAGTCTCATCACGATCGGGCTGATCGGGGCCATGACCTTGTGGGGCCAGGAGGCCACGGGAATGTATGGCGGTCTGAGCGACGCCTGGCCCAGCGCGAACGCTTCCGAAGACGCAGGCGACGCGGAGTAGCCGTTCAGCGCGTGCGGCCGCCGGACGGTCCGGTTTTTTCGCCCGTCGTGATTTCCTTCACACCCAGAGCATCTGACAGGCGCACCGTGGCGCTGCCGGGACGTTTCGGTTTTGGCTGGTCTGGGGCGGGGGCCCAGCCTGACAGCGTGATGAAGTCGAACGTCGCGCGCACTTTTCCATCGGGATCGGAAAAGCCCGCGCGATAGGTCTCCATCGCGCGCAGCAGCATCCCTCGCGTGAGCGGGGGCGCGCTGCGCGAGGCGAAGGCGGCGGTCTCGCCCATGCCGCGCAGATCGGACAACAACCGGAACGGATCGCGATAGCGGACGGTGCGCGTGTCGCCATCGGCCACGGGCATGGCGAAGCCCGCACGTTGCAGGAGGCCCGCGCCGTCGATCACATCCATGAAGGGGGAGATGCGCATGGAGGCGCCGCCGCGAACCTCCTCCTCCGCCGACAGGAGAGAACGGCGCAGCTCGGTGAGCGTCCGGCCTCCGAGGGCGACGCCGATGAACAGGCCGTCCGGCTTCAGCGCGCGGCGGATCTGGATCAGCGCGCCGGGAAGGTCGTTCACCCAGTGCAGGCTGAGCGCGGAGACGATCAGGTCGAACGAAGCGTCGGCGAAGGGCAATTCTTCCTCGTCCGCTGCCACGCCGAGGGGGCGGGAGACGGCGGCAAGGGCGGGGCCCGCGCTGATGACGCCGCCGATGCGGGCGGACAGGTCCGGGTCGCGGCGCAGGGCGACTTCGACCACGCCGCCCTGGGCGCCGAGATCGAGCACGCGGTCGAAGCGGCGGGGAATCGCGGAGAGGCGGTCGGCGATGTCTTCCGCTGCCGCCTGTTTCAGGAAAGAGTGGTCCGCGAACGCCCGCGCGGCGCGCGACCGGCGAAGGCGATGCAGC
>CAZJZQ010000164.1:0-5925 GCA_964550535.1 uncultured Rhizobium sp.
CGCAAGCTTGGCATGTCCGCCAAGGTCGCGATGCAGGTTGCGCAGAAACTGTATGAAGGCGTGAGCATCGGCGGCGAAAACGTCGGCCTCATCACCTATATGCGTACCGACGGCGTGCAGATGGCCGAAGAGGCTTACGCCTCCGCCCGCTCCGCTATCGGCAAGATGTACGGCAAGGACTATCTGCCCGACGGCCCGCGCCGCTATTCCTCGAAAGCCAAGAACGCGCAGGAAGCCCACGAAGCGGTGCGCCCCACCGACTTCATGCGCCATCCGAAGGATCTGCGCCTCGAACCCGACATGGCGCGCCTTTACGAACTCATCTGGAAGCGCGCTGTCGCCAGCCAGATGGAAGCCGCCGTCATCGAGCGGACCACAATCGAAATTCCGTCCAGCGACGGCCGCGTCGGCTTGCGCGCCACGGGCCAGGTGATCCGCTTCGACGGCTTCCTTACACTGTACCAGGAAGGCCAGGACGACACCGACGATGAAGACGGCGGCCGCCTGCCGGCCGTGAAGGAGGGCGACGCGCCGAAACTGCTCGACGCCGCGTCCTCGCAACACTTCACCGAACCGCCGCCGCGTTATTCGGAAGCCTCGCTGGTGAAGAAGCTGGAAGAACTCGGCATCGGCCGCCCTTCCACCTACGCCTCCACCATCTCCACGCTGATCGACCGCCAGTATGTGCGGCTGGAGCAAAAGCGCTTCTACCCGGAAGACAAGGGCCGCATGGTCACGATCTTCCTGGCGAAGTTCTTCTCCCGCTATGTCGAATACGATTTCACCGCCGGACTGGAAGAAAAGCTCGACCTCGTTTCCGACGGCAAGCTGGCGTGGAAGGATTTCCTGCGCGAGTTCTGGAAAGATTTCTCCGCCGCCATCGAGGGCGTTTCCGAACTGCGCATCACCAACGTCATCGACGCGCTGAACGAAGTGCTTGGCCCGCATATCTTCCCCGAGAGGGTTGATGAGAAAACGGGCGAGGTCCTGGACCCACGCGCCTGCCCGGTGTGCGGCGATGGCCAGATCAGCCTCAAACTCGGAAAGTTCGGCGCCTTCATCGGCTGCTCGAACTATCCCGAATGCCGCTACACTCGTCCCTTCGGGGTCGACCAGAAGGGCGAGAGCGACATCCCGCCCGAGGGCAAGACGCTAGGCGAAGACGAAGCCTCCGGCCTCACCGTCTTCCTCAAGTCCGGCCGCTTTGGCCCCTATGTGCAACTCGGCCCCGATCCAGTCGAAAAGGGCGACAAGCCCCGCCGCTCATCCATCCCGCGCGGCTGGTCCGCTGCGGAGCTGGAGCTTGAAGGCGCGCTTAAACTCCTCTCTCTGCCGCGCGAAGTGGGCAAGCACCCGGAGGATGGCGAACCCATCATCGCCAACCTCGGCCGCTTCGGCCCCTATGTGCAGCACATCAAGACCTACGCGAACGTGCCGGACGTGAATGAGTTGTTCGAGATCGGCATCAACCGCGCCGTTGACCTCATCGCGCAGAAACGCGCGGGCGGCGGCGGACGCCGTGGCGCAGCCGCGCCGCTGCGCGAAGTCGGCAAGCACCCGGATGGCGAAGCGATCAACCTTTACGCTGGCCGCTTCGGCCCCTATCTCAAGCATGGCGACGTCAACGCCAACATCCCGCGCGGCTCCGATCCCGCGTCGATCACGCTGGAACAGGCGATCGAGATCGTGAACGCCCGCGCCATGGCCGGCCCCTCCAAGGGCAAGAAAGGCAAGAAGGCGCCCGCGAAAAAAGCCCCGGCGAAGAAAGCTCCGGCAAAGAAAGCAGCCGCCGAAAAAGCGCCCGCGAAAAAGGCTGCGGCCAAGAAGGCCCCAGCGAAGAAAACCGCCGCTAAAAAAGCGCCCGCCCAAAAAGCGGCCGCAAAGAAAGGCGCCAAAGCGCCGGCTGAATAAGCCGGCTGGACACTGAATGCCCCGTAAGCCACTCCCGCCTTCCGAAGCCCCCACACGCGCCAGCGTCATCGCCTGGCTTGAGAAGAATCCCGGCGCGGGGAACAAGCGCGATATCGTGCGCGGCCTCAACGTCGCGCAGGATCATCGCCCCGAACTGCGCCGCATCCTTGCCGAACTCGAAAGCGAAGGCGCCCTCGTCCGCACCGCCAAGCGCTCCTTCCAGCAGGTCGAGGCGCCGCCGCCCACCGGCATCGTCCTGTTCGAGCGCATCGACAGCGACGGTGAACTCATCGGCCGCTGCGTAGGCCGCGAAGGCGTCTATGGCCCCGACATTCTCTACATGGCCTCGCAGGGCAAAAGCCGCACCATCGCCCTCGCCCCGGGCGAACGCGCGCTCTGCCGTATCGACCAGGGAAGCGATGGCGTGTGGCGCGCCCGCGCCATCAAGAAGATCGACGCCGCGCCCGAAACCTCCATTGTCGGCGTTTACCGCGCCAACAAGTATGGCGGCATCGTCGAACCCGCCTCCCGCAAGGAGAAAGGCGATTTCATCATCGAGAAGCCGGACTCGCGCGGCGCCGCAGATGGCGATCTCGTCCGTCTCTCGCAGAAACCCGGCCGTGGCTATGGGCCCCGCCGCGCGCAGGTGATCGAGATTGTCGGCCGCGCCGACGATCCGCGCGCCGCCTCCATCATCGCCATGCACACCCATGGCGTGCCTGACGAATTTCCCGAGGCCATCATCGAGGAAGCGAAGCGGGCGACGCCCACCCAGGTCACGCGCGAAGACCTCACCCGCATCCCCCTCATCACCATCGACCCCGAAGATGCGCGAGACCATGACGACGCCGTCTTCGCCGAGGCGGATGGAAATGGCTGGCGCGTCATCGTCGCCATCGCAGATGTCGCCGCCTATGTTCGCGCCGGCACGGCGCTGGATCGGGAAGCCTACCGGCGTGGCAACTCCACCTACTTCCCGGATCGCGTCAGCCCAATGCTGCCCGAACACCTCTCCGCGGACCTCTGCTCGCTGCGCGAGGGCGAGTTGCGCGAAACGATGGCCGTGGAGATGTTCTTCAACGCCAATGGCCGTAAGACAAAGCACCGCTTTATCCGCGGCAAGATGCGCTCCGCCGCCAAGCTCTCCTACACCGCCGCGCAGGAAGCCATCGATGGCAAGACCAACGAGAAGACCGGCCCACTGCTCGAACCCGTGCTCAGGCCCCTCTGGGCCGCATGGCGCGCCGTGGATAACGCCCGCAAGGCGCGCGACCCGCTGGAACTCGACCTGCCCGAACGCCGCGTGCGCCTGGGCGCCGATGGCAAGATCGCCTCGATCACCCTGCGCGAGCGTTTCGACGCGCACCGCCTGATCGAGGAGTTCATGATCCAGGCCAATGTCTGCGCCGCCGAGACGCTGGAAGAAAAGAAAGCCAACCCAATCTATCGCGTCCACGAACCGCCGGCGGACGCAAAAATCGCCTCGCTCTCCACTTTCCTTTCGACCTTCAACATCAAGCTGGCTGTGGGCGAGGCCATCACCGGCGCGCGTCTCAACCGCCTGCTGCTGCAAGCGAAGGATACGGACAACGAAAGCCTCATCCACGAGATGGTGCTGCGCTCGCAATCCCAGGCGCGCTACTCGGACGAGAATCTCGGCCACTTCGGCCTCAACCTGCCCAAATACGCGCACTTCACCTCGCCCATCCGCCGCTATGCCGACCTCATCGTTCACCGCGCGCTGATCCGCGCGCTCGGCCTCGGCCCCGATGGCGCCAGCGACCAGGACCTCGTGCGCCTCGAAGAATACTCCGAACACATCACCATGACCGAGCGCCGCTCCATGGCGGCGGAGCGCGATGCGACCGACCGCTACCTCGCGCACTTCATGGCCGACCGCGTCGGCGCCACCTTCGACGGCCGCATCTCCGGCGTCACGCGCGCCGGCCTCTTCGTCCGCCTGCTCGAAACCGGCGCCGACGGCTTCAGCCCCGCCGCGCGCCTCGGCGAAGAATACTGGGTCCACGATGAAGCCTACGCCGCTCTGGTTGGGCAGCGTTCAGGCCGCCGTTATGAGATGGGCATGAACGTGCAGGTGAAACTGCTCGAAGCCGTGCCGCTCACCGGCGGCCTGCTGTTTGAAATGCTCTCCGACCCGCGCCCGCCGCGCCGCGACCTGCGCCAACCGCGTCGCGAGGGCCGCCCCGGCGGCAAGTCCGGCCCTGCGCGCAAACGCCCCACCGACGGCGGCGGCCGCCCCCCGAACATCCGTCACAACACAAAGCCCAAGGGCAAAGCCAGCTACGGCAAGAACACAAAGAAAAAAGGCCGGTAGCCCCCGCGCTTCATCTCCTGGGCGGGGGAAGACGCAATGCTCAAGGCTCTTCAACGCATGTGCAACGCCCCCTCACTCCCGCAACACGACCTTACGCAGTGTCCACGTCCGGACTGCGCCTGCGCCATCCCGCGCGGTTGACGCCCGCTCTGGCGGGGTCCATCGCTGAGGCATCATGAGCCCCCAAAATCCCTTCGACCCGGACAACGATCCCGCGCAAGTTGCAGCCGCCAAATCAGCGCTGGAACGCGCCGCCGCCCAGAAAGCAGCCGCCCAGCGCGATCCGCTTGGCGAGCACGATCTTATCCAGGCCGAAGCCAATCTGATCCAGGGCGAACCGCCCGTACCGCGCGACGCCGCCACGCTCGTCCTCTACCGTCTCGATGACGACCGCCCCCGCATCCTCATGGGTTGCCGCTCCGCCGGACACGACTTCATGCCCAACAAATACGTCTTCCCCGGCGGCCGCGTCGACGAGGAAGACGCCATCGCCCCCGCGCTCTCCGAACTCGCGCCGGACCAGGACGAGATCCTGCGCATCGAAGCAACACGTCCCACGCGCGCCTTCGCCCTCACCGCCGTGCGCGAGTTGTTCGAGGAGACCGGCCTCATCGCCGGCCGGCCCAGCGATCCAATGTCCTCCATTCCCGCCTCATGGAACGACTACTACGCGCAAGGCGCCGCACCCTGCCTCAACTGCTACACTTTCGTCGGCCGCGCGATCACGCCGCCGATGCGGCACAAGCGGTTCGACGCGCGCTTCTTCATGGCCAACGCCAGCGACGCGCTGATCGACAGCCGCCCGCCCGCCGACAGCCGCGAACTCGCCGGCCTGCGCTGGTTCACCCTGGCCGAAGCCGCCGAACTCGATCTTCCCAACGTCACCCGCTACGTGATCTCCGAAGTCGAAGCCCGCCTCGTCCAGCGCGCCTCTATCCGCCCCTTCATGCTCTCCTGGTCCCCCCAGGGCCACAGGCGCGAACGGCTGTAGGGCTACACCACAAACAAAAAAGGCCCGGCCGGGTATTCGGCCGGGCCTTTCAATAAAAATCCCGCTCGCAATCAGATGGGGAAATGTCCCGGCCTGGTTTCGATGGTGATCCAGCGCAGGTCTGTGAACTCTTCGATCCCCGCCTTGCCGCCGAAGCGGCCATAGCCGGAGGCCTTCACGCCGCCGAACGGCATCTGCGCCTCGTCGTGCACCGTCGGACCGTTGATATGGCAGATGCCGGACTGGATACGCTTAGCGAAGTCGAAGCCCTTGGCGATATCGCGCGTGAACACCGAGGCCGACAGTCCGTATTCAGTGTCGTTGGCCAACTCCAGCGCGTGCTCCGCATCGCGCGCGCGGATGACGCCGACCACAGGGCCGAACGACTCTTCGGAATAGATCGCCATCTCCGGCGTCACCTTGTCGACCACATTGGCCGAGACCAGCACGCCGTCAATCTTGCCGTCCGTCACATGCGCCGCGCCCTTGCCCACCGCATCCTTCACCAGACGCGCCACGCGCTCCGCCGCAACCTTGTCCACGACCGCGCCCAGCGGCGTCTTGCCCGCTGAAGGATCGCCCGCCACCAGCGTGTTGGCCTTGTCCGAGAACTTCTTCACGAACGCATCGGCGACAGCTTCGACCACGATGATCCGCTCGGTCGACATGCAGATCTGGCCCTGGTTCA
>CAZJZQ010000165.1:0-1616 GCA_964550535.1 uncultured Rhizobium sp.
CAAACCGCAATACGCCATCGAGCGCCTGTACGAGCTGACCAGGGATCGCGACACCTACATCACGACCGAGGTGGGCCAGCATCAGATGTGGGCGGCGCAGTTCTATCATTTCGAGGAGCCGAACCGCTGGATGACGTCGGGCGGGCTCGGCACGATGGGCTATGGCCTGCCGGCCGCCATCGGCGTTCAGGCGGCGCACCCCAAGGCGCTGGTCATCGACATCGCGGGCGACGCCAGCGTGCAGATGACGATGCAGGAAATGTCGACCGCGGTTCAGCACGAGCTGCCGGTCAAGATTTTCATTCTGAACAATGAGTGGATGGGCATGGTTCGCCAGTGGCAGCAATTGCTGCACGGCGAGCGGTATTCGCATTCGTATTCCGAGAGCCTGCCGGACTTTGTGAAACTGGCGGAGGCCTATGGCTGCCACGGCATGATGTGTGATGATCCGGCGAAGCTTGATGATGCGATCATCGAGATGATCGACACGCCGAAACCGGTGATCTTCGACTGCCGCGTGGAAAAGGCCGAGAACTGCTTCCCGATGATCCCCTCGGGCGCCGCGCACAACGAGATGATCCTCGGCAAGATCACGGGCGACGAAATTGGCGAAGCCGGAAAGGTGCTGGTGTAATGACCTGGACCAAACCCACTATCAACGTGCCGCCGCCGCGTGCGCAGCTTGAAGTCTATACGATGGACGTCATGCGGGATGACTGGGGAACGCTGCTGGCGCCCTTCGTGCCGCCCTTGCCGCGCGAGGCCGGGGTGATCCTGGCGTCGTATTTCGGCGACGTGTTCGTGAAGGGGCCGGAGGGCGAGATCTGGTGGCTGAACGGGCTGGAGGCGCGGGTGGACCGCATCGCCGCCAGCCAGGAAGCGTTTGAACAGCGGCTGCTCACCGAATACTTCCTGATGCTCAAGACGATGCTGCTGGAAGAGTTGGTGGACGCCAAGAAGGTGCTGGCGCCGGGCCGCCTCTATGGTCTCAAGGTTCCGCGCAGCGAGGGCGGGCAATACACGGCCGACAATATCGGCACGTCGCCCATCGCGGACGCTTTCAACTATATGGGCTATCTGTTCCACCAGAAGCGCGCAGCGGCGGGGGAACAGTCCGCTCAGCCGCAGCCTGCAACGGCCGGGCTGGAGCAACCGATGCAGGATGCTCAACCTGATACGCCTCCTGAGCCGCCTGCAGGAACGGCCGGGGACAAACCGAAGAAGAAGGGATGGTTCTCCTGATGGCGCGCAACACCCGCCTCCGCACGCCGCGCATCGCCGTGAAGGAAGATCCGGCGTCCGCCTATGACATGACGCAGCCCGAAGAGGGCGCCGAACAGCGCACGCTGGCGTGCATTGTCGACAACGAACCCGGCGTTCTCGCTCGCGTGGTCGGCCTGTTCTCGGCGCGCGGCTACAACATCGAGAGCCTGACGGTCGCGGAGATCGACCGGCACGCGCACCAGTCGCGCATCACTATCGTGACGAGCGGCACGGCGCATGTGCTGGAGCAGATCGAGCAGCAATTGCTGCGCCTTGTGCCGGTGGCCAAGGTGATCGACGTCACCAACTCGGCCGGCGGCGTGGAGCGCGAGCTGGCGCTGGTGAAGGTGGCG
>CAZJZQ010000165.1:1626-5894 GCA_964550535.1 uncultured Rhizobium sp.
TCGCATCGAGCGGCGTGGAAAGCCTGCGCATCGCGGAAATCTTCCGCGCCCATGTGATCGACACGACGAATGAAAGCTTCATTTTCGAGATCACCGGGGCGAGCCAGAAAATCGACCAGTTCTGCGAGCTGATGCGTCCGCTGGGGCTGGTCGAGGTTTCGCGCACCGGCGTGCTGTCGATCCAGCGCGGCAAGGAGAAGGCGGGCTAGGGCCTTCCGCAGAATTTAAGTTTCCGACGATCGGCCATTCGGCTATGAGCCCGGCCAAAGCCCCAAGGTGAGTGACATGAAAGTTTATTACGAAGCCGACGCCGATCTGAAGCTGATCCAGTCCCGCAAGGTGGCGGTGATCGGGTATGGCAGCCAGGGCCACGCCCATGCGCTGAACCTGCGCGACAGCGGCGTGAAGGACATTGTTGTCGGCCTCCAGTCCAACTCCGGCTCCAAGCCCAAGGCCGAGGGCGAGAAGCTGAAAGTCGTGTCGCCCACCGAGGCCGCCCAGTGGGCCGACGTGATCATGATCCTCGTCCCGGACGAGAAACAGGCCGTGCTGTGGGCCAACGAGATCGAGCCGCATGTGCGCAAGGGCCAGCACATCATGTTCGGCCACGGCTTCAACATTCACTACAACCTGATCCGTCCGCGCGCGGACGTGGACGTGTCGCTGTCGGCGCCGAAGGGCCCGGGGCATACGCTGCGCTCGCAATACGCTTCGGGCTTCGGCCTGCCGGGTCTGATCGCGATCCACCAGGATGCGACGGGCACAGCGGAAGCGGTGGCGCTCAGCTACTCCAAGGCGATCGGCAACACCCGCGCCGGCGTGATCCAGACCTCGTTCCGCGAAGAGACCGAGACGGACCTGTTCGGTGAACAGGCGGTTCTGTGCGGCGGCATCGTGGAACTCATCAAGGCGGGTTTCGAGACGCTGGTGGAAGCCGGCTACTCGCCCGAGATGGCGTATTTCGAGTGCCTGCACGAAACCAAGCTGATCGTCGATCTGATCTATGAAGGCGGCATCGCCAACATGAACTACTCGATCTCCAACACGGCGGAGTATGGCGAGTATGTTTCGGGTCCGCGCGTTGTGACGAGCGAAACCAAGGCTGCGATGAAGAAGGTTCTGGACGATATCCAGACCGGCCGCTTCGCCCGCGACTGGGTGCTGGAGAACCAGGCCGGGGCGCCGTCCTTCCGTTCCATGCGCGCCCGCATGAACGCGCACCTGATCGAGGAAGTCGGCGAGAAACTGCGCGGCATGATGCACTGGGCGAAGAACGACCGCCTGGTGGACAAGTCGCGGAACTAAACACCAAATTTCCGCCTCCGCTGCGGATAACAAGCGCCCCGCCGGTTTGCACTGGCGGGGCGCTTTTCCCTATCCTTGACCTCTCCGGGCCAGCGATGATCAACGGCCCAGCTATCTGCGAGTTGCTTGCGGCGGGCAGGTCCCCGGCGCGCGCATGAGAAAAGCACTTTAGCGGGATCGCGCGCCGTGGCGGTTGCCCGCAGCGGCGCGTGAGCCCACATTGCGCGGATGTCAGATGAATCTCCGCCTCGCCGCCGCCAGCCCTTGTTCAATGCGCCTGTGATCGTGGTGGTCATGGCGTTGCTGCTTGTGGGGCTGCACGCGGGGTATGAGTTCGCCTCCTATGACGAACGGGTGCGGATGCTGTTCGAGTTCGCGCTGGCGCCCAGCCGTTTCCATGCCGAGGCGGGATCGGAGATCGCCTATCCCACCATTTTTCACGCGGGGCTGACGCTGTTCTCCACGGCGCTGCTGCATGGCGACTGGATCCACGTGCTGATGAATGCGGCGATGCTGCTGGCCTTCGGGACGCCGGTGGCGCGGGCGCTGGCGGATGGCGGCGTCACGGGCGCGGGCAAGTGGATGATCGTGTTTCTTGGGTCAGTCGCGGCAGGCTCGATCCTGTTCCTGGCGCTCAATGGACCGGAGACGGCGTTCGCAGTCGGGGCGTCGGGCGGCACGTCCGGGCTGATCGCGGCGGCGTTTCTGCTGGACCCTTATGGGCGGGTGATCTCGCCGCTGTCGCGGCAGTTCTTGTCGGCCACGGTTGTTTTCATCATCATCAACGTGGTGCTGGTGGTGGCGGGGCCGATGCTGCTGGGCATGGGGATCGCGTGGGAGGCCCATGCGGGGGGATATGTGGCGGGGGCGTGCCTTATTCTGCTGCTGGGGCGGCGCTGGATCCCGTCGATCCCGGAAAATCCCCGGGAACCTTGAGGCTGGCACGGCGTCAATTTCCTGCCTTGTTCGGGCGGCATTCATCTCGGACGGACTTTACTGGACTCGATATAGGGCCTTCGCTTCTGAAAGGGAGACCGCAATGAAGCCGATCATGATCGCCGCTGTCTCGGCGCTTCTGGCCGGAGCCGTCGTGGCGGGTTCCGCCTTCGCCGAAAACAACGACAACCCCGCCAGCCAACCCGGCGTGGTGGTGAAGTCCGGCATGTGGGACTGGCGCCAGAAAACCAGCGTGCTGGGCCTCACCGTGTCCGACAAGAAGAGCAAGGAGTGCATGATCGAGGAGGAGGTCAACATGACCCTCGCCGATCTCGCCTACGACCTCGACGAGACATGCACGGTCAACACGGTTACGCCTGCGCCGGGCGGCTATGACTTCAAGCTGGTCTGCGGCGGAGACTATCCCGGCAAGGCCGACGCCAACATCCAGCACACCAGCCGGTCCCTGGCGATGCAGGCCAAGGGCAGCGTGAAGTGGAACGGCATTCCCGCCGGCTTCTCGTGGAAGGCCAGCGCCACTTACGCTGGCGAATGTGCGCCTGACGAGTACGCCAAGCAAAAGGCGAAGTGGGAAGCCAAGCAGGCCGGAAAGCAGTAGAACCGGCGCCAGATCAACCCGTCCGAAATCGATTCCGGACGGAAAGCTGATCGCTTTTCAAGGGCTGAAGCAACCTGTCCGCATCCATTCGGACCGGGGGTTTCGGGATTGCCGGGGACATGACGGACACGACCGATCCATTCAACCTGCAACGATTTATCGAAGCGCAATCGCCTGTGATTGTCCGGGTGCTCGCGGAGCTGCGTGCGGGGCTCAAGGACAGCCACTGGATGTGGTTCATCTTCCCGCAGGCGGCGGGCCTTGGCCAAAGCGAGATGTCGCGGCGCTACGCCATCGGCTCGCAGGACGAGGCGCGGGCCTATCTTGCGCACCCGGTGCTGGGGCCGCGGCTTGAGGAATGCATCGCGCTTGTCGAGGGTCATGTCGCGAAGGGGCGCCGGCTGGACGCGATCTTCGGCGATATGGACGCCATGAAATACGCCAGCTGTCTGGACCTGTTCGGGCCGTTGCGGTCCGGCGCCTGATCCGGGCCGCCTTGCCTTCCAGAAGGCAAAGGACGCGCCCGCCTTGGGTGACGGGGTGTAATTCATGATCCCTCTCCCTGCGTGAGGGCGCGATGAATGTCCCTGCGACGGCTCAATGCGCGGGGCAGGCGGGCTGATCCATGAGGGGCGCGACAATTGCGCGTCTTGCCGTAGCGGCGGGCAGCGGTTTAGGCGAAACTGAGGGATATTGCGCCTAAAGGCCAATATTGGCATGGTCCGCCCACCTTGACGGGGCGGGGCCGACGCAATCCCAATGCAGGATTGCGCAAATTCCCCTCCCGAATCATCGCGGTTTGAGAGGAATCGTTCATGAGCTTTTCGCTGTGGCTGCCCGTATTGGCGGGAGCTATCGCTGTCGCGTACGGCGTCTTCACTACTCAGCGTTTGATGGCCATGCCTTCGGGCAATGCCCGGATGCAGGAAATCGCCGGCGCCATCCAGGAAGGCGCCAACGCCTACCTGAAACGTCAGTACCAGACGATCGCCATCGTGGGCGTGCTGGTGACGATTGTTATCGCTGCGTTTTTCCAGAACTGGCAGGCTCCGGCCGGTTTCGTGATCGGCGCCGTGCTGTCGGGCGCGGCCGGCTTCATCGGAATGAAAGTCTCGGTGCAGGCCAATGTGCGCACCACCGAAGCCTCGTCCAAGGGACTGGCTCAGGGGCTGAACGTCGCCTTCCTCTCGGGCGCCGTGACCGGCATGTATGTGGTCGGTCTCGCCCTGCTGGGTTTGGCCGGATACTATATTCTGCTGACGGCCGGCCTGAACTATGAGCCGGGCGACCGCACCGTGATTGACGCGCTGGTGGCCCTCGGCCTCGGCGCCTCGCTGATCTCCATCTTCGCGCGTCTCGGCGGCGGCATCTTCACCAAGGGCGCCGACGTGGGCGGCGACATGGTGGG
>CAZJZQ010000166.1:0-5891 GCA_964550535.1 uncultured Rhizobium sp.
GGAGATCGTCTCCATGAACCACGGCTTCACCGTGGACGTGGCGACCCTGCCCCCCGGCGTCGAGGAATCGCACCGCTCGCTGTTCGACGGCACGAACTGCGGCCTTTCCGTTGCGGGCAAGCCGATCATCTCGGTCCAGCACCACCCCGAAGCCAGCCCCGGCCCGCAGGACAGCTTCTACCTGTTCCAGCGCTTCGCGGATTTCATGGACGCCGAGGCGAAGTAAGGCCGCCAGGCCGGGATTTGGTTACCCAAACCCTTCCAGACCCCTCAAAATTCGCCCTCCGCGTATAGGCGAGTTTCTTTACCCGTGCGTGGCAACGTGTCCCGGATTGGAACGGGGTCCGCAATGTCCACAGTCGATCCATCGGCCGATATCCACGCCCGCCTGGCCATGGCGGAAGCCGCGCTGCGCTCCATCGGGCAGACGCTGGCGCCGGAGATTCGCCAACTCGATATCGCGGTCCTGATCCCGTGCTTCAACGAAGCGCCGACCATTGCGGACGTCATCAAGTCCCACCGCACCGCGCTGCCCCACGCGCGCATCTACGTCTATGACAACAACAGCAACGACAACACCGCCGCCATCGCGCGCGCCGCCGGCGCCGTGGTCCGCCGCGAGCCGCTACAGGGCAAACACAACGTCGTGCGCCGCATGTTCGCTGACGTCGAAGCCGACGTGTACATCCTCACCAACGCCGGCGGTTCGCACGACGCCGCCGCCGCGCCGCGCCTCGTCTCGCGCATGATCCAGACGCAGGCCGACATGATGATCGGCGGCCGCGTCACCACCGAGAAAAGCGAATACCCCGCCGAACGCCGCCCCGGCGACCGCACGCTGGCGCGCCTCGCCGGCCACATCCTCGGCGACCGCTTCAACGACATGCTGTCCGACTACCGCGCCTTCTCGCGCCGCTATGTGAAAAGCTTCCCGGCCCGCTCCACCCATGTCGATTGCGAACTGGCCTTCAGCGTCCACGCGCTCGAAATGGGAATGATCGCCGGAGAAATCCAGACGATCTGCGGCGAGCAGGCGAAGGACGCCGTCCCGCGCCGTCATCCGCTGCATGACGCCATGAACAACGCCGCCGCCATCGCCCGCCTGTTGCGCGACCACCGCCCTGTCGCCCTGTTCGGCAGCGCAGCGGCCGCCTGCGCTGTCGCCGCGATCGTCTCCACCTCCACGCCGCTCATGGGCGCGCTCGCCGCCGTTGCGATGTGCACGGGTCTCATCATCGGTTCGGTGAATGCCGGCCGCCGCGAGATGAAGCGCCTCGCCTTCAACGCACAGGAAGCGCTGCCCGCGCGTCTGGAGCGCTACGCCGAAACGCGCATCTCGCTGGACAGCCTGCGGGCGCAGGCGCTGGCCGAAAACCCTGTGCGCGAACTCCCCGGCTCCCGCCGCGGCCGCATCAACTAGCGCGGCTCACGCCCTGCTCGACCCATCAACCGCAGCTTTCGGCGCCACGCCCGGCTTGCGGTGACGCAGCCTGCGCCGCACCGGCTCCTCGAAATAATAGGTCAGCACCGCCGTCGCGATGAAGACGGCCGGAATGATCGCGATCCCGATCGCCCAGTCCCACCTCTCCCACTGATCGCCCAGCACCGCCTTGGCCGCGCCCAGCGCCAGCAGAACAACCGGCCCGTGCAGGATATAGACGCCATAGGACAGCCGCCCGAGGTGATCCGACGCTTTCGCCATCACCCCCTTCACCTCCAGCCGCGCGGCGGCGAACACGAAGGCGGGGAAGACAATGGCGATCCAGAAAAGCTGCAACACGATCACATGCCGCGGAATGAAAATGAACAGGAAGGTCGCGGGGATGATCAGCATCCACCACGGCCCCAGACGCGGCGCATGCTTGATCCAGCGGAACAGCAGCACGCCAACCGTGAACGAGAACCAGAAGCGCGCAATCCCGCCCGCCATGGTGATGACGCCCCACCCCAGATCGGTGGTGTTCCACCGCGCCGCCTCGAAGCACAGCAGCACGAAGGACGCGAGCGCCAGCAGGATCAGCCAGTGTGAACGCCAGCGCACCACAACGATCGCGTAGATGATGTTGAACCAGAATTCGAGCGACAGCGACCACGCCGTCGGCGTGAACGGATAATCCGCCAGCCCGATATCCGCCGCGTTCGGCACCGGCAGGAGCAACAGCACATAGGGAATGGTCGACGCCAGATCCGCCAGCGTCGGCGCTTCCGGCGACTCCAGAATGATCCGCCCGATCTGATAGAGAGCGCCCAGCGCGCACCCGGCGAGGTAAAGAGGCAGCAGCCGGATCATCCGCACCTGGACAAACCGCCCCAGCGACATCTCCCCGCTCAGCAGCCGGCGGTCATAGGACAACGCCACCACCAGTCCGCTCATCACGAAAAACAGATCGACCGCGAGAAAGCTGCCGTCGAACAGCCGCGTGTCGTTGAACAGGAATTGCAGGTGGAAAATCAGCACCGCCACCGCCGCAAGACCGCGCACGCCGTCCAGCGCGAGGAAATGGTCCGTCCGGCTTACGCCCGTTCCGGCGGCTTTTGCGCTGTTTGGCCCGGTCATATCGGGATCACTGGCCATCGGCGCCTGCCTTGAAGCGCCGCTGTCCCGGCGCGCGCACGGAAACAAACGTCCCGAACATGGTCAGGGAACGCTCTCCGGAATGCGCGAAAGGACTATCGTTAACCATCAATGACCCGTCGTCACGGCCTCAGGCGCATCACCATACAAGGGTTGTGCCGGTCCCCCGCCTCGCGAGGCGGGCGAACCGTTACCGGGTCAGCCGGCGCCGCAAAGCGCCTCAGCGCTGACCGGACACGCCGCAACGCTGTTCGTAAACCGCGACCGCCTGCGGCATCACCGCCTCGAACGCCTTCGCCCGCGCGCCCGGATCGGGGTGCGTGGACAACATTTCCGGCTGGCTCGCCCCGCCGCCCAGCTCCGCCATCCGCCCCCACAGGCGCGGCGCCTCGCGCGGATCGAAACAGGCCCGCACCAGAAGTTCGAGGCCGATCATGTCCGCCTCGCTCTCATGCGCCCGGCTGAACGGCATCAGCACGCCCACCTGCGCACCCGCGCCGAACGCGCCCATCACCATCCGCTGCATATCCGCTGACATGTCGCCCATCGCGACGCCGACGGCCATCTGGCCCATCTGCATCACCTGCTGCTGGCTCATCCGCTCGGCGCCATGGCGCGCCAGCGCGTGGCCGATCTCGTGCCCCATGATGGTGGCGATGCCGTCGACATTCTCCGCCGTCGGCAGAATGCCCGTATAGAACGCCACATAGCCGCCGGGCAGCGCAAAGGCGTTGGGCGTATCCGACTGGATCACCACGAACGTCCAGTCGAACTTGTCGGCCAGCGAACCCCAGGACGGCAGCCCGCCCTCGGTCTCGCCCAGCACCGTCATCGGCGCGCCCTCGGCCTCCCACTCCACCGCCGCCCGCGCGATGCGGGCGCCAATATCCTCGATGGTCCGCACCACCTCCCCGGCCTGCACCGGGCACGACGCGGCGCCCTGTCCGCACAGCACCGGCTCGCTCTGAAGAATCTGCATGAAGGACTGCTGCCCCAGCCGCACCTCGTCCGCCACGCCCATGGTGATGAGCTGCTTGCGGCCAGTGACCAGCCCCTCCTGCTGGTTTGAGAACCAGAACACAGCGATGGCCGCGATGATGCCGGCTATCAGGATAAGACGTCCGCCAATCCCCCCGCCGCGCCGTACCCGCATGGCCTGCTCCCTGAAATCTGACGCCTGAAACCTGACACCTGCTCCCCCAGCTTAGGGCGGATTTGCCGGGACGCGAAGCTGCGAGCGGGGGACCGGACGGCGCCAACCAGAGGTTGCAGCCCGGCCGGCAACCCGCCATCTAGGCGGTGAGAGAGAGGCCTGCCCCATGTCCGACACCCCGCCCCCCCTTCAGATCCGCATCATCCCGGTGACGCCGCTGCAACAGAACTGCTCGCTGATCTGGGACGACGCCACCAGGGAAGCGGTCTTCATCGATCCGGGCGGCGACGTTGAAACGCTGGCCGGCGCGCTCGATCATTTCGGGCTGAAGCTCAAGGAGATGTGGCTCACCCACGGCCACCTCGACCATGCCGGCGCCGCCGCCGACCTGCGCGAGCGCACCGGCGCCCCGATCATCGGCCCCCACGAAGACGACCAGTTCTGGCTCGACCAGATCGAATCCTCCGCCGAACGCTACCAGTTGGAAGGCCTGCGCAATGTCACGCCCGACCGCTATCTCAAGGACGGCGACACGCTGGAGCTGGGCGGCGTCACTTTCGGCGTCGTCCACACCCCCGGCCACACGCCGGGCCATGTCGTGATCCATAATCGCGACGCCGGCATCGCCTTTGTCGGCGACGTGCTGTTCCAGGGCTCCATCGGCCGCACCGATTTCCCGCGCGGGAGCCACCAGGACCTGATCGATTCGATCACCGGCAAGCTATGGCCGCTGGGCGATCATATGCAGTTCGTCCCCGGCCACGGCCCCACCTCCACCTTCGGCCAGGAACGGAAAACCAACCCCTTCGTCGCCGACGCCGTCACCGGCTACGCCGGCGCCCCAAAAGGCGAAGCCTCCACCTACGACCAGAAAACCGCCAAGCGTTATACATAAGCGGTGAGCGCCGACTCTATTCCCCGGCGCGGCAGATCCACACCTGCGCGCTGTTCGCGCAAATTACCCGCGCGCAGCCAGCCAGCTTCGCCGCCGGCCGTGTCACATGGCCCCAGGATGCGCAGTCGCCGGCCTTGGTGCAGCTTCCGCCCGGCTTGAAGCCGTCGCCCCAATCGCGCCATTCGGAAACAATGAAGCTGGGGCGCAGGGTCTGCGCCCTTCCATTTCCGTCGAACGACCGGATCGGCGCGGACCAATAGACCGCCATTCCCGTCGCCCGGGCGGTCTTCAGCGTCGCCGTATTGCTGCATTCATCGGCTTCGACGCCCTCCGCCGCCGCCAGCGCCTCGCCCGCCAGCCGCGCCGACCAGGCCAGCGGCTTCTGCCCCGCCCGCGCCCGCGCGCGGTTCAGGGCCTCCATCATGTCCTTGAACCCCTCAGGCGTCGCCTCCGGCTTTCCAGCCGCCAGCCCTGTAGCCGGCCCCGTGGCCAATCCGTTAGACGGCGTGGAAACCACCTGCGGCGCCGCGCCCGCCGCCATGGCCGCGGCCACGACGGCGGCGGCCGCGGCAAGTGCGGCAAATTTGGCGATTCTGGGCACGCGCCTGTCCGGTTCGGGGTGTAGCTGCATCACTTCGCAGGTCTGGCGGCCGATGCAACACTCATGCGGCGTTGCAACTGTAATTCATTTTGTGTGTTTACGCGCGCTCATTCTTCCCTGACGGCGCTGGCTTCCCTGACGGCGCTGGCTTCCCTGGTTGCGCCGAGGGGACATGCCGGCGGGCAAGCCCTTGCCCCACCCCCCATGCCCCGCTACACCCGGCCCGATTTTGACGCCCTGCACGCCCCGGTGACATGCCCAAAAGAACAGACATAAAGTCCATCCTGGTCATCGGCGCCGGGCCGATCGTGATCGGCCAGGCGTGCGAATTCGATTACTCGGGCGTTCAGGCCATCAAGGCGCTGAAGTCGGAGGGTTACCGGGTCATTCTGGTGAACTCCAACCCCGCCACGATCATGACCGACCCGGAGCTGGCGGACGCGACCTATATCGAGCCGATCACGCCCGAAATGGTCGCCAAGATCATCGAGCAGGAAAAGCCTGACGCGCTGCTGCCCACCATGGGCGGCCAGACCGCGCTGAACTGCGCGCTGAAGCTCGAACAGATGGGCGTCCTCAAGAAGTACGGCGTCGAGATGATCGGCGCCAAGGCCGACGCCATCGAGAAGGCGGAGGACCGCAAGAAATTCCGCGAGGCGATGGACAA
>CAZJZQ010000167.1:0-5841 GCA_964550535.1 uncultured Rhizobium sp.
CTGGCATGGCCGACAAATCGAACGGCAAGATCGTGCTGGCGACGGTGAAGGGCGATGTGCACGACATCGGCAAGAACATTGTCGGCGTCGTCCTGCAATGCAACGGCTATGAGATCGTGGATCTCGGCGTGATGGTCCCCGCCGAGAAAATTCTCGAAGCCGCCGCCAACGAAAATGCGGACATGATCGGTCTCTCCGGCCTCATCACGCCCTCTCTGGACGAGATGGTGTATTTCGCGTCGGAAATGGAACGGCTGGGCCTCAAAGTGCCGCTGTTGATCGGCGGCGCGACCACGAGCCCCGCGCACACGGCCATCAAGATCGAGCCGAAGCTGACATCCGCGCCCGTGGTGCATGTGCTGGACGCCAGCCGCGCCGTCGGCGTGGTCAGCCAGCTGATCGGCGCTGACACGCGCGACCGGTACTGGGCCGACATGAAGACGAAATACGCCCGCATTCGCGATACCCGCTCCGGCGGAAACGCCAAGGCGCGCATCGATATCGCGGCGGCTCGCGCACTGAAACACGCGCCGGACTGGACAGCATATACACCGCCCAAGCCGTCCTTTCTGGGCGCCCGCGCGATCGAAGACGCCGATCTGGCGACACTTGCACGATACATCGACTGGACGCCGTATTTCTCCAGCTGGGATCTGGCGGGTCGCTTCCCGATGATCCTCGAAGACGACAAGATCGGCGAGGCTGCGCGCTCGCTGTGGGCCGACACCCAGGCGATGATGCAGCAATTGATCGGCGAGGCGTGGCTGAAGCCGAGAGGCGTCGTTGGCTTCTGGCCCGCCAATGCGGACGGCGACGACATCGTGGTGTGGACGGATGAAACCCGCACGAAGGAGCGCAAGCGTTTCTTCACCCTGCGCCAGCAGATGGAGAAGACGAACGCCAAGGGACAGTTCGCGCTCAGCGACTTCGTGGCTCCCATCGGCGCCGGCGCCGATTACATCGGCGCTTTCGCCGTGACGTCCGGCCATGGCGAAGCGCCCATCGCGGAAGCTTTCCGGGCGAAGGGCGACGACTATTCCTCGATCATGGTGAAAGCGCTGGCCGACCGTTTTGCGGAGGCCTTCGCCGAATACCTGCACGAACGCGTGCGCCGCGAGCTGTGGGGCTACGCGCATGACGAGACGCTGTCGAACGAGGATCTGATCTCTGAAGGGTATCGCGGCATCCGCCCCGCGCCCGGCTATCCCGCGCAGCCGGACCACACGGAAAAGCGCACGCTGTTCGACCTGCTGAGCGCGGAGGATGCGGCCGGCATGGAGTTGACGTCCAGCTTCGCCATGTCGCCGCCCGCCAGCGTGTCCGGCCTTTATTTCTCGCATCCGGAGGCGGTGTATTTCGCCGTCGGCAAGATCGAGAAGGACCAGGTGGAAGACTATGCCCGCCGCAAGGGATGGGACATGAAGACCGCCGAGCGTTGGTTGGGCCCGATCCTCAACTACTGAGCGGCGTTGAGGCGTGCGAGCGCGCCTTGCGCCGCAGCGCGTCCTGTGGCGAAGCAGGCCTGTAGAAGATAGCCGCCCGTCGGCGCCTCCCAGTCCAGCATTTCACCGCACACGAAAACGGCGGGGTCGGCGCGCAGAGAATAATCCGCATTCAGGCTGTCCCATGTGACGCCGCCCGCCGTGGAGATCGCCCGCCCGATGGACGCAGCGCCGGTGAGGCGCAAACGGTGATCCTTGATCGCGGCGGCAAGTTGCGCCGGATTTGACGGCGGCGCGCCGCCTTCGCGCAGCAGGCTGATGGTGAGAGGCGAAAGGCCCGCCCGCCGCAACCGGTTGGACAGCGATTGTCCCGGCGTCATGGCGATGCGCATCGCGATCTTTTCCGCCGGCATATCCGGCGCGAGGTCGATGGCCAGCACCGCCTCTCCATTCGCCGCGATCGTCTCGCGCAGACTGGCGGACAGCGCATAGATCGCCCCGCCTTCAATCCCGTCGCGCGTAATCATCGCTTCGCCGCGCACGTCCCGGCCGTTCAGGGTGAAGCGCACATTCTTCAGCGGCTGGCCGGCGAACTTGTCGCGAAAGATGTCCGACCATTGCACCGTGAAGCCGCTGTTGGCTGGCCGCAGCTCCGCGATGTTCGCGCCGTGCGCCTGTAGCGCGCCGGTCCATCCGCCATCGGAGCCGAGGCGCGGCCAGCTTGCGCCGCCGAGTGCGAAAACCGTCACGCCGGGCCGTTCAGTGTTGATGCCGCCGATGATGTCAAAGGTCAGCGCGCCCTTGCTTGTCCATCCGGTCCAGCGTGATTGGGATTGCAACGTCACGCCAAGTCCCGCCAGTCGCGCCAGCCATGCGCGCAACAGGGGCGAGGCCTTCATCGCGCGCGGGAATACGCGCCCGCTCGATCCAATGAACGTCTCCTGTCCCAACGCCTCGCACCACGCGCGCAGCGCGGATGGAGGAAAAGCGCGGATCGCGGGTTCCAGCTTCGCCCGCGCCGCGCCGTAGTGCTTTAGAAAATCCTCCAGCGGCTCGGAGTGCGTGAGGTTGAGGCCGCCGCGCCCCGCCATCAGGAGTTTGCGCGCCGGTGTGGGCATGCGGTCGTGGATGGCGACACGCACCCCCGCTGACGCCAGCACCTCGGCGGCGGCGAGGCCTGCGGGGCCTGCCCCGATGACGATCGCTGTGGGCGCGGACGAAGGAGGGGCGGTTTCCATGCCGCCTTCTAGATCACGATCCGCCAGCGTGTCGCCAGCCTTCATGGTGAACCGCCGCCGCAATATGGCGCGCGCGGCGAGGAGGAACTGAGCGGTTCGCGGCCAGGGGGAGAGTGATTGCGCGCGGAACCCGCGCCTTTAGCCTTCAGTTATTGGGGAAGCTCCGGGGCTGAATTGGCCATGACGACTGCGCGCCTTCTTTCATCCGTGTCGTGGGTCCGTATCGAGATCGCGCTGCTCGTCGGCGCGCTGATCCTCGCCGCCTGAGAATCGTTGCGCAGAACTGGCCGCCAGAAATTCAGACCCAGAACGCAATCGCCGCCGCATGGTTAAATGCGGCGGCGACGCTCCTCACCCGGCAGGGGACGTGGGGGACCTTTAAGCCGGGATCGGTTCTGAAGGCGCAAGCGCCTGACGTTTGTGCAAACGCGACCCCGGCCAGCCGGTTCCCTTTCGTCGCTGCGTCAGGGAATAGGCCGAGGAAGCCCCTGGGCGCCTTATCAGCGGCCGCGGCGCAGGGCATACAGGACCGGAATGAGTATCTGGTCGCAACTCGCCCTGCTTGCGCAGCTGGCGTTCGAGGATGTCGCCGGGCCTGCGGGCGCCGAACCCGCAACGGCCGTGACGGCGCCGTCGTGCGCGCCAGATCCCGGCGATGTCGGCTTCACGGCTGCGATCGTGGGGCTCGGCGCAAAACTGGCCAAGGCGGACGGCCTGGTCACCCACGATGAAGTGAAAGTGTTCGCGCGCGTGTTCCGCGCCGCACCCGGCGACGAGGCGTCGATGCTGCGCGTGTTCAACATCGCGCGCCAGACGGTGCGCGGTTATGAAAGCTACGCGCGCCAGATCGCAAAGCGCTATCGCAACCGGCCATGCCTGCTCGAAGGCGTGCTGGACGGATTGTTCCAGATTGCGCTGGCCGACGGCGCCGTCACCGCCGACGAAATCGCCTATCTGCGTACCGTTGCGGACGCATTCGGCATCAGCGAAGCGGATTTCCGCCGCATCCGCGCCAGCCACCTGCACCCGGAGGCGGACGACCCCTACATCGTTCTCGGCGTTCCGCATGATGCGGAATTCGAGCATGTTCGCGCCGCCTACCGCCGCCTGATGCGCGAAAATCATCCGGATACAGTGACCGGCGCCAAATCCGCTCCGCGCGAGTACGAACCCGTCGCCCACCAGAAGGCCGCGGCGATCACAACGGCCTACGCACGAATCCGTGCGGAACGGGGTTTTCTCACCCGCGCCGATTGACTTTTGAGCCCGGCGTCGCACCTTTTCATCACGCCACGGGGAAAAGGATGACAGAAACCCTCGGCCAACCAGGCTTTTTCGGCCGCCTTGAAACCATGGCGCGCGGCGCCGGGCGTTTTCTGGGGCGGGCGGGCTTTGGCCTGATGTTGATCGCGGCCGCTGTTGCGGCGCTGGTCGCCACCACGGTCATCGGGTTCATTCTGGCGCTGGCGGCGATGTTTCTCACTTTGGGCCACAAGTTGGGCCGTTCGCGCCGCGAACGCGCGCAGCCGTCCGATACGCTCGACGCCCGCCAGACGCCGGACGGCTGGGTCATCGAAACGCACACCCTCTCCAGCCGCTAGCTTCCCAGCAGCCGCGTGTAGCGACACTATCAGGTGATGAGCCTGCGAATCGTCGAAGCGCCCAGCCCCAATTTCAACGAGCGGCTCCACCCGCTCGACATGCTCGTGCTGCATTACACCGGCATGCAGGACGGGCCGTCCGCGCTGGCCCGCCTGCGCGATCCTGAAGCCCAGGTTTCCGCCCACTACATGGTCGAGGAGGACGGAACCGTCTTCGCCCTCGTGCCGGAGGACAAGCGCGCCTGGCATGCCGGGCGTAGCTGGTGGCAAGGTGAGGACGATCTCAACTCCCGCTCCATCGGTATCGAGATCGTGAACGGCGGCCATGATTTCGGCCTGCCGCCTTATCCCGCCAAACAGATCGAGGCGGTGATTGCGCTTTGCCAGGCGATCCTCTCGCGCTGGCCGATCCCTCCGTCGCGCATCGTGGCGCATTCGGATATCGCGCCCGCGCGCAAGGAAGACCCCGGCGAGTTGTTTCCGTGGGAAAAACTGGCGGCGGCCGGGGTGGGCGTGTGGCCGCCGGCGCAGTCCGGGGTCGTGGACGGGCCTGTGCTCAGCGAGGGACAGAGGGGCGCGGCGGTGGAATCATTGCGCGATGACCTGTCCTCGATCGGCTATCGCATCGATGGCGCAGGCGCGTTCGACGCCGAACTGGCCGGCGTGGTGCGCGCCTTCCAGCGCCGCTGGCGGCCGTCAGATGTGTCCGGCGACGCCGACAGCGAAACTCTCGCCCGCATCGCCAGTGTTTGCGCACTTTACCGCTAAGGAAAAAGGCCGGCGGGATGCGCCGGCCTTTCCTGATTCAGTTGCGAGACGGGCGAAGATCAGCCCGGCTTCTTACTGAGAATGTAGTCGGTGATGTCGCCCATCGCTTCGTCCGACAGACCGGCGACGGCGCCGGCCATCATCGGCGTGGGCGTCTTCATGGCGGCGACAATTTTCTCCCGCTCAAGCAGCACCAGCTTGTCGAACACGGGCGCATTGGCCAGGCCCGTGGCGTGGCACATGTTGCACTTCTGCTGATACAGGCCCTCGCCATTGGCGGCGTCCGGGTCCGCGAAGGCGGACGGGGCCGCGACAAGACCGAGGCCCAGAATAGCTGCATACGCCAGTTTCATTCACGTCTCTCCTGTGGGCGCGATGGAGCGCTTCTAGACGATCCATTCTGAACGCTCCATGACCAAAAACAGCTTCTGGCTGCGGCCGACTGCTCGCGGGAACGTCCATGCCTCAACGTTGATATTCGCAGGACCCGTCGGGGCATGATATGCTGCCCCTTCGATCAGGCGGCCGGGCGATCGCTGGCGGCTTCGGCTGCTGGAGGAAAGTCCGGGCTCCACGGATGCAAGGCGGCGGGTAACGCCCGCCCGGGGAAGGGGAAACCCGTAACCCGAGGGATAGCGCCACAGAAAGTAAACCGCCGGGCGGCTTGCCGCCCCGGTAAGGGTGAAAGGGTGCGGTAAGAGCGCACCGCGTTCCTGGTGACAGGGACGGCATGGCAAGCCCCGCCTGGAGCAAGACCGAATAGGGATGGGCGCCCACTTTGTGGGCAGGCGC
>CAZJZQ010000168.1:0-5772 GCA_964550535.1 uncultured Rhizobium sp.
CGGTCGCCCCCCTGCCGCGCTACATAACCGGCTGTGACTGATCTCTTTTCCGCTGCCGGGCTGGACGCTGATGCGCCGCGCCCCCTCGCCGACCGGCTCCGCCCGGAGCGGATCGAGGATGTTGTAGGGCAGGACCACCTGCTCGGCGCCGAAGGCCCCATCGGGCGGATGCTGTCGCAGGGGCGGCTGGCCAGCCTGATCCTCTGGGGCCCCCCGGGCGTGGGCAAGACCACCATCGCGCGCCTGCTGGCCAAGCGCGCCGGGCTGGAGTTCGAACAGCTCTCGGCCATCTTCTCGGGCGTGAAGGATCTGCGCGCGGCCTTCGAGGCTGCGGAGGCGAAGCGGGCGATGGGCAAGGGCACCTTGCTGTTCGTTGACGAGATCCACCGCTTCAACCGTGCGCAACAGGACGGCTTCCTGCCATTCGTGGAGCGCGGTGTGGTGACGCTGGTTGGCGCCACGACGGAAAACCCCTCCTTTGAACTCAACGGCGCCTTGCTGTCGCGGACGCAGGTGATGGTGCTGAAGCGGCTGAACGAGGCGGCGCTGGAACTGCTCGCCTCCCGCGCCGAAGCGCATATCGGCCGCCCCGCTCCGCTGACGCCCGACGCCCGCGCCGCACTGATGGCGATGGCGGATGGCGATGGCCGTTACTTCCTCAACCTGCTGGAGGAAGTCTTTGCGTGGAAAGTTAAAGCGCCGCTTGAAGCCGCCGCCTTGATGAACGCCCTTCAGAAGCGGGCGCCGTCCTACGACAAGGATCGGGAGGAGCACTACAACCTCATCTCCGCCTGGCACAAATCGGTGCGCGGGTCTGATCCCGATGCCGCGCTCTACTGGTTCTGCCGCATGCTGGAGGGGGGCGAGGATCCGTTGTTTCTCGCGCGCCGCATGATCCGGGCCGCCAGCGAGGATATCGGCCTCGCCGACCCCACCGCGCTGATGATCTGCAACGAGGCCGTTGCAGCGTATGAACGGCTGGGCTCGCCGGAGGGGGAGTTGGCGCTGGCGCAGGCCTGCATCCACCTCGCAACGGCGCCGAAGTCCAACGCGGCCTACACCGCCTACAAGGCCGCGCGCATGGCGGCGCGGGAGACCGGCTCGCTGATGCCGCCGTCGCACATCCTCAATGCGCCGACGAAGATGATGAAGTCGCTCGGCTATGGCTCGGGCTATGAATACGATCACGACGCGGAGGGACAGTTCTCCGGCCAGAACTATTTCCCGGACGAGATGGAGCGCCGGTCCTTCTACGAGCCGAAAGGCGCGGGACGTGAGGCGCCCATACGCGAAAAACTCATCGAGTGGGCGAAGCGCCGCCGCGACCGGTCAGGTGGCGGCTAGAAATGCCCAAACGGGATTATGAGAAGAAGGCTGTCCGCCCCGAAGACGTCGCCTTCATGCGGGGACTGGTGGTCCACGAGGACGCCGGCGTGCTGGTGCTGAACAAGCCTGCGGGTCTGCCGGTGCAGACGCGCAACCCGGATGACCGCACGCTGGATGGTCTGCTCGCCGTCTTCGCCAAATCGAACGGGAAACGCCCGCGTCTCGTCCACCGGCTCGATGCGCAGACGTCCGGCGTCATCGTCGCGGGCAAGACGCAACCGGCCGCCGCCGCGCTCAGCGCCGCCTTCGCCGGACGCGACATGGCCAAGACCTATGTGGCGCTGGTGAGCGGCGAAGCCTTCCGCGAGCGCGCCGGCGTGTTCGACCAGACGCTGGCGCGCTACCGGCCCCAGCCAGCGCTGGAACTGATGCGCGCCGCGCGCCCCGGCGATGACGGCGCCCAGACTGCGGTGACCCGCTGGCGGGTGCTTGCATCGGCGGGCCAGCAGCACCTGCTCCTGCTTGAGCCCCAGACCGGCCGGATGCACCAGATACGTGCGCACCTCTCGCTCGCCGGGCGGCCGATCCTGGGCGACCCCTATTATGGCGGCGCCTTGAGCGTCGCGGGCCAGCCCGTACCGCGCCTGATGCTGCACGCCCAGCGGATTTCCGGGCCGCACCCGGACGGCGGCGTGTTCTGCGCCTTCGCCGCGCCGCCGGAGGATTTTGCGCGGGCGCGCTTGGCCGCAGGCCTCGCTATGGCCGTAAGTCCCGGCAGGGCTTATGGAGCAGCGCCATGACGAACCTGCTCCTTGTTGCCGCTGGCGGCGCCCTTGGCGCTGCGGGACGCTATGGCGTCTCGGTCGCGGCGATGCGCGCGTTGGGCCCGTCTTGGCCGTGGGGCACGTTCGCGGTGAATGTTGTGGGCAGCGTCCTGATCGGCTTGCTCGCCGGATGGCTGGCTTTTCGGGCGGACGGCGGTGAGCCGTGGCGGTTGTTCCTCGGCGTCGGCGTGCTGGGCGGGTTCACGACATTCTCGGCGTTCTCGCTGGAAACCATCAGCATGATCGAGCGCAAGCAGTTGGCGCCGGCGGCTATTTACGTGGTTGGCTCGGTCGCGGTTGGTCTGGCCGCTGTGTTCATTGGCCTATGGATTGCGCGGCGGGTGTTCGCATGAGCTGGAATGCCGGTCAGGTCGTCAATCTCCCGGTCAGCGCCGACGAGGACGATACGCGTCTCGATCGCTGGCTGAAGCGCAAGTTTCACGGGCTGAGCCAGATCCAGATCGAGAAAGCGCTGCGCAAGGGCGAGATCCGCGTCGATGGCGCGCGCGCCAAATCCAACACCCGCGTCAAAGCCGGCCAGACCGTGCGCGTCCCGCCGATGGCGGCCCAGCCGGAAAAGACAGATGACCCGGCGAAACCCGTCACGCGCGTGAAATCGTCGGACGCGGACATGATGCGTTCGCTGGTCATCTATGAAGATGACCGCATCATCGCGCTCAACAAGCCGACGGGACTTGCGGTTCAGGGCGGCACCGGCACGACGCGTCACATCGATGCGCTGTCGCGCGCTCTGGTTGCGGACACGGCTGAGAAACCCCGCCTGGTCCACCGTCTCGACCGCGACACCACCGGCGTGCTGGTGCTGGCCAAGACGATCCCGGCGGCGAACCAGCTCGGCCATCTGTTCCGCTCGCGCGACTTGGAAAAAATCTACTGGGCCGTCACCATCGGCACGCCGCATCCGCAGAATGGCGAACTGCGCGGCTGGATGATCAAGTCGACCGGACCGGGCGACGAGAAAGAAAAGATGCGCTCCGCAGAGCAGTCGGAAAAAGGCACCGTCCATGCGGTGACGCAATACAGCGTCGTCCAGGACGCCGGACAGAAAGCGGCCTGGGTCGCGCTGAAGCCCGAGACCGGCCGCACGCACCAGCTTCGCTTCCACATGGCCGAGCTTGGCTTCGCCATCGTCGGCGACCGCAAATACACCTGCGACCGCGAAGCGCCGTATGGCCTTGCGGACGGACTGCACCTCCATGCCCGCGCGCTGCGCATCCCGGCGATCGCCGGCGCGAGGCCGGTCGACCTCGTGGCCGGCCTGCCGCCGCACATGGAAGCGACGTTCGACGTGCTCGGCTTTGATGTCGGCGCCGGTGACGATCCGTTCTTCACGCTGCGCAAGGTGCGCCGCCGATGATACGGAAGCTGGCGATATTCGATCTCGACGGAACGCTCATCGACAGCCGCAGCCTCATTCAGGAAGCGATGTTGCACGCCCACGACCGTTGCGGAATGCCCGATCCCGGTTACGACGCCGTGCGCCGCGTGGTGGGCCTCGGCTTGCGTCCGGCGTTCGAGGCCATGCACCCTGATGCGACCGGCGCCATGCTGGACCAGCTTCAGGCCGCGTATATCGAGGCCTTCATCATCCTGCGCGAGACCGATGACGGCCGCGAGCCGCTCTATGCCGGCGCGTTGCAGCTTCTGTCGGGCCTGCGCGACGATGGCTGGCTGCTGGGCGTCGCCACGGGCAAGTCGCGACGCGGCGTCACCAACATTTTCCGTAAACATGCGCTGGGCGACCTCTTCCACGCCAGCGCCTGCGTCGACGACGGCCCCGGCAAGCCGGACCCGTTCATGGTTGCGCACAACCTCCAGATGACTGGCGGCGCCGCGGAGCGCGCCGTGGTCATTGGCGACTCGATCCACGATATGCGGATGGCGCGTGCAGCCGGCGTGCGCGCGGTCGGCGTGAGCTAGGGGTTTGGCGCGGCGGACGAACTGGACGAAGCTGGCGCCCACGAACTGCATCATGCGTTCGATACGCTGACGGCGGCGCTTCAGGCCTTTGGCGGAGGACGTGACCCATGAAGGGTGTGAAGGGCGAAATCGATCAGCGCCCCGTGCGCTTCTACAAGGACGTCGCGGTCGCGCCAGCCGGCGGCAAATGGGCCGTGACGCTCGACGGCCGCACGCTGAAGACGCCCGCCAAGCTGCCGTTGCATCTGCCATCGCAGAAACTGGCGGACGTGATTGCGGACGAATGGCGCGCGCAGGGCGAGCGCATCGATCTCCAGAGCATGTTCAACACGCGCCTCGTCAACGTCGTCATCGACCGCACGCCAGAATCGCGCACCGAGCTGGCGGTGGAAGCCGCGCGCTACGCCGAGACGGATCTGGTCTGCCATCTCTCCGCGCCCGGCGAACTCCGCTCGCGACAGGAGACGCACTGGCGCCCGCTGCGTGACTGGGCGGCCGAAACCCTCGGCGTGCGGTTGATCGCGGTGGAGGGAATCCTGCCAGCCATGCAGCCTGCGGAATCCATCGAAGCCGTGCGCCGCCATGCAGCCGCGCTCGACGATTTCCGTCTGACGGGGCTCGTTCACGCGGTGGCGCTGTTCGGCTCCGCCGTGATCGGTCTGGCGGTCGAACAGCGGCGCGTGACGGCGCTGGAAGCGCACGGCATCTCGCGCGTCGATGAGGATTATCAGGAAAGCCAGTGGGGCCAGGACGCCGAAGCCGCACGCCGCGCCGAACGCCTGCAATCCGAGGCCGCAGCGCTGGATACGTGGTTCCAGGCCCTCTGAACCGGCTTTCCGCAGATAACCAATCCTGAAAGTGCTGTTCAGCCTGCGTTCCGGAAAGTCCGGTCAATCTGACAGCATGATGAAACACACCATCAAGTTCGGGATCGCGGCCGCAGCGTTGGCTGCTTCGGTGGTCCTCATTCCCTCGATCGCTTCGGCCCAGGGATTCGGCGGCAACAACCAGCCCCAACTGGCTGGCGGGCCGCAAAGCTGGGATCGTGACCGGGACCGTGGCCATCATGGCGGCCGCAATCGAGTCTCGCAGGAAACCGCCGTTCGCGTCTGCTACCGCGCGATGGATCGCGAACTCGGCAGCCGCAACGCCTTCTCGATGCAGTACGACGGCGAACCGCGCCTGCGCGAAACCCGCAAGGGTTATGAGCTGAGAGGGCGTGTCCGCATCCACTCCGCGCGCGGTTTCTCGCACCTCGAAACGGTGTGTGAACTGAACGGCGACCGCGTGCACCGCTTCTACGTCGACCGGTAACGATCTCTGAAGAAAGCAGGCGGCCCCGGGTGGCGACACCCGGGGTTGATGCTTTCAGCCTTCCATGCCGGCGCGCTGGGCGCAGGCGTAGGCGAACTGGGCCAGCGGGGCGACGCGGCCTTCGTTCTGCGCGGCGGCGGCGTTCGACGCCGTGCCATCACGCACGCGGCCGACAATGCCCTGGATGATGCCGGCGAGGCGGAAGGCGTTATACGCAAAATAGTAGTCGAGCTGGGGAAGGCCGTCGCGCCCGGTCAGTTCGCAATAGCGCGCGACATACTGTTCCTTGGTCGGAATGCCATAGCCCGGCTGGTTCACGACGCCGGAGATCGACGGGCGCTGCGGATCGGACGAGGGCATCTCCCAC
>CAZJZQ010000169.1:0-5718 GCA_964550535.1 uncultured Rhizobium sp.
GGTGCAGGTGATGTCGCATTCGGCCTTCACGTCCGCCGTCGTGTTCACATAGGTCACGATCGGCAGGTTGGGATATTTCGCGCGGATCAGGCGCACATCCTCGCCCGTGACGGAGGCCGCGAGCGAGCAACCGGCGCGCAGGTCGGGGATCAGCACGGTCTTGCCGGGGCTGAGGATTTTCGAGGTCTCGGCCATGAAGTGCACGCCCGCCTGCACGATCACGGGAGCGTCCGTGGCGGCGGCTTCACGCGCCAGTTGCAGGCTGTCGCCCCGGAAATCGCCGACGAGGGCGAAGATGTCCGGCGTCATGTAATTGTGGGCCAGGATCACGGCGTGACGCAGCTTCTTCAGCTCGTTTATGCCATGCACCAGCGGAGCGATGGCGGGCCATTCCATCGGCGTGATGAATTCGGAGACGGACTCGTACAGGTGATCCACGGCCGCCTTCACCTCTGCGGTGTAGGCCAGACCGCGCGCGGCGGCCGCTGTGGGGCGCTGACGGGCGCCGGGGATGTCGCAGCCGGGGCCGAAGTCGATGACGCGGGCCATATAGAACCCTCCCGTAGAGCAGACGGTGAACGAACCGCCGTTATGCTCATTATGAGTATAATTTGGGCCTGAAAAAATGCCTTTCCCAAGCGAAAGGCCGACCCATGTTTACGCAACGCTACTTAAACTCAATTTGAGCAAAACTAGATTCGCATAAAAACCCGCAAACGTCGAGTCCAAAGTGAAGGTTTGGCGACAGGCGCGCGAACTCCGTCAGGAGCAGCCTCCGTACTCAGTGAAGCTTCAGCCGTCCGGACACCCTGCGGTGAAGCAGCCGCGAGAGGGCGAGCAGGAAGGTGCGCCGCAACCCGATGATCGCCAGGTGGTGGGCGAGGTGGAGGGACATGTAGGCCCATTTCGCGAAGATGCCTTCGATCAGGAAATTCGGTCCGCCGAGCCCGCCCATCAACGAGCCCACGCCCTTGTCATCGCCCAGCGACACCAGAGAGCCCCGGTCGCGATAGATATAGGGACCCGGTGTGCGGCGGGGATTGGCGAGAACGCCTGTGAGATAGGCCGCCTGCTGGGCCGCCGCCTGCGCGCGGGCGGGGACGGGGCGTCCGCCGGGACCGGGCGCTTCCGCGCAGTCGCCCATGGCGTAGATGCCCGGCGCGGATGTGCGCAGGCGGTCGTCCACCACGAACTGGTTCAGGCGGCCGGTCTTCAATCCGAAGCCGGTATTGCCGGCCGATGCTTTCACTCCCGCGGCCCACACGATCAGGCCGGCCGGGACGGCGCCCGCGCTGGTTTCCAGTCCGCCGGCGTGGACGGATTTGACTTCGGCGCCCGTCAGAACGCGGATATGTTTCGCGGCCAGTGCGCGCGTCGCCTTTTCGGAGACGCGTTCGGGCAGCCCGCCGAGGATGCGGGGGCCGGCCTCGACGATGGTGACGTCGAGATCGAAGCGCTGTTCGGCGGTCAGGCCTGCGGACAATTCGTCATGGCCTTCGATGAGTTCGGTTGAAAGCTCGACGCCGGTTGCGCCGCCGCCGACGATGGCGATGCTGAGCTTGCGCTTGCCGGAATAGGCTGCGGCGAGAAACGCGGAGGTCAGGCGCTGGTTGAACGCTTCCGCGCCGGCGACGTCTTCGAGCAGGTGGGCGTGTTCTGCGGCGCCGGGGGTGTTGAAGAGATTGGAGCCGCTGCCGGTCGCCAGCACCAGCGTGCCGTAGGTCAGCGTTCGCTCGGGCACCAGAATTTCGTTCTCGGGATCGCGGATGGGGGCGAGGGTGATGGTCTTCGCATCCGGGCTTACGCCGGTCAGCTTGCCGAAGGTGAAGGTGAAATGGTTGCGGCGCGCGAGAAGCGGATAGGACAGGCCCTCCTGATGGCTGTCCAGCGATCCGGCGGCGACTTCGTGCAGGCTGGGTTTCCAGAGGTGGAAGATCGAGCAATCGATCAGCAGCACACGGCGGCGGCCTTCGTTCTTTCCGAGTTTTCGCCCGAGCCGCGCCGCGAGTTCCAGTCCGCCCGCGCCGCCACCGGCGATGACGATGTCATGGTGCATGGTGTGGCTCCATACTGCGTGCGGCTTGTGAGTGCACTTCGCGGGTGACTACATTTGGCAGCAGCATCGTCAGTCATCCCACGCCCCGATAACACGCAGGCGCGCCTGTTTCAGTCAGACGGCGCATGGTGTGGCGATTATCCGCCCCGTGTGCAGAATGTGGGCCTTGCCGTTGTGGCTTTAAAGACGTTGGCGAGAAAAGCGACACGGGGTCCGTCCGTGCGTTTGTAGAGCGCGGCGACGTAAGGATACGCGCCGCTGGTGCAATAAGCCGTGCGTACCGCGTCGCCATCTTCGGACGGGCTTGATTGCCCTGCGGTGAAGTCTCCCTTGGTCGCCAGAAGTTCCAGCGCGCGGGCGTTGAGGCGTTCCGGATCGCCGAATGCCACGCTTATCGAGCAGCCATTTTCCAGTTGGAAGACGTTGGCCGGCGCGATTGAATCCAGTTTCCAGGCAGCTGTTGCTGTCGGCGAACCTGCCTTTCGAGGGTCGACCTTCTGACTGCCCGGTTGGGTCGCCATGAGTTCCACCAAAGAGCGGTTTTCCATGACGTGTACGAAGCAGACGTCCCTGAGAGATGTTTCCAAAGCGGCCAGCGCCGGAATCATAGTCTCATCATTGTATTCGACGGCGGCGCGGATGGAATTTGTCGAGCACGCGGCTGTGGCGCAAAGCAAAACAGCCAATGTCAGAACGCGCATTTCATCCCCCCTTTATCCAAGGAGGAAGGTGTGACTGTGGTCCGAAGGCGTCAAGCCCTCGGGGTGGCCATTCCGGATGCGCCGCCTTCGCGCAAAGCTTCGTGGCGGAAGCGGAACAGTTCGGCGGGGCGGCCGCCTGTCGCTGTCGCGAAAGCGCCGACGCCTTCCACGAGTCCCGACCGGTCGAGGGCGCGGCGGAAATTCTGTTTGTGCAGGTCGAGGCCGAGGATCGCCTCCACCACTTTTTGCAGGCTGGAGAGCGTGAAGCGCTCCGGCATCAGTTCAAACACGACAGGCCGGTATTTGATCTTGCCGCGCAGACGGTCGATGGCGGTGGCGAGGATGCGGCGGTGATCGGAGATCATCGATGCGCCGGGGAGATCGGAGGCGCCATTTGTCGATGCGCGGCTGTCGCGCCGTGCCTCGGGGGCGAGGCCGGCTTCATAGAGCAGTTCGTAGCGTTCCAGCGCGCGGAGTTCGTTCCACGGGAGACCTTCGAGGCCGAATGCAAGCCGCACGCGGTCGAGCCGTCCGGTGTCGCCGCTGTCCGCCCACTTCAGCAGGGTGGGAACGATCACCCTGTCGATCATCTGTGGCCGGCCGCCGCGATGATCTTCCCACGGGAAGAAGCGGTACCAGCCTGTCCACACCGCATCGAAGCCGGTGATGTCGGTGCGTTCCGGCGTGAGGCCGAGATAGCCGACCGAGATCAGACGGGCGTTGCGCGGCGCGTCTTCCAGATCGGCCTGCGGCAGTTCGCGACCCTGATCGCCGAAGGTGTAGAGCTGTTCGACATAACCCGGTTCAAAACCTGTTTGCGCGCGCACCCAGTCGCGCAGGCCCAGTTCAAACGTGCGGTGGCTGGCGGGGTCGAAACGGCCGTGAGGCAGGCCGGAGGGACCTTCGCCGTGACGTGTGCAAAGGGCGTAGGGTTGGTCGTCATCCGCCGCCACAATCACGGCGCTGAGGCCGACGGCGATGGGCGTGCTCATGATGCGCTGCGCGTTGTCAGCCCCGCAAAGTCGGAGGGGATGACGAAAGGTTCGGCCTCGCTGTGCATCGCTCCGCGCCCGATAGCCGAGATTGCAGCCGACATGCGCCCGCCGCGGCCGAGAAGCGCGTCCGCATGCGCCACCAGCCGCACGTTGGGCGAGGCGGTGCTGGATGCGTCGCGGATGGCCCAGGCGATCTCTTCTTCGTGCGTCGCCGGATTGTGGATGCAGGCGGTGATGAAGGCGGTGGCGGTGGAGCGGCTGATGCCGGCCCAGCAATGCACCAGCATCGGCGCGGCGCGATCCCAGCCTTCCACGAAGCGGATCAGACGTTCGGCGTCGGACTCGCCCGGTGCGCGCCACTCGCCGATATCCTGCGCGATATCATGGATCGGCACCTGGAGGTGATGGTCCTGGTGCATGCCTTCAAACACGGGGAAGGTGTCGTACGGGCTCAGCAGGCTGACGATCCGCGCCGGCTTGTGCTGGCGGGCGAGGCCGGGGGCTTCCGCCAGAGATGAAATCCAGATGGCCATGACGTCTCAGCTTCCCCCGTCTGTCGTTTCTGTTTCCGCCATGAAAGCCGTGAACCGCGACAGGAATAAGGCCTGTGCGTCGGCGGGCGACAGCGGCGCCATGTCCGGCGCGGCGCCGGGCGGCGGTTCGCCAAAGAAGGACAGGGCTTCGTCCACGTCAAATCCGGCGAGGCGGGTCGCCTCGAAGAAGGCGGCGGCCTGGTCCGCGCGCTTCACTTTCGCGCGGGCGCCCTGTGAGATGGCCGGCGCAAGACCGAAGCGCATGCGGATGGCGGCTTCGAGCCGCGCCTCGAACTGGCGATAGTCGACGCCCAGCGCCGTCTTGAACGGCGAGATCATGTCGCCGATCACATACTCGGGAGCGTCGTGCAGCAGCGCGCCGAGCAGATCGCCGGGCGGCGTGGCGGGCCACATCAGCGCCACAATATCTGCGACCAGGACGGAATGCTGCGCCACGGAAAAAGCGTGGGGGCCGCGCGTCTGCCCGTTCCATCGTGCGACACGCGCCAGGCCGTGGGCGATGTCCTCGATCTCGATGTCGAGCGGCGAGGGATCGAGAAGATCAAGCCTGCGGCCCGAAAGCATGCGTTGCCATGCGCGCGGCGCGCCGTGCGCCGCGGGCGGTGCTTTCTTCGGGGAGCTGGCCGGGCGTCTGGTCACGGACTTGCATTCCTTCCTGCGCAGCACCTGCCACCGAATGCGGAGCGGGTGCAAGACACTGGAAACCATTGCGGCGCTCTCGCCCCGGTCAGGTCAAAAAAAGTGCTCCGGTTACCCCTATGAAATGTTTGGGTCAGGGTTTCTTAAAACCGTCGCGCTAGGTTCCTTCAAAGTCCGCAGAGAGGACAAAAGAATGTGGGACATGATGGTGGGCGCAGCGCAGACTCCGGCGTTGCAGTGGGCGGTCGTCGCAGGCGCGGTGCTGACTTATGTATTCAAACTGCTGCGCTCGGGCGAGGGTCCCCTGATGGGAGACATGTACGGCGACGATCTGGACAGTTGAGGCCGGCGCGGGCCGGGCTGCGCGCGTGCGCCGCCTGCCCGCCGGTGTTGTCCGTTATTCGAGACGCTCGGCAAGGGCGCGGGTGATGGGGAGGGGCGGTCCTTTGGGGCCGCCCTTCTGCTTTTTGGGGCTCGCGATATGTTGGCGGGGGGCGGTGAGGCGTTTTGGTTCAACGCTCATTTGCATCCCCACCCCGAGAATGACTCCATGAGAGAGCGGCGCTGCTGGAGGGGGCTTGGCGGCCTTCGTGGACCTTTGTGTCTTCGTGTTTGCCTTTGCTGCGGTGAAGAGGAACACCAAGGCGCGAAGGGGTCACAAAGAACACGAAGATGACGGCGGGTATGGTTGGGCTTTCACACGGACTTTGCGTCCTGTGGGATGCTGCCATGTTTTAGCTCCGGGCATGAGGGAGCGGGGCGCGCGATAGCGC
>CAZJZQ010000170.1:0-5702 GCA_964550535.1 uncultured Rhizobium sp.
AAGAGCGCGGCAACAAGGGTGCGGCGCTCTTCCTTCACCGCCTGGACAAGCAGGACCTGACGGCGGCGGATGACTTCCTGGATCTTGTATTTGCGCTGGAAGAGGGCGTGGCGGCGGCTGTCCGCGCGCTCGTCTTCATCCTCGCTTTCGTCGTCCTCGTCGTGCTCGCCGGATTCGTCTTCGTCCTCGCGGGCCGCCTCGGCCATCAGCGCTTCGCGGTCTTCCTTGGGGATCTGGTAGTAGTCGGGGTGGATTTCGCTGAAGGCCAGGAAGCCATGGCGGTTGCCGCCATAGTCGACGAACGCCGCCTGGAGCGAGGGTTCAACCCGGGTGACCTTGGCGAGATAGATGTTTCCGCGGAGCTGGCGCTTCGAGCGCGCTTCGAAGTCAAAGTCCTCGATTTGTCCGTCCGCGACGACCGCCACCCGCGTCTCTTCGGGGTGGGTTGCGTCGATAAGCATGAGCTTGCTCATGTAGGAATGCCTCATTGTCATGAATGCAGGCGGCGCGCATTGGCGCGGCACTCGCCCACGGTCTGCTGAAAGGGATGGGAACGTTCAGGCCAACGCGTCCGGTCTGGCTGACTGAATTTCGCGACGTCGCGCTCATGGATGCCCTGACCGAGGAGGCTGCCCACGGCAGGCCTCCGAAAACGCAAAAACCGGCTCTGGCCCGGCCGACACACTTTCCGTTGCTGTCAGGTGTCGCGGTGGGCCGCACGGCCATATTTGAAATGGCCATGACACAATCTGCACAAATCGTACGCGCTTGGGAAGGGCGTTGGCCTGAACGAAGAGTTAACGGACGGCGTGCTAGCGTTCAGAAAGGCTAGAAAAGCCCGTGAAAACATACCTGTAGAATACAAAGGTTCGCCGTGAGAACCCTGTTTCGCCTGATATTTTTTGCATTGGGGCTGGCGCTTGCCGCGACGGCGCACGCCCAGACGCCCCCGCGTGTGACCGATGTGCGTATCGCAACTGAAGGCGACGTGACCCGGATCACGGTCGAATCCGACAATAAATTGAATTATAGCACGTTTTTGTTGGAAGCGGGATCGCGCCGGGTCGTGATGGACCTGCCGCGCGTGCGTTGGTCGATCGGCGGGATGACGACTGAGTCGGGTGCGGGCAAAGGCGCCGGGCCGGTCTCCGGTTATCGCTACGCCCACAACACAGCCAGTACGTCCCGTCTCGTTTTGGACCTGTCGTCGCCGGCCATAGTGAGTCGCGAGTCCCGCAAAACGGGTGAGGGGAAATCCGGCCGGCACCAGATCGTGCTGGAGCTGGCGCGGGCCAGCTCCGGGGAGTTCGCCAAACAGGCCGCCGCCCGGGGCGAAGATGTGAAACCGGTCGCCCAGATCGCGGCGCGCAAGCCGCTGATCGTGATCGATCCCGGCCATGGCGGCAAAGACCCTGGCGCCATCGCGGCCAGCGGGCTGTACGAGAAGGACGTGACATTGGGCATCGCCAAGGCCCTGCGCGAAGAATTGCTTAAAAATCAGAAGTTTGACGTGGCGCTGACCCGCTCGAATGACGTATTCATCGAGTTGGAGGACCGGGTGACGCGGGCGCGGGATCTGGGCGCGGACCTGTTCATTTCGCTGCATGCGGATGCGGCCCCCAAGGCGGAAACGCGGGGCGCCTCGGTTTACACCCTTTCACCGGAGGGTGAGAAACGCGCCCAGACGGTGCGCCACAAGCAGGACTGGGTGATTTCGGTCGAGCACGACGACAGCAGGACGGAGGAGGTGAACAGCATCCTCGCCGACCTGGTGCAGCGCGACACCAAGAACCAGTCGGCGCGGTTTGCGCAGATGCTGGTGCCCTCGCTGGCGGGCGCCGGCTGGCCGGCGCTGCGCAACACGCACCGCCAGAAAGGATTCTTCGTGCTGCTCAGCCCGGACGTTCCGGCCGTGCTGCTTGAAATGGGGTTCATGTCGAACACGGAGGACGCGCGGATGCTGTCGTCCGATTCCCGGCGCTCCAGGCTGGTGCGCGGGGTGGCCGATGCTATTGAAACCTTCTTCGAGCAGACCCCCGCTCTGGTGGCCTATCGGTAACCTCCCGCAATACGCCCCGGGAGGGACCGTAATTGGCCTGCGGGGCGGTCTATTCCGCACCTTCGCGACGCCTTAAAGTCACCTCATTGATCGGTGATTCCGCACCTGTCGACGCGCTCCAGAAAGTCGCGCGATCACATATGCGCCCATGAAGGCGCTGACCCTGCCGGTGAGACATGTTGAAGAAAGTCCTTCTTGGATCCGTCATCATGATGGGGGTTGGCGCGCTGGCCGCCGGCACGTGGTTCCTGATGGTCACGCAGGACTTGCCGTCCGAGAAAGAGCTGGCGAACTATGAGCCGCCGATCACCAGCCGCGTGCACGCGGGCGACGGCAAGCTGGTTGCGGAGTTCGCAAGCGAGCACCGCGTCTATGTTCCTTCCGAGGAACTGCCCGACCAACTGATCCAGGCCTTCATTTCGGCCGAGGACAAGACCTTCTTTGAGCACTCCGGCATCAACCTGTGGGGCATGTTCCGCGGGACGGTGGTGAACGCGTTGCAGGGCAAGCGCATCACCGGCGGCTCGACCATCACCCAGCAGGTCGTGAAGAACATGCTGGTCGGCAATGAGCGTTCGGTGGACCGGAAGGTGCGCGAGGCCGTGCTGGCCATGCGGATCGAGAACCAGCTCGACAAGAACGAGATCCTCGAACTCTACATGAACGAGATATATCTCGGCGGACGTTCGTATGGCGTCGGCGCGGCGGCGCTGAACTATTTTGGCAAATCGCTGGGCGACCTGACGCTGGCTGAATGCGCGATGCTGGCGGCGTTGCCGAAAGCGCCGGGCAGCGTGAACCCCTACAATAATCCAGACGCGGCGGTTGATCGCCGCAACTGGGTGATCGACCGCATGGTCGTCAACGGGTACGTCGAAGCCTCTGCCGGTGAAGCCGCGAAGGCCGAACCGTTGAAGACCGTCGCGCGTCTCGACACCGACGAGAACCAGGCGGCCGCCTATTATGTCGAGGAGTTGCGCCGCGAGATCACGCGTCTGGGCGAAGACAAGAAGCTGGACGGCTTCGGCACCAAGAAAGAGGCGCAGAAAGCCTTCTGGGAGGGCGGCCTGTCGATTCGCTCCACGCTGGACAGCAATCTGCAACTGATCGCGCAAACAACGCTGCGTGCGGGGCTGGAGACGTATGACCGCCGGCATGGCTGGCGTGGCCCGATCGGCCGTCTCGACGGCGTTGAAAACGCGCAGGAGGCCCTGAAGGCCTTCGCCAATTCGGACGAAGGCAAGAAGGCCGTTGGCGGTTCCGGCAACACCTGGATGCTGGCCATCGTGAAATCCGCCAAGGACCCGGTGAAGCTGGACCTGGCGGACGGTACGCAGGGCACGCTGTTGGCGGCGGACGTGAAGTGGGCTTCTACCGGCAAGCGTGAAGGCGGCACGGGCCTGAAGCCGGGCGACGTGATCTTCGTCTCGCGCGAAGGCACGCCTGACGTGACCAGCCAGCTCATCACCGATTACGCCGCTCCAAAGAAGCCGGAGCAGGGCGCCGCGTGGCGTCTGCGCCAGATTCCGCAGGTTGAGGGCGCGATCATTGCGATGGACCCGCACACGGGCCGCGTGCTGGCGATGTCGGGCGGCTATTCGTTCAAGAAGAGCGAGTACAACCGCGCCGTGCAGGCCGCGCGTCAGCCGGGATCTTCATTCAAGCCGTTCGTCTATCTGGCGGCGCTGGAGAATGGCTGGACGCCGTCGCACCGTGTGCTGGATGCGCCTTACGTGTCGTGCGACCCCACCCAGGCGGAGTGCTACAAGCCGAGCAACTATTCCGAACAGTTCTATGGCCTGCAAACGCTGCGTTTCGGCATCGAGAAGTCGAAGAACGCCATGACCGTGCGCCTCGCGGGCGACGTGGGGCTCGACAAGATGTCGGAGATCGGCAACCGGCTGAAAATCTACGACAACCTGCCGCCTTATGAAGCAATGTCGCTGGGCGCGGGTGAAACCACGCCGCTGCGCATGGTGACGGCCTACGCCGCGATGGTGAACGGCGGGCGCGAAGTGCGGCCCGTGCTGCTCGACCGCATCCAGAATCGTTATGGCCAGACGGTGTTCCGCACCGACGATCGCGGTTGCGACGGCTGCCAGACCGAATGGCGGCAGGGCATGGAGCCGCCGGCGTTTGAAGACCGCCGCAAGCAGGTGATTGATCCGGTCTCGGCCTATCAGATGGTGTCGATCCTTGAGGGCACGGTCGAACGTGGCACGGCGACGACCGCGCGTTCTGTCGGCAAGCCGCTGGGCGCCAAGACGGGCACGACCAACGACTTCATCGATGCGTGGACAGTTGGCTTCAGCCCCGACCTGGTGGTCGCGGTGTGGGTCGGCTTCGACAAGCCGCGCAAGATGGGCGAGGGCGAGTCGGGCGGCCGGATCGCGGCGCCGATGTTCCGCGACTTCATGCTGGCCGCTTTGAAGGACAAGCCCGCGCTGCCGTTCCGCGTGCCGGAAGGCGTGCGGCTGGTGGAGGTGGACGCCGAGTCCGGCTGCCTGCCGTCGCCGGATACGCGCCTCATCATCCTTGAGGCCTTCAAGCCGGGCACCGAGCCCATGGAGCGCTGCCAGCCGGGCTATACGGCGGACGGTTATCGTATGGACTATTCGCAGATCGCGGCGGGCGACGAGATGGTCAGCTCGACGACGACCCCGCCGGTGGAACAGCCGGCGCCGACAGGCTTCCTCGGCGAAGGCCAGCAGCCGCTGGACCCGAACCAACCGCAACCGCCGCAACCTCAACAGCCGCCAGGCGAATTGACAGTTCGGGACGGCATCTTCTAAGACCAGCGCCTCGCCGGGGCTTCGCGCCCCGGCGATTTGTTCTCCGCCTCCAATCCCAGCTTTCCGACCTCATGACGCCCGAACTCGAAAACATGCTCGAGACCATCCGGCAGTCTGTTGGACTGCTGAGGAGGCGTCTTTGACTGGGGCTTTGCGGAAAAACGCCTGGCCGAGCTGAACGCACTCTCTGAACAAGCCGACTTCTGGAACGACTCCGTGAAGGCTCAGAGCCTGATGCGGGAGCGTAACCGGCTGGATGCGTCGATGAACGACATCCGTATGTTGGAGCGCGAGGCGAACGACGCGGTCGAGCTGTGGGAGATGGCGGAGGCTGAAGGCGACAAGGGCGCGCTGGCCGAGGTGGAAGCCAGCATCCGCGCCGCCGTGACCAAAGCCAAGGAAGCGGAGCTGAAGGCGCTGCTGTCCGGCGAAGTCGACGGCAATGACTGCTATATCGAGATCAACGCGGGCGCGGGCGGCACGGAGAGCCAGGACTGGGCCTCGATGCTGCGGCGCATGTATGTGCGCTGGGCCAACCGCCGCGGCTTCAAGATCGAGGAAGTGGACGAGCATGCGGGCGAGACCGCTGGCATCAAGTCCGCCACCATGCTGATCAAGGGCGACAGCGCCTATGGCTGGGCCAAGAGCGAGAGCGGGGTGCACCGGCTGGTGCGCATTTCGCCGTATGACTCGAATGCGCGCCGCCACACCAGCTTTGCTTCGGTCTGGGTCTATCCGGTGATCGACGACACGATCGAGGTGGATATCCAGGAGAAGGACGTGCGCACCGACACCTATCGCGCCTCGGGCGCGGGCGGTCAGCACATCAACAAGACGGACTCGGCCGTGCG
>CAZJZQ010000171.1:0-5694 GCA_964550535.1 uncultured Rhizobium sp.
ATCACCGGCGCGATGAAGGACCGGCGGACCTGCACCTTCTGGATGAAACGCTTGATCATCTCCTCGGCGACTTCGAAGTCGGCGATGACCCCGTCCCGCATCGGGCGGACGGCTTCCATGTAGATCGGGGTCTTGCCAAGCATCATCTTGGCTTCCTTGCCGACCGCGTGAACCACCTTGCGGCCGTTCTGGTTCACATAGGCGACCACGGAGGGTTCATCGAGCTGAACGCCGTGACCCTTCACATAAACGAGGGTGTTCGCTGTTCCGAGATCGATCGCCATGTCCGTCGACATGAGACTGAAGAGTTTGCCAAGCATGGCCGCGCGGCTCCTGACGCGCGAAACCGACTCACGCGCGTATTCTATGCAGCCACCCGTAACGTGTGTGGCGTTTCAACTTTCCTAATGCAAGGCCCTCGCGTTAATTCAACTGCGCCTGACCGGAACGGAGTGTTCCTGCGTACCGATTGATCAGTTCAGGCGCCGCCCGCCGCCCTTTACGGGGCTGAATCTTGCTCTGGCGGGCGGCGAACCGCCCTCAAAAGACGGCACACATCGTACAGCAGGCGATTTGACCGCCTGCGACGCTGCGGGACTTGCCAGACCGCCTCCTTGCGCCGCCAATGGCGCCTGGCTAAACGCCGATTCCCGTCCCGCACCTGTCACACCAACGCAGCTACACCAGCGCAGCCACACCCCAGGATCGCCGATGACCGACACCGCCGCCGAGGACGCCGTTTCAGGGTCCGGCGGGAGGCTGGCCGCGTTCCGGCACCGGAATTTCGTCATTTACTGGGTGGCCCGTCTGTTCACGACTTTCGGGGCTCAAATCCTGTCCGTGGCTGTGCTCTGGCAAATCTACGATCTCACCAAGGACCCCCTTTATCCCGGCCTGGTCGGCCTGGTTCAGTTCCTGCCCCTGTTCCTGCTGGTCCTGGTCACCGGAGCCGCTGCCGACCGCTTCGGCCGCCGCACGATCATGGGCCTGTCCATCACCCTCGCCGCCGTCTGCGCCGCCCTGATGATGGCCGCCAGCTGGCTCACCCCGGGCGTCCACGCCCCCCCGGGAAGCCCCGAAGCCATGACCACCGCCTGGCTGATGCTGGCCATCCTCATCCTGTTCGGCGTCGCCCGGGCCTTCCTGGGGCCAGCCTCAGCCTCCCTGATCGTGAGCCTCGTGCCGTCGAAGGACTTCGCCAACGCCGTCACCTGGAACTCCTCCGCCTGGCAGGCCGCGACCATCATCGGCCCGGCCGTGGGCGGCCTGTTGCTGGCTTTCGGCGAAGACCCCTTCGTCAACTTCCTGCGCTCGAACGGCCACTTTGAAACCGCCGCCCTGCTCGACCGCCAGGGACCGGGCGTCGCCTACGCCGTGGCGCTGGTCCTCATGATCACCGGCGCGATCATGATCTTCTCCCTGCCCAAGCCCCCGGCCGGTCCGCCGAAGGACCGCCCGACCCTCAACAACATGCTGGAGGGTTTCCGTTATATCTGGCGCGAGAAAGTGGTGCTGGGCGCGATCTCGCTCGACCTGTTCGCGGTGCTGATGGGCGGCGTCATCGCCCTGCTGCCGATCTATGCCGACGATATCCTCCATCTCGGTCCCGCAGGCCTGGGCTGGCTGCGCGCGGCGCCCGGCGTCGGCGCCATCGCCGTCGCGGCCCTGCTGGCGACTTTCCCGATCAAGGACAATGCCGGCGTCATCATGTTCGTCTGCGTTGGACTGTTCGGTATCTTCACCGTCGTCTTCGGCCTCTCGACGACGCCATGGCTGTCCATTCTCGCCCTGGTGATGCTTGGCGCGGCGGACATGGTCAGCGTCGTGGTCCGCGAAACCCTCCTCCAGCTCTGGACCCCGGACGAAGTGCGTGGACGGGTTAACGCCGTGAACTCCGTCTTCGTTTCAGCCTCCAACGAACTCGGCGAGTTCCGCGCCGGCACCATGGCCAAGGTGCTGGGCGCCGGCATTTTTGGAGCGACCACCGCCGTGGTGATCGGCGGGGTCGGCGCCGTCATTGTCGCGGGGGCCTGGGCCTGGATGTTCCCCCAACTCCGCAAGGCCCGGCACCTGCATGGGCGAAGCTGACCGTCGCGCGATTTCAACAGGAATCCTCCGCGTACGGCCGGTTTTGACACATTGCGGATAGTTAAGACGCGCGCTAGCGATGCCGGACGGTTGAAGGGGGGATCACTTGAACAGGTTCGCGCTCATTGCTGCGGCGTTGCTGCTGTGCGGATGCGAGAAAATCGTGTCCCCGCCCAGCGCCAATGTCGTGATGACCGGTGAATTGCGCCCCTCGGCGGCCAACATCGCCTATGCGCCGCCTCCCGCCCCGGACAGCAAAGCTCACCTGCTGGACATCTACCTGCCCCAGGTGTCCGCGGCGCGTTATCCGGTCGTCATCATGACGCGCGGATCGGCTTGGCTGCGCGATGACGGCAAGGACCTCTACTACGAGGTCGATGGCAAAGCGATCTTCTGGCGCGATGGCGTGGACCTCGTCCGCCGCCTGAACGATCGCGGCGTCGCCGTCGTGGCCGCCTCCATCCGCCCGTCGCACGAGGGCGATTTCCCTGCGCAGATCAACGACGCCAAGTCTGTTGTGCGCTGGGTCCGCGCCAATGCGCCGTCCTACAATTTCGATCCCGATCACATCGGCTACTTCGCTGACAGTTCCGCAGGCTGGTCCGCGCTGATGACCGCGCTCACCGGCGACGTCGCCGAACTCGAAGGCGATGTCGGCGTCACCGGCGTCTCCAGCCGCCTTCAGGCCGTCGTCACCTTCTTCGCCCCGACCGACTTCTCGCAGATGGACGACTGGGCCGTCAGCAAGTGCGACCCCGAAGCTGAAATGACGGCCTCGCTCGCTTGCCGCTACAAGACCGGTTCCACAGTGTCGCGCCTGCTCAACTGCCCCATCCTCGAATGCCCGGACGTGGTGCAGAAAGCCAATCCAGCCCGCTACATCACCGATGATGACCCGCCAGTCCTGATGTTCCACGGCCAGTCCGACCGCCACGTTCCCCATCATCAGGGCGAGCTGCTCTATCAGGCGCTCAACAAGGGATGCCGTGATGTCACCTTCATCAGCCTGCCTCTGGGCGGCCATGGCGGCTTCATAGGCCGTCAGGACCTCCTGCCCGGCACGACGCGCCGCGTCACCTCGTCCGCCAATTGCGAAGTGAAGCCGCTTGAGCTCTACACCCCCAGCTGGGACACGGTGCTCGACTTCTTCGACCTGCACCTTCGCCCCGAAACGGCCTGATCGCCGGACCGCGCGCTTTCCCAATAACGCCTTGCCTTGTCCGGACGAGTGCGCGAGCAATGGCGCGCATTCAACAGCCGGAGACGTGCAATGGCCTTTTGGCTGGCGAAGTCCGAACCCGATGTCTTCTCATGGGATGATCTTGAGAAGGCCGGCAAGAAGGGCGAGCCGTGGACCGGCGTGCGCAATCACGGAGCCAAGCTGCACCTGATGGCGATGAAGACCGGCGACCGCGTCTTCTTCTACCACTCCAACGCCGGCAAGGCCGTCGTCGGCGTGGCCGAGGTCGTGAAGGAAGCCTATCCCGACCCCACGGCCGAAACCGGCCCGTGGGTCTGCACCGACATCCGCGCCGTGGAGCCGCTGAAAAAGCCGGTCACGCTGGCGGACGCCAAGGCCGATCCCGCGCTCAAGGACATGGTGCTGGTCAACAACACCCGCCTCTCCGTCCAGCCCGTCACCGCCGCCGAGTGGAAACACATCTGCAAGCTGGGCGGCGTGAAGGGCTAGCAAGCGGCGCTGCGGCCCCTCCGAACGCATCCGGTAGCGCCCGCATCACAACCCCGGCGTGCGAGTCAACGCGGCGATTACATTTGTGGGCGTCACCACGCCCAGAAGCGTTTGATCCTCTGAAACAACGGCGACGAGAGTGGTGCGGCCGCCGGTGAGACGCGGGATCAATTCGAACACAGGCGTATTCCGCTTGGCGGTGACGGCGCTTTCCATAACCGCGCCGACCCTGTGGCTGCTGCGTCCAACCGCCGAAAGGCTCACAATCCCCGCCAGACGCCCCCGCGTGTCGATTACGGCCATCGAATGGATGTTGTGCTGGCGCATGATCGCCTGCGCGGCTTCGATGCTGTCGCCGGGCCGGGCGACCGCTATCGGAGGCGCCATTATGTCCGCGCATGTCAGCCCGCCTCTGGCCCGTATCCGGGCGCGAAGCTCGATCTTGTGAAGGATACGCGCGAGGTCCTCGCGGCTGATGTCAAACGCCTCGCCCTCCTCCTTGAGAACCGCATCGACATCTTCAGGAATAAAGCCCGCCCGCAACGCCGGAGGCAGTTCCGCCACGGGCCGGTTGTTGACGAGAACCGGCTTGGGCTTGTGAGGCCACCCATGGCCCGAAAACCGGTGGAAGATAAACCCCAGCGCCGCAAGCAGCACGGAATTCATCGCGACCGGAACCAGCGCGAAGGCGAACCCGGCTGCGGCGATCGCCGGACCGCCAATCACGGCCGTCAGCGCGGCGGCGCCTCCGGGCGGATGCAGACAGCGGGTCACCGACATGACCGCGATCGCCAGCCCCACCGCAACACCTGCCGCAACCGGCCCATGCCCCATCACCAGAGACACGCCGATGCCGGTGAGAGCCGACAGCGTGTTGCCCCCCACGATGGACCAGGGCTGCGCCATTGGGCTGGACGGCACAACGAACAGCAACACCGCCGACGCGCCCATCGGCGCCACAATCCACGGCAGGACCGACGCCTCGCCCATCGACACGCGGCCGATGAGCGCCGCCAGCGCGATACCGATCACGGCGCCGAGACAGCCGATAAGCCGCTCACGCAGGGTCGCCCCCGCCAGCAGGGGTCTGTATTGCCAGAACCGGCGGCGCTTGCCGCCCGCGTCTCCGGGGTCTCTCGTAAGGGGCATAACAAACGCAAGCTGCTGTGAGACGAAATGACGGACTGCCCTAGGATGGTTCCCGCCAATCCGTCCAGCCCGGCTAAGTGGTCCTGCGCCGCGGCATTTGCCCCAGTTGGAGCGGGCGTTCCGGATCATGCCCCCGGACCAGGGCCAGGACGACATTGCGCCGCTCGCCGCATTGCAGAATCCGCCCGGTTGCGTAAACAGCGGCCATGAGCGCGCACGCCCCCCAGACTATCGATCTCTCCCCCCTCCTTGCCCCGCAGGATGCAGCATCCGGCAAGGGCCACGGCCTCAAGGCCGAGGAATTCCAGATCATCCTCGACCGGCTGGGCCGGGCGCCCAACCTCGTGGAGCTGGGCATCTTCTCGGTGATGTGGTCAGAACACTGCTCCTACAAATCCACCCGCCGCCATCTCGGCAAATTCCCCACCAAGGGGCCGCGCGTGATCCAGGGGCCGGGCGAGAATGCGGGCGTGGTCGACATCGGCGACGGCGACGCCTGTATCTTCAAGATGGAGAGCCACAACCACCCCTCCTATATCGAGCCGCGCCAGGGCGCAGGCACGGGCGTCGGCGGCATCCTGCGCGATGTCTTCACCATGGGCGCGCGTCCCATCGCGCTGGTGAACGCCCTGCGCTTCGGCGATCCGTCCCACCCCAAGACGCGCAGCCTCGTGGCGGGCGTCGTCAGCGGCATTGGCGGCTATGGCAACTGCGTGGGCGTGCCCACGGTCGCGGGCGAGACGCAGTTTCACAAGGGCTATAACGGC